>NZ_JBEZEX010000001.1:0-473685 GCF_040649115.1 Micromonospora sp. NPDC049049 | reverse complement strand
TGCGGGGCTCCGCTCCGCTGCACTCCTCGCGCTCACCAGAGCTCGCCTTCGTTCGCGACTGCGGGGCTCCGCTCCGCTGCACTCCTCGCGCTCACCAGAGCTCGCCTTCGTTCACGACTGCGGGGCTCCGCTCCGCTGCACTCCTCGCGCTCACCGGGAGACCACCCCGATCAGGGCGTCGACGGGAGCCTCGGCGACGCCGAGGACCAGCGTGGGTGCCAGCCCGATGGCCAACGCGAGCAGCACCAGCGGCACCCAGGCGGTCAACTCCGCACCGGCCAGGCCGGGGTTGACCCGACCGACGGCGGGGCTCGGCCGATTGTGGGTGACCTGGCGCAGCAACCGCAGGAAGTACGCGGCGGTGAGCGCCCCACCGACCGCCGCCAGCACCCCGAGGGTGGTCCAGAGCGGACCGCCCACCTGCACGGCGGCGATCACCGCGAACGCCTCGCCCCAGAAACCGGCCAGGCCGGGCAGGCCCAGCGACGCGATCGCCGCGAACGCGAGCAGACCCGCCAACCGGGGCGAGGTCTCCCGCAGCCCGGACAGCTCGGTGAGGGTGCCCGTGCCGGTACGGTCCTTCACCGCCCCGGCCAGGAAGAACAGCAGGCCGGTGATCACCCCGTGCGCGACGTTGCCGATCAACGCCGCCTGGATGCCGGTGGCGGTCAGCGTGGCGACGCCCAACAGCACGAAGCCCATGTGCCCCACGCTGGAGTACGCGATGAGCCGCTTCACGTCCGACTGGGCCAGGCAGACCAGCGAACCGATCAGGATCGCGGCGACGGCGAGCACGCCGAGCACCGGCGCTGCCCAACGGGCTCCCTCCGGTGCCACCCCCACCGCGACCCTGATCAGGCCGTACGTGCCCATCTTGAGCAGCACACCGGCCAACACGACACTGCCCACGGTGGGTGCCTGGGTGTGCGCGTCGGGCAGCCAGGAGTGCAACGGCCACAGCGGGCTCTTCACCGCGAACGCCAACGCGAGCAGAGTGAACGCGGCCAACTGGGTGCCCCGGGACATCCCCGCGCCACCGGTCAGCGTCACCAGGTCGGCGGTGCCGGCGGCGGCGACCACGACGTACACGCCGACCAGCAGCAACACCGAGCCGAACAGCGTGTAAAGGGCGAACTTCCGGGCCGCCCGACGCCGGGCCGCGCCACCCCAGCCGGCGATGATCGCGTACATCGGCAGCAGGACGACCTCGAAGAAGAGGAAGAACAACACCAGGTCCAGGGCGAGGAAGGTGCCCAGGATGCCCACCTCGACCACCAGCAGCAGCGCGACGAGTGCCCGGCCGCTGCCGCCGTCCGGAACCCGCCACATCGTGTACGCGCAGCAGAGCAACGTGAGCAGCGCGGTCAACACCACCAGCGGCCAGGAGATGCCGTCGACGCCGAGGTGGAAGCGCAACTCCAGACCGGGCACCCAGGGCAGGTCCAGTTGGTGCCACGGGCGCACCGCCGGCTCGTCCGTCGACCAGGCGACCCAGCCCCGACCGCCGAACACGAGCGGCACCGCTGCCAGCAGGGTCAACGCCGCCGCGACAGTGCCGACCAGCCGGGCCGCCCGGTCCCGGGGCGTCGCCGCCACCGCGACCGCACCCAGCGCCGGCACCGCCAGCACCGCGACCAGCAACCCCTGCCCCAACATCATCGGTTAACTCCAACCAGGGCGGCGGCCAGGCCGATCAGCAGAGCACCGGCCAGTACGCCGGCGGCGGCCCGGGGCAGCGCCGCGCGGTGCAGCGCGGCCAGCCCCGCGCCCAGACCGGAAGCGGCTCGCCCACTGCCCTCGACCGCGCCGTCCACCACCACCTCGTCACCCGTGCGCGCGGCGCGGGCCAGCGCGCGGACGGGACGTACCACGAGGGTGCGCTGGACGTCGTCGAGCCGGAACGCGCGGGCGAAGACCGGCCGCAGCAGACCCAGCGCGGCGGCCGGGTCGGCGGCCGGGTCGCGCCGCCAGCCCAGCGTCACCAGCGCGGCGCCGAACAGCAGGAACGCGAGCGGCAGCAGCACCCCCGGCCCCAGGTGGACCAGGCCGTCCTCGGAGCCCGCCACCGGGACGGTGGGGAACCGCAGGCGGTCGGCGAAGGCCCCGACGAACCCGACCAGACCGAGCAGCGCAGCCGGCACGGCCAGCAGCAGCACCGGCCAGCGGAGGACGGCCGGCGGGTCGTGCGGCTGAACCAGGGGCAGGCGCGGGGCGCCGAAGAAGGCGCGCAACAGCAGCCGACCCGCGTACCAGGCGGTGACCGCCACGCCGATCAGCCCGGCGATCCAGACGATCCAGCCCACCCAGGACGGGGCCGGCCCGGTGCCCTCCAGCGCGGCCGACTCGGCGACCGACAGTACGCCGTCCTTGCTCCAGAAACCGGCCAACGGCGGCACCCCGGCCAACGCGCCAAGGCCCACCACAGTGCACCAGAACGTCACCGGCATGCTGCGCCGCAGCCCGCCCATCTCCGACATCAGCGTGGTGCCGACGGCGTGGATCACGGCACCGGCGGCGAGGAACAGCAGCGCCTTGAAGGCGGCGTGGGTGAGCAGGTGGAACAGTGCGGCCGACGGTGAACCGACCGCCAGCGCGCCGGTCATGTAACCCAACTGGGACACCGTCGACCAGGCCAGCACGCGTTTGATGTCGTCCTGGGCGGTGGCCGCGAGCGCGCCGAGCAGCAGCGTGATCGCGCCGAGCACCCCCAGCACCGTCAGCGTCACCGGCGCGGCCGTGAACAGCGGGTAGAGCCGGGCCACCGCGTACACACCGGCGGCGACCATCGTCGCCGCGTGGATCAACGCGGAGATCGGGGTCGGGCCGGCCATCGCGTCCGGCAACCAGGTGTGCAGCGGGAACTGCGCGCTCTTGCCGGCCACCCCGGCGAGCAGCAGCAGGCCGGCAGCGGTCAACGTCGCGCCGGAATGGTCGTGGGCGAGCACGTCGGCGATCCGGAAGCTGCCCGTCGACACACCCAGCAGCGCGATGCCGAGCAGGAACCCGACGTCACCGACCCGGGTCACCAGGAACGCCTTCATGGCGGCGGCGGGGGCGCCGGCCAGTCGGCGGTCGTGGGCGATGAGCAGGTACGAGCAGAGGCCCATCACCTCCCAGCCGACCAACAGCATGATCAGGTCGCCGGCGACCACCACCAGCAGCATGGCACCGGTGAAGAGGCTGATCTGGGCGGCGTAGGGCGGGTAGCGGTGGTCCACGTCGACGTCGTCGTGGGGACCGCGCCGCAGGTAGCCGATCGAGTAGACCTGCACGGCGAGGGCGACAGCGGTGACCGCCACCGCGACCAGCGCGGCGGCGCCGTCCAGCCGTACGCCGAGGGTCACCGCCAGCCCGCCGAAGTCGACCCAGGTGGCCGACGTCTCCGTCGGCCCGTCCACGGTGAACAGCAGAGCGACGGCCAACGCCAGCGCGCCGGCCGCACCGGTGACGCCGAGCGTCACGGCGGCCGAGCGGGCCCGGTCGCCGCCGGTCGCGCTGTCGCGTCGAGGGGCCGGTGGCAGCAGCAGACCGAGCAGCCCGGCGACCAGCGGTACGGCGGGCAGCAGCGCCCCGAGCAGCCCGGTCACCGGCCAACCTCCGAGTCCGCGACGACCGGCTCACGCCCGGCGGAGGGATCCGGCGACTCGGTGAGCGGCACGTCATCCACCGCGACGGTCGCCCGCAACCGGTAGAGCTGAAGGACGATCGCCAGCCCCACCCCGATCTCGGCGGCGGCGAGGACGATGACGAACAGCGCGAAGACCTGCCCCGAGTGCGGGAGCACGGCGCGGGCCGTGGTGTCCGCGGTGACCAGGATCAGGTTGACAGCGTTGAGCATCAACTCGACCGACATCAGCACCAGCACCGCGTTGCGGCGGCGCAGTACGCCGTACACGCCGAGGCCGAACAGCAGCGCGGCGGTGACGTACGGGATGACCGGCCTCACCGGCGCCCCCCGGGCTCGCTGTCGACCAGGTCGCCTGCGTCGCGTTGCGGGGCGGCACGGCCGATGTCCGGCCGGGACAGCACGATCGCGCCCACCAGCGCGGAGAGCAGCAGCACCGACAGCACCTCGAACGGCAGCACCCAGGACTGGAAGATCTGCTCGCCCAGCCGCTCGGCGGTGCCGGCGTCAGGCAACGTGACTGTGCTCCACCGGTACGCGTCGACCAGCAGCGCGGTCAGCCCCAGCCCGGCGCCGCCACCGATCAGCGCGGCCGGCCAGCCCGGCCGGTCCAGGTCGTCGGAAGCGCCGATCGGGGCTCGGGTCAGCATCACCGCGAACAGCAGCAGGACCACCACCGCGCCCACGTAGATCAGCACCTGCACCCAGGCCACCAGCTCGGCGCTGAGCACCAGGAAGTCACCGGCCAACGCACCCAGGCACACCACCAGGTAGAGCCCGGCCCGGACCAGGTGTTTCGTGGTCACCACCAGCACACCGGCGCCGACCGCCACCGCGCCGAGGGCGAGCAGCAGGACATCCGCGCCGGTCACCGGAGCGCCCTTCCGGCCCGGGCGCTCACGACGCCGGGTCCTGGTCGGCGTCGGAGCGTACCGCCGGCGAAGCGGGACGTGCGGCGGCCGCCTTGCGCGCGGCGGAGGTCTCCTCCTTGGCCGGCTCGCCGTTCGGGTCGTGCGCGGGCGGCGGCGGAACGGTGGCCATCCACTGACCGAGGTGGTCCTTGTCGTGCAGCAGGTCCTTGATGTCGTACTCGGCGTACTCGAACTCGGGCGACCAGTAGAGCGCGTCGAACGGGCAGACCTCGATGCAGATGCCGCAGTACATGCAGAGCGAGAAGTCGATGTCGAACTTGTCGAGCACGTTGCGCTGGCGGGGGCGGGCGGCGCCGGGCACCACCACCTCCTCCTTGTGCGAGTCGATGTAGATGCACCAGTCCGGACACTCCCGGGCGCAGAGCATGCAGACCGTGCAGTTCTCCTCCGACAACGCGATCACGCCACGCGAACGGGGCGGCAGCTCAGGGGCCACATCGGGGTACTGCTGAGTGGTCGACCGGCTGGTCATCGTCTTGAGGGTGACCGCCAGCCCCTTCACCAGGCCCGCGCCGGGGAGGCCGCGCTCGCTGGTGTCGCCGCGCTCGCTGGGGTCGCTCATGTCGACCATCCTGCCCTGTGGCCACTGCGCGCGCGACCACCACCCACAGGTCGACGACCTCAGGGCTCACCCGAGGAGCACGGTCACCTGCGGAACAGCCGGATCACGCCCCGGGTCCGCCGACGACAGCCGGTGGGAGCATCTCGACACCGAGTTGTTGCAACAACTGGAACAACTCGTTGCAGCTCCACACCTCGACGATCCGGCCCGCGGTGTCGAAGCGCAGGAACGTCGCCCCCGAGTAGCTGACCACCTGCCCGGTCGGCGGCACCGGCCCGAACTGCCCGGCGTGGGTGCCCGCGGCCCGCCAGTGCACCGCGACCCGCTCGCCGGCCGCGACCACGTCGACAATCTTGTAGCGGAGGTCCGGGAAGGCCGCCCGACGCTCGCGGTGCCAGGCCAACGTCGCCTCCGGCCCGGTGCCGCCCAGCCCCGGGCACTCCTCGGCGACCAGCTCGTACGCCGACTCCTCCTGGCGGGCATTCCACACATCGGCGATGAACCGCCGGGCCGCCGCCTCCACATCCGTCATGCCGGCAGGGTATCCGGACCACTGTGCGCCGTAGATCCGCGAGGATTGGGTAGAGACAACAGACCAGACCGGGAGGGCGACGTGGGCGAGGAAAAAGGCGGCAAGTACGTCGAGCCGGGCGGCGAGTTCACCCGCGACCAGCGGTACATCGCCACCCGGATCACCGAGGACGGGCGCGACGGATACCCGGTCGAGCCCGGCCGGTACCGGCTGGCGGTCAGCCGGGCCTGCCCGTGGGCCAACCGGCTGATCATCGTGCGGCGGTTGCTCGGCCTGGAGGACGCCCTCTCGATGGCGGTGGCCGGCCCGACCCACGACGCCCGGAGCTGGACCTTCGACCTCGACCCCGACGGCCGGGACCCGGTACTCGGCATCGAGCGCATCCAGGAGGCGTACTTCAAGCGCTTCCCCGGCTACGAACGCGGCATCACAGTGCCGGCGATCGTCGACGTGCCAACCGGGCAGGTGGTGACCAACGACTACGCGCAGATGAGCCTGGACCTGTCCACGCAGTGGAGGGCGTACCACCGCGAGGGCGCACCGCAGCTCTACCCCGAGCACCTGCGGGAGCAGATCGACGAGGTCAACGCCGTGGTGTTCCGGGACGTCAACAACGGCGTCTACCGGTGCGGGTTCGCTGGCAACCAGGAGGCGTACGACAAGGCGTACCACCAGCTCTTCGACCGGCTGGACTGGCTCACCGAGCGGTTGACCGACCAGCGCTACCTGGTCGGCGACACCATCACCGAGGCCGACGTGCGGCTGTTCACCACGCTGGTCCGCTTCGACCCGGTCTACCACGGCCACTTCAAGTGCAACCGGCAGAAGCTCAGCGAGATGCCGGTGCTGTGGGCGTACGCCCGGGACCTGTTCCAGACTCCCGGTTTCGGCGACACCATCGACTTCGACCACATCAAGCGGCACTACTACGAGGTGCACCGCGACATCAACCCGACCGGGATCGTGCCGCTCGGCCCGGACCTGTCCAACTGGCTCACCCCACACGGTCGGGAAGCGCTGGGCGGCCGCCCCTTCGGCGACGGCACCCCACCCCCACCCCCGGTCGAGCCCGTTAACCCCGCCCACACCCCGCTGCCCTAAACAGCAACCCTCGCCCCCGCCCCGCGCCCCGCGCCCGCCCGCCCGCGCGCCCGCCGCGCCCGCCGCGCCCGCCCCGCCTGCGCCGCCGATCTTGCAGTTTCGGTTGCCGGTTCGAGCAATTTGCCCCTTCTGTCGGCACAGTAAGTGCAAGATCGCGGGTCGATGACCTCTCGACCCTGTCGATCATGGAGTTGTGGTGCCTGGACTACTCCTGTACGGGTGCTTTGTCACCCACCACAACTCCATGATCGACGCAGCAGGTGCGGCGGGGCCGCGTGGCCGGGGTGAGGCCGGGCGGGGTGGGGTTACAGCGCTATGCGGACGGCTGCGGTCAGGACCAGTTGCGCCAGCGCGGCCGGGACCAGGACCAGCCAGCAGAGGCGTTGGAGTTGGTCCTCGCGTAGGCGTGGGTAGGAAACCCGGAGCCAGATGATCACGAAGGAGACCGCGAAGATCTTGAGCAGCGTCCAGAGCCAGCCCAACTGGTCGTCGGCGAACGGGCCCTGCCAACCACCCAGGAACAGCACAGTGGTCAGCGCGGCGATGACCACGATGCCGACGTACTCGGCGAGCAGGAAGAACGCGAACCGCAGACCGGTGTACTCGGTCATGTAGCCGAAGACCAGCTCCGAGTCGGCCACCGGCATGTCGAACGGTGGTCGACGGATCTCGGCCAGCCCGGCGACGAAAAAGATGATCATCGCGGGTGCCTGCCAGAGCAGCCACCACGGCTGCCACGCCTCGACGATGCCCGACAGGCTGAGCGTGCCGGCTGCCATCGCCACCGACGCGGCGGCCAGCACCAGCGGCAGCTCGTAACCGAGCAGCTGGGCCGCCCCGCGCAACCCGCCCAGCAGGCTGTACTTGTTGGCCGACGCCCACGCCGACATCAGCACCGCCACCACCCCGACGCCGACCACGGCCAGCACGAAGAAGAGGCCGATGTCCAATGGTTGCCCGACCAGGTCGTTCGGACCGAGCGGAATGACGAGCAACACCAGCAGGTAGGGCACCAGGGCCACCGCCGGCGCCAACCGGAACACCGCCCGGTCCGCCTCGCGCGGGGTGATGTCCTCCTTCTGCACGAACTTGACCCCGTCGGCCACGAGCTGCGCCCAGCCGTGAAAGCCGCCCGCGTACATCGGGCCGAGCCGACCCTGCATGTGCGCCATCACCTTGTGCTCGGCCTGGCCGACAAGCAACGGCAGGGTGAGGAAAGCGACCACCACGCCGCCGATCCGGAGCACCAACTCCACCCAGAGCGGCATCAGGCCGTACCCCCGTCGTGGTCGCTCCGGCCATCGCGGCCCGGCGGGTCCGCGACCGGCTCGCCACCCGACGCGGCCGAGCCCTCGCCGGGCTTGTCCGATGCGGCCGCGCCGGACGCGACGTGGCCGATCTCGTCGACGCCGGGCACGTGCTCGGTGGCCGGCCCGTCGGGCACGGGCTTGTCAGGTGTGGCCGCGCCGGGCACGGCCGCGGCAGTCGGGCCGGTGCCAGGTTGGTCAGGTGCGGCCGGGCCTGCGTCGGGCGCGGGCTGGTCGGCAGGGATCGGGCCGTCGGTGGTGCCGACCGGTCGGGGAGTACGCGCCGGGCGGGCCCCCGGGGCGGGCCGCGCCGGACGCTCACGGGCCGGTCTGGCGGGGGTGCCGCCACGCGGGCCCTCCCCCACTCCACCGGCGCCGGCCGGGGTGGGCGTGGGCCCCCACTCGCCCGGAGCGGGTACGCCCGGCGGGCGGATCGGTCGACGCCCGCCGCCAGCCTCGGACTCGCCCGGCTCCTTCGCACCCGGCCAGGGCTTTGCCACCCGGGAAGCCAGCACGAACTCCTTGCGCAACGGGTGACCCTCGAACTCTGGCGGAAGCAGCAGCGGCAGCAGCTCTTCATGCCCGGCGAAATCGATGCCGAACATCTCGTGCGTCTCCCGCTCGTGCCAGGCGGCTCCGGGGTAGACGTCGACCACCGAGGCGACAGTAGGCGCGCTTCTCGGCAACCGGGTACGCAGCAGCACGCCGTGCCGCAGTCGCGTCGACCAGAGGTGCGCCACCACGTCGAAGCCCTCGCCCAACTCGTCGACCGCGGAGAGCCAGTCGAAGAAGTCACAGGCCAGCTCGGCGTCGTCACGGGCGGCCGAAACCGCTGTGAGCCAACTCGTGGGTGGCACGTCGATGGTGGCCCGGGCGAAACGTTGCCCGCCGGAGACCGACGGCGTCGCCTCAGCCGGCGCGAGCAGCGCGACCAGTCGAGCGCCGACCTCTTCGGGAGTCATGCCGCTGATCCTAGTGCCGGCCGAGGCCGCACCTGGCCGCCGCCGATGCCCGGCGATCTGCCAGCTTTGGGCGCGGCGTGCGCCTGGGCGGGGAAAGATGAGGACGTGCGCGCTGTGACGGTAAGACCTGGGGTCGCCAACTCGCTGAGCCTCGTCGACGATCAGCCGGAGCCGGCTGCCGAGGAGGGCTCTGTCCTGGTCGAGGCGCTGGCGGTGGGGATCTGCGGCACCGACCACGAGATCATCGCCGGGGAGTACGGCGAGGCGCCGCCGGGTGCCGACCGCCTGGTCATCGGGCACGAGTCACTGGGCCGGGTGATCGAGGACTCCAGCGGCACCCTGCAACCCGGTGACCTGGTGGCCGGAATCGTCAGGTACCCCGACCCGGTGCCCTGCCCGAACTGCGCGGTCGGCGAGTGGGACATGTGCCGTAACGGTCAGTACACCGAACATGGCATCAAGGCGCTGGCCGGGTTCGCCCGGGACCGCTGGCGGGTGGAACCGCGGTTCGCTGTCGCGCTCGACCCGACGCTGGCCCAGGTGGGGGTGCTGCTGGAGCCGACAAGTGTGGTGGCGAAGGCCTGGGACCACATCGAGCGGATCGGGCACCGCGCCGAGTGGCAGCCGCAGACCGTGCTGGTGACCGGGGCCGGGCCGATCGGTCTGCTGGCCGCGTTGCTCGGCACCCAGCGTGGGCTCACCGTCCACGTACTGGACCGCAACACCGAGGGGCCGAAGCCGGAGCTGGTCGCCGGGCTGGGCGCCACCTACCACACGGTGCCGGTCAACGACCTGCCCTTCGAGCCGGACGTGGTGATCGAGTGCACCGGCGCTCCCACGGTGGTCCTCGACGTCATGTGCAAGGCCGCCCCCACCGGGATCGTCTGCCTGGCCGGGGTGTCCAGTGGTGGCCGGAGCATCGACTTCGACGCCGGGGCGCTGAACCGGGCGCTGGTGCTGGAGAACAACGTGGTGTTCGGCTCGGTGAACGCCAACCGACGACACTGGACCATGGCCGCGCAGGCGCTGGCCCGCGCCGACCAGGTCTGGCTCGAGTCGCTGATCACGCGGCGGGTGCCGGTGAACCGGTACGCCGACGCGTACACCCCCGGGCCGGACGACATCAAGGTGGTGCTGGAGTTCGCGTCCTGAGCGACGCCGCGCCCGATCAGATGCCCGGCAGTCGACCGTTGCGGAACAGGTCGACGAAGAGCTGGTGGTCCTGGCGGGCGCGCACCCCGTACGCGTGCGCGAAGTCCACCAGGTGGGCGACGAATCCCGACTCGTCGGCGTCCACCGCCGCGACGATCGCCTCCTCGGTGGAGTAGTCCACCAGGTCGTGACTGGATTCGTCGTCGGCGACCGAGTGCATCCGGGCCACCGCCCGACCGAGGTCGACGAGAACGCCGGTCAGTTCCTCCGGCTCGTTCACGTCCGACCAGTCCAGGTCGGCGGCGTAGGGGGAGACCTCGGCGACCAGCTGACCGGCCCCGTTCAGCTCGGTGAAGCCCAGCCACGGGTCGGCGTGCGCCTGCAACGCCCGCTGCGACTCGGCGGTCCGGTGCCCCTGGTGCTGGAAGTAGCCACGGACCGACTCGTCGGTGACGTACCGCGCCACGGCCGGCACCTGCGCCTGCTTCATGTAGATGACGACGTCGTTCTCCAGCGCCTGGGTGTGCCCCTCCAGCAGCAGGTTGTACGACGGCAGTCCGGCCGAGCCGATGCCCACCCCCTTGCGCAGCACCACGTCCTTGATCCGCGCTGCCACCGGGCGCAGCTGCGTCGAGGCGTTTGGCAGGGTGCCCAGGTAATCCTGGAAGGCGGCGCTGACCAGGTCCCGGGTGGCGTCGTCGATCTCGAAGACGCCGTCGCCGATGGAGAAACGTCGCTCGTAGTTATCGATGGTGGTCTGCGCGGCCAGCAGGTCCACGCGGGTGTTGAGCCGGGCCTGTTGGAGCACCCGGCGTAGCACCCCGTCGGCGTTGTCCAGGGTGATCGAACCGATCGCGTCGTCACCGCCGGCGGCGATGGCCCGCAGCTCGGTCAGGTACGACCGGGCGAACCCGGCAACCAGCTCCCCGATCGCCGTGTCGGAGAGCGCCTTGCCGTAGCCGAGCAGTGCCACGCTGGCCGCGAGCCGTCGCAGGTCCCAGGTGAACGGCCCGACGTACGCCTCGTCGAAGTCGTTGACGTTGAACACGAGCTGCCCGGAGGCGTTCATGTAGGTGCCGAAGTTCTCCGCGTGCAGGTCACCGTGGATCCACACCCGGCTGGTCTGCTCGTCGGAGAACCGGTCGTCGGCGAAGTCGCCGAGCTGGTCGGCGTAGAACAGCGCGGCGCTGCCCCGGTAGAAGGCGAACGGCGACGCCGCCATCTTGCGGAACTTGCGGCGGAAGGCGGCCGGGTCGATAGCCATCGACGCGCCGAACTCCTCGGTGAGCACGTCGACGATGTGGGCGGAGCGCTGGTCCCCTGAGCTGCTCATAGTCCGCAGGCTAGTGCGGCGGGTCCACAACGGGGTGGCGACGCACGCTGTCAGGTCGCGGCTGGTGGGCGTACCGGCGGGGCGGTGAGCGAGTCGACCGAGCGGGGTGCGGCGGCCTCGCGGGGCGGGGCGTCCAGCGGCGCGGCCAGCACGTCCCGTTGCGGCACACCTCCGATGCCGGACTGCTCGGCGGCGATCTTCTCCTGCAGGCGCAGGATGCCGTGCAGCAACGCCTCCGGCCGGGGCGGGCAGCCGGGCACGTACACGTCGACCGGGATGAGCTGGTCGACGCCCTTGGTCACCGAATACGAATCCCAGTAGGGGCCGCCGCAGTTGGAGCAGGCGCCGAACGAGATGACGTACTTCGGCTCGGGCATCTGGTCGTACAGGCGCTTGATCGCCGGGGCCATCTTGTCGGTCACCGTGCCGGAGACCACCATCAGGTCGGCCTGGCGGGGGCCGTGGGCGAACGGGATCACGCCGAGTCGGATGAAGTCGTGCCGACCCATGCTGGTGGCGATGAACTCGATGGCACAGCAGGCCAGACCGAAGTTGAACACCCAGAGCGAGTAGCGGCGCCCCCAGTTCAGCACGAACCGGATCGGCTCGCCGAGCACTGCCGGCAGCTGCACGACCGCCCCCTCTCCTCACCGACAGTGAATCACAGCCGGCGTCCGTGCGGTCCGGCGGTGATCGGCCCGAGCGGCCCACCAACTGTCCCGGAGCCGACAAGGATCGGCAGCGATTGACGCGCAACCTACCGGTGCGCTCGCTTGTGTGACCGGTGCTGGCGAACGCGATGCCGGCAGTCGCCACGGGGAGGACAAGTGCTTGTGACACGAGATGTGCCGGTGGGTGGGCGCCCACCGGACCCACCGGGAGCCGCGACCTCCGCGCCGGCAGAGCTGGTCTTCGACGACTTCTACCACGCTCACTACCGCAGCCTGGTGGTGCAGCTGACGGCGTACACAGGTGACCGGGGGCAGGCTCAGGACCTGGTTCAGGAGGCGTTCTGTCGGGCGTACGCCCGCTGGGACCGGCTCGCCGGATACCAGGACCCCCTGGCCTGGGTCCGTCGGGTCGCGTGGAATCTCGGACACAACCGCTGGCGGCGGCTGCGGACCGCCCAGCAGTGGGTGCTGCGGCAGCGGGAGACACACGTCGCGGAGCCGAGCCCCGACCGGGTCGCCGTCGACACCGCGTTGGCGAAGTTGCCGCCGAAACAGCGGCGGGCCGTCGTACTGCACTACCTCGCCGACCTGACGGTCGCGGAGATCGCCGCCCAGGAACAGGTCGCCGAAGGGACCGTGAAGTCCTGGCTGCACCGGGGCCGAACCGCGCTCGCCACTCACCTACGCGACACGAATGAGGAGGTGCGGGATGTCTGAGCAGGAGATTCTTGACCTCGCCGAAGAGTTCGCCCGTTACCGCCGTACCGCGCTGGCGGAGGTCGAGGCGCCGGGGCCCGCCGCCGTTCGACGGACCGTACGAGGCCGCGGCCGACGCCGGCTGGCTGCCACCGCCACGACGGCGCTTGCCCTGTTCGGCGGGTCGGCCGTCGGATACGCGGCGTTGAGCGGCCCGGACCATCGGCCCGGTCCGGTCGACCCGACGCCGAGCATCTCGGCGTCACCGACGCCAACGCCGACGCCGACGAGTCCGACCCCCAGCCCTGCCGGGACCAGTGCCGGCCCGACCATCGGGGTGCCGGACGGCCGGTTCAGCCGGGCCCAGCTGCTGGGCGTGCCGGTGACCCTGCCGGCGTGGCGGGCCGGACGAGGCTGCCCGACGTCGCAGACGCGGCTCACCGGCGACGCCCGGGAGGGCGCGAACTGGCTTTTGGCGCTCGACCACGGCGACATCGACGGAGACGGCGCGGTGGAGACCGTGGCTCTCGTGCAGTGCGTGCTCGGCACCCGCGGGCCGATGCAGGTGGTCGCCTTCGACCGCGACGAGGAAGGAAAGGCGACGACTGTCGGCCGGGTGGTCACGACCACCATCGACAAGCCGGAGTGGCTGTTCGCGCTGGACGTCGTGGGCGACGGCACGGTTCGCGTTCAGGTCGGTGACATCGCTCCCGGGGGTGGCTGGAACGCCAGGTGGTCACAACGGCAGTGGCGGGGCTACCGCTGGAAGGGTGACGTCTTCAGCCAGGTCTCCGGGCCGACGAGCTTCGGTCCGAACCCGAACCTGGCGGACGTCTCCGTCACCACCGGTGACCTCGTGCTGAGAACTGCCGACGACGGCTCCCGGACGGGTACGGCCACGGTGCGGATCCGTAACCGGGGCACCGGCCCGGTCGCCCACGTGGTGCTGCGGTTGGGCGTGCCCGCTGTGGTGCGCGCGGACGTCGACGGGTGGGGCACGTGCGCGGGCGTCCACGACAGCGTCGAACCGATCACCTGCCGCCTGGGTCAGCTGGCCGCCGGGGCGGAGATGCGGTTGGACCTGGACTTCCGGGTGCTCGAAGGGATAACGCTGAGCACGAACAAGGCGGACGTGGACGTCCAGCCGATGGACAGCGAACGTGACGTCCTGCCGGACGTCAACAGAGCCGACAACCTGGTTCAGATGACGTTGACCTACGGCTGACGGTCGCCGGCCGCGTCGTACGCCACGGGGGCGTACGACGCGGCCGGCGCTCCGCCCACCACGCGGGCGCTGGCCCCGCGTCCGACCCCGCCTCGCAACTCAGTCCCCCATACGACAGTCGATCCACAGCGTCGGCGGCAACCCCGAGGCCCGTTGCGGGCTTCTACGGGGGTACGGCGCGCCGAGCAGGACCGCCGGCAACGGGGACCACGGAAACGATCCCCGCTGAGCGAGTGGTACGACCGCCTCGGGTACGGGCCCGACGGCGAACGGGGAGGCAGTGACAGTGATGACGGGGACCCGTGCCAACGAGCCACCGGCGGCCATTGCCGCGGAGGCCGGAGAGCGCAGCACGACAGAGAGCTTCGACGACTTCTACCACGCGCACTTTCGCAGCGTGACCAGCCAACTGAGTGCCTACGTCGGCGACCTCTCGCAGGCCCAGGATTTCGCGCAGGAGGCGTTCTGCCGGGCACTGACCCGGTGGGACCAGCTGGCCCGGTACGACGACCCGGTCGCCTGGGTCCGGCAGGTCGCCCTGAACCTCGCCCGGAGCCGTTGGCGGCGGCTCCAAACCGCGCGCAACCACCTGCTCCGGCAACGGCGGGTCGAGGCCACGATGGCCGGGCCGACGCCCGATCGGGTGGCGATCGACGCCGCGCTGGCCCAACTGCCCGCCCACCACCGGCGGGCCGTCATCCTGCGCTACCTCGCCGACCTGCCGGTCAATGAGATAGCGAGTCAGGAGGGGGTGGCCGCGGGCACCATCAAGTCCTGGCTGCACCGCGGCCGGGCAGCGCTGGCGGAACTGCTCGACGAGAGCATCGAGGAGACCGGCAAGGTCTGACATCGACCCGCGGCTACGGGCCCGGCCGGAACTGAAGGCCGGGCCCGTAGCCGCACGGTCAGCTCGGCGCCCAACTGGGGCGTTGCAGCAGACTGACGAATTCCACGAGCAACCGCTCGCGCAGCGCCGATGGCGCGGCGTCGAGCAGTGTGTTCACCAGTGCCATCCGCTCCGGCAGCGGTCCCGCGTCCGACCCCTCCTCGCCACCCAGGCCCAGCCCGGCGGCCAGACCGATGATCAGGTCCGGGGTCAGCGCCTCGGGGGTCAGCGCGCCGACCAGTGCCGCCAGCTCGGCGGGCAGCCGCACCGGGCCGGCGGCCCTGGCTGCGGCCACCGCGGCGGTCAGGTCCGGCCCGAACTCGGCGACCCGGGGCGCGACAGCGGCGGTCACCGTGAGGTGCACGCTGGCGGGCAGGCCGTCGTACGACAGCTGGGGTTGGGTGTGCCAGCCCCGCGCGGTCAGCTCGTCGACCAGGACGAACAGGTCGGGGCCACCGTCGGTGGCGGTGAAGCAGACGACTGTCGACTCCGGCTCGGCCATCAGCCGCAGCCCGTCGACGGCGCGGACCGCGTCGGCCAGCCCGGCTACCGCGTCCCGGGTGAGGGCGGTCAGCCGCAGGTAACCCTCGTCGCCGAGGTGCCGCAACGTGGCGTACGCGGCGGCGATCGGGCCGCCCGAGCGGGTGGACGCGATCACCGGATTGATCATGGTGTAGCCGGGCCAGTCGGCGTACGCGAAGTACTGCGGGGCGCGCAGCGTGGCATCGCGGTGCAGCAGCACCGACACGCCCTTCGGCGCGTACGCGTACTTGTGCAGGTCGACCGAGATGGAGGTGACCCCGGGCACCGCGAAGTCGAACGGCGACACCGGCTCCCCGAGCCGACGCAGGTACGGCAGGGTCCAGCCGCCGAAGCAGGCGTCCACGTGGCAGCGCACCCCGGCCTCGGCCGCGGCGGCCGCGATCTGCGTGACCGGGTCCACCACCCCGTGCGCGTACGACGGCGCGGAGCAGGCGACCAGCACCGTCTCCGGGCGGATCGCGGCGGCCATCGCGGCCGGGTCGGGACGCAGCGTCTCCGGGGAGACGGGCACGACGTCCAGCGCCACCCGCAGGTAGTGCGCCGCCTTGGCGAATGCCGCGTGTGCGCTCGACGGCACCACGATCCGGGGTTCGGAGATCTCCGGGTGGGCGTCCCGGGCGGTCTTGACGGCGAGGATCAGTGACTCGGTGCCGCCGCTGGTGACGCTGCCGACGACGTCCGGGGCGGTGGTGCCGGGGCCGGCGCCCAGCACCCGGCCGGCGGCGCCGACAAGCGCGTTCTCCATGGCCAGCAGGGACGGGAACGCGGTCGGGTCCAACCCGTTGACGTGCGCGCTCTCCCGGTGGGCGGCGGCGGCCAGCTCGTCCAGCCCTGGGACGGCCGGGTCGTAGACGTAGGCGAACAGCCGTCCCCCGTGGGTGGGCGCGTCACCCGCCCGCAGTTTGCGCACCTCTTCCAGAACCTCTTCCGCCGGAACCCCGGTGGCGGAAAGTGCTCCGGCCTCAACCCTGCTCTCGTCGATCATGGGGTAACGGTGCCCTTCTCGTGGCGGTCAACGCTCTCGTCCCCCAGCACAACTCCATGATCGACCAGGTCGCTGTGGGCGGTGAGGGTGTACTGGCGGAGCAGGAGGATCGGCGGGGCGATCAGCAGGGCCGGGATCAGCGTGAAGCCGAGGAGGACGCCCAGCCTCGCCGTGTCGGACTGGGCCGCCGCCGAGCCGGTGTCGGAGGACACGTAGCCGGAGAGCTGGAGCACCAGTCCGTAGATGCCCGGGCCGAGCGCCAAGCCGAAGGTCTCACCGGCGGTCCACAGCCCGGTGAAGACGCCCGCCTGCCGTCGGCCGGTGCGCGCCGTCTCGTGCGCGATGCAGTCCGGCAACATCGCCAATGCGAAGACCTGCTGTCCGGCGTACCCCACGCCGATCAGCGCGACCAGGAGATAGACGGCGACCGCCGGCAGCACCGGCGCGGCGACCAGGGCGAAGGCCCCGACGGCAAGGATCAGCGAGGCGACCACCAGGGCGGTGCGCTTGCCCAGCCGGGCACCGATCCGGCTCCAGACCGGCATCACCAGCAGCGCCGGCCCGACGAAGCAGACGAAGAGCAGGGTCGGCCCGCTCTCCTCGTCGCGCAGGATCTGCCCCGCGAAGTAGTTGACCCCGGCCAGGATCGTCGCCACCCCGGCGGACTGCACCACGAAGCAGATCAGCAGTGCCCGGAACGGACGGTTGGCGCCGGCCACGGCGAGCTGGGCGCGCAGCGTCGGCTCGCTCTCGCCCACGGTGCCGGTCGGCGCGGACCGGGTGCCCAGGAACGCGCCGAGGGCGCCGAGGGCGATCAGCACCGCCACGAACAGGCCCATCCAGCGGTGCCCGGCCACGCCGTCACCACCGGCGCTGACCACCAGCGGCGCGACCGCGCCGGAGACCAGGATGGCCAGCGCCAGCACCGCGATCCGCCAGGTCATCAACCGGGTTCGCTCGGCGTAGTCGCCGGTCAGCTCCGCGGGCATCGCCACGTACGGCACCTGAAAGAAGGCGAACGCGGTGGCGGTGGCGAGGAAGGCGAACGCCACGTACGCCGCAGCGCCCGAGCCGTTACCGAACGGCGCGGCGAAGATCGACGCGAACAGGACGGCGAGCGCGAGGCCGGCGACGAGCAGGTACGGCCGGCGGGCGCCCCACCGCGACCGGGTGCGGTCGGAGATCCGCCCGGCGACCGGGTTGACCAGCACGTCCCAGGCCTTGGGCAACAGCACCAGCAGCGCGGCCAGCCCGGCGGCCACGCCCAGCGTGTCGGTCAGGTACGGCAGAAGCAGCAGACCGGGCACGGTGCCGAACGCTCCGGTCGCCAGGGAGCCGAGCGCGTAGCCGGCGTGCACCCGTCGAGGCAGCGAGCCGGGGCCCGGCGGCGTTTTCATGGGGCCGAACATTACTCACGTTCAGTCGGGGGTCACATCCCCTCATCGGGCGACCAGCCCGCCGCCGCGATGTCCACACCCTCGCCGCGCAGCGGCACCCCCTCGGCCCGCAGTCGGGACCGCGCCTCCCGCTCGTGCCCCGGCGGCAGTCGACCACTCGCGGTCACCACCCGATGCCAGGGCACCGAGCCCCCGTGCCGGGCCATGATGGTGCCGACCAACCGGGCCGAGGCGCGGCCCGAGCGCTCGGACAGCGCGTCCGCCACCGCGCCGTACGACATGACCCGGCCCTCCGGGATCCGCTCGACCAGGTCGAGAACCGCCTCGACGTACTCGTCTGGAGTCACAATCCGCCACGATATGGGAACGCCGCCGGGCGGTGCGGCGGTGACCACGCAGAATGGTCGGGTGCGAGACGCAGTCACGACGGCCCGGCGGGTCGTCGTCAAGATCGGATCCTCCTCGTTGACCACCGCCACCGGCGGGCTGGCCGACGAGCGCGTCGACACGCTGGTCGACACCCTCGGTCGACTCACCGCCGAGGGGCGCGAGGTGGTGCTGGTCTCCTCCGGCGCCATCGCCGCCGGGCTCGCCCCGCTCGGGCTGTCCCGACGCCCGCGCGACCTGGCCACCCAGCAGGCCGCCGCCAGCGTCGGGCAGGGGCTGCTGATCGGCCGGTACGCGGCCAGCTTCGCCCGGCACGGCCGCACCGTCGGGCAGGTGCTGCTCACCGTCGACGACGTGACCCGGCGAGCCCACTACCGCAACGCGTACCGGACGCTGCGCAAGCTGCTCGACCTGCGGGCGGTGCCGATCGTCAACGAGAACGACACGGTGGCCACCCAGGAGATCCGCTTCGGCGACAACGACCGGCTGGCCGCCCTGGTGGCCGCGCTGGTGCACGCCGACCTGCTGGTGCTCCTCTCCGACGTGGACGCGCTCTGGACCGGCGACCCCACCAACCCGCGCTCGACCCGGATCCCCGAGGTGCGCGACGACACGGACCTCGCCGGCATCACCATCGGCGGGACCGGCCGGTCCGGCGTCGGCACCGGTGGCATGGTGACAAAGGTCGAGGCCGCGCGGATCGCCACCGGCTTCGGCATCCCGGTGGTGCTCACCGCCGCCGACCTGGCCACGCCCGCGCTGGCCGGCGAACCGGTCGGCACGCTCTTCCACCCGCAGCGGCAACGCCCAACGGCCCGGTTGTTCTGGCTGGCCCACGCCACCTCACCCCGGGGCCGGCTGCACCTCGACCCGGGCGCGGTCGCCGCCGTCGTCGGGCGGCGCAAGTCGCTGCTCCCGGCCGGCATCACCGCCGTGGACGGCACGTTCACCGCCGGCGACCCGGTGGACCTGGTGGACACCGCGGGCGCGCCGGTCGCCCGAGGGTTGGTCAACTACGACGCGGTGGAGCTACCCGGGCTGCTCGGCCGCTCCACGTCCGAACTCGCCGCGGCGCTCGGCCCGGCGTACGAACGAGAGGTCGTCCACCGCGACGACCTGGTGCTGCTGTAAGCCAACTGCCAGCTGAGGAGTAGTCGATGAGCGTCGTCGAGCAGGCGAAGCGGGCGCGGGACGCCGCCGCCGACCTGGCCACTGCCACCCGTACCGTCAAGGACGCGGCGCTGGTGGCGATGGCCGACGCGCTCGTGGCGCGTACCCCGGAGATCCTGAGCGCGAACGAGACGGACCTGGCGGCCGGCCGTGAGGCCGGGCTGAGCGCGGCCGTGCTGGACCGGCTCGCGCTCGACGCGGGTCGGGTCGCCGGGATCGCCGACGCGCTGCGTGAGATGGCCGCGTTGCCCGACCCGGTCGGCGAGGTGGTCCGCGGGTCCACCCTGCCCAACGGCCTGGAGCTGCGCCAGATCCGGGTGCCGTTCGGGGTGGTCGGCATCATCTACGAGGCGCGGCCCAACGTGACTGTGGACGCCGCCGGGATCTGCCTCAAGTCCGGCAACGCGGCGCTGCTGCGCGGGTCGTCGTCGGCCGCGCACTCGAACGCCGCGCTGGTCGCGGTGCTGCGTGACGCCGTCGCCGGGGCCGGTCTGCCCGCCGACGCGGTGCAGTTGCTCGACGCCAGCTCCCGTGACTCGGTCAAGGAGCTGATGCGCGCCCGGGGTCTCGTCGACGTGCTCATCCCGCGCGGTGGCGCGTCGCTGATCCGCACAGTGGTCGAGGAGTCGACAGTGCCGGTGATCGAGACCGGGGTGGGCAACTGCCACGTCTACGTCGACGCCGCCGCCGACCTGGCGAAGGCCGTCGCGGTGACGCTGAACGCCAAGACGCAACGCCTGTCCACCTGCAACACGGCCGAGTCGCTGCTGGTGCACGCGAGCATCGCCGACGCGTTCCTGCCGCTGGTGCTGGCCGCGTTCGCCGAGGCGGGGGTGACAGTGCACGGCTCACCCGAGGTGGCCGCCCACTCCGCCGCAGTGGTCGCGGCCACCGAGGAGGACTACGCCACCGAGTACCTGTCCGCCGACATCTCGGTGGCGGTGGTGGACTCGCTGGACGCGGCGGTCGCGCACATCCGCCGCTTCGGCACCGGCCACACCGAGGCGATCGTCACCGACTCGGCGAGCGCGGCCCGTGACTTCGTCGCGCGGGTCGACGCGGCGGCAGTGATGGTGAACGCGTCGACCCGGTTCACCGACGGCGGCGAGTTCGGCTTCGGTGCGGAGATCGGCATCTCCACCCAGAAGCTGCACGCTCGCGGCCCGATGGGCCTGCCCGAGCTGACCAGCACCAAGTACGTCGTCACCGGCGACGGTCACGTGCGCTAAGCCCCTACCCTCGCCCTCCCGCGCCCGCGCCGCCCGCCCTCTCCCGCGATCTTGCAGTTACTGTCCCGGCATAAGGGGCATTTATGCGCAAATCCGCGACAGAAACTGCAAGATCGCCGAGGTTGGAGGGCCGGGGCGGGGCCGGGGCGGGGCCATGGCCCGGCCGGGGCGGGGCCATGGCGCGGGCGGCTCAGCGGGGTGGCGCGGGGCGGGCCGCCCGGATCGCGGCCAGGGTGGCGTGCACGTCGAACTGGTGGCCGTCGTCGCTCTCCCAGCCGCCGTCGCTGCGCTGGGTCTCGGTCAGCCGGCGCAGCGCCCGCACCATGATCCAGTCCTGTGGGTCGACGCCGGCGCGGCGCAACGTGGCCGCCAGCCACGCCACGTCCCCGGGGGACATCTTCGGCATCCGCTCGGCGAGCGCCACCTGAATCCGGGCGGACTCCTGGAACATCTCCTGCCGGTGCAGCACGGCCGCGCTCAGCCAGCCCGCCGCGAGGTACGACGGCCAGCTACCGTCCGGGCGCAGCCGCGCGGCGAGCGAGTGGGCCGCCGCCTGCACCACCCCGGCGTACGCCCCACCGACCCGGTGGTCGAGCGGACCCGACGCCCGGGCGTCCAGCCCGGCGACGGTGAGCCAGAAGCCGGCGTTGGCCGACACGAGGAACCCGGCCTCCGGGTCGCCGGGACGGGCCCACTCCGGCGCCGAGTCGGCCAGCGACGCGTCCTCTTCCCAACCGCCGTCGGCCTGCTGCCGGGACGCCAGCCAGTCCAGTGCGCGGCGGGCGGCGGGACGGCCGAGCGCCCCCAGGTCGTCAAGCTCGACGAGCCGGAAGCAGGTGGCGTCGATCGAGGCGACCTCGCCACCCCAGGTGGCCGGCCAACCGCCGTCCGGTGACTGGCCCACCTCGGCCGTCTCCAGCAACTCGGCGGGCACGGCGGTGCCGTTGCGGAGCCAGGAGAGGCGGGCGCGTTCCACCGCATCCCCGTGCGCCACGACGAACCCGATCGCGGCTTCCAAGTCGACCACGGCGGAGACGCTACCTGCGCAGACGCGATGCCGCCTCGGAGAATCGGCCAGCCCGGGATGGCTGCGTCGCTCCGGCCGGACGGCCGCTCGGCGTCATCTGCGTCGATTTGCCGGGGCGGTCGCGCGGGCCGCCCCGGCGCGGCGGCGTGGCCGCGCCAGGGCCGCCCCGGCTCGATCGGTCAGTACGCGGGCAGCGACGGGTCGATCTGCTTGATCCAGGAGAGCACGCCGCCCTGCACGTGCACGGCGTCCTTGAAACCGGCTGCCTTGAGCGCGGCGAGCGCCTCCGCCGAGCGGACGCCCGACTTGCAGTGCAGCACGATCTGGCGGTCCTGTGGCAGCTTCGCGAGGGCCTCACCGGAGATGATGTCGCCCTTGGGGATCAGGGTGGCGCCGGGGATCTGGACGATCTCGTACTCGGCCGGCTCGCGTACGTCGACGAGGAAGATGTCCTTGCCGGCGTCCTGCCACTCCTTGAGCTCCAGTGCGGTGATGGTCGAGTCGAGCGTCGCCTCCTGGGCCTCCTCGGAGACCGCGCCGCAGAAGTCCTCGTAGTCTTCCAGCAGGTCGGTGACCGTCGGGTTGTCGCCGCAGAGCGCGCAGTTCGGGTCCTTGCGGACCTTGATCTTGCGGTATTCCATCTCCAGGGCGTCGTAGACCATCAGGCGGCCGACCAGCGGCTCACCGATGCCGGTGAGCAGCTTGATCGCCTCGTTCACCTGGATCGAACCGATCGATGCGCAGAGCACGCCGAGCACGCCGCCCTCGGCGCAGGAGGGAACCATGCCGGGCGGCGGCGGCTCCGGGTAGAGGCAGCGGTAGCAGGGGCCGTGCTCGGCCCAGAACACCGACGCCTGGCCGTCGAAGCGGTAGATCGAGCCCCAGACGTACGGCTTACCCAGCAGCACCGCCGCGTCGTTCACCATGTAGCGGGTGGCGAAGTTGTCGGTGCCGTCGACGATCAGGTCGTACTGGGCGAAGATCTCGCGGACGTTCTCGCGGTCCAGCGCGGTGTTGTGGATCTCCACCTTGACCAGGGGGTTGATCTCGCGGATCGACGCGGCGGCCGACTCGGCCTTGGACCGGCCGATGTCGGAGACGCCGTGGATGACCTGGCGCTGGAGGTTCGACTCGTCGACGGTGTCGAAGTCGATGATGCCGAGCGTGCCGACCCCGGCCGCGGCGAGGTACAACAGGGCGGGCGACCCGAGGCCACCGGCGCCGACACAGAGCACCCGGGCGTTCTTCAGCCGCTTCTGGCCGGTCACCCCGACGTCCGGGATGATCAAATGGCGTGAGTAGCGGCGGATCTCGTCTACGGTCAGCTCGGCGGCGGGCTCGACGAGCGGGGGCAACGACACGGTGGACTCCCCGGGATCGGCGGTGTGAACCGCGCCATTGTTGCTCGCGGGAGCCCTCCTCGGCCATGAGGGACGACACGTGGTCCGGTATGCGGGAGCGGGAATAACCGACGACCCGGCGGATCAGGGGACGATGTCCCCCGCGTAGCGACGACCGTCGAGGTACGGCCAGGCGTTGGCGACGCAGCCCTGCAGCCCGTACGTCTGCTGCTGCATCACCGGGGCGGGCTCCCCCGGGCCCGGACACGCCTCGTGCTCCTTGCCGAACTCGTGGCCCACCTCGTGGTTGATGACGTAGGTCCGGTAGGTGTCCAGCGGGGCGCCGTAGTCGGGGACCGCCTCCATCCAGCGGGCCAGGTTGATGATGACCTGACCGGGCAGGCGACAGGAGGTGTAGCGCTCGGTGGTCAACCCGCCCTCGGCGCACATCCGCTCGGACGTGACCGGGGTTGCCAGGTAGATGGTGAAGTCGGCGGCCCCGGCGTCGGCCACCCGTTGCACCCGCAGTTCCTCGGACGCGATCCAACTGCGCGGGTCGGTCAGCACCTCGTCAACTCGGGAGGCGAACACGTCGGCGTCCTGGCCGGCGCCGCGTTCCACGACGACCCGGTATCGGTGCAGCGGCCCGTCCGTGCCGTACACCGGTGTCTCGCCGTCGGCTGCCGTGAAGCGTCCCGCTCCGACCGACGGATAGCCGGTGGGCGCCGGGTGCGCGGCCGCCCCACCTCCGTGGCCCATTCCGCCCTGCGTGGTGGCCGGAGGCTCGACCGACGGTTCGCCGCCCCGGCTCACAGTCACCCCGATGGCGCCTGCGAGCACGAGGAGACCGAGCAGCATGCTGCGACGACGACGCCGGTGCATCCGGACGAACGCGGGACGCGCATCCCGCAACGCCGAGCTGGGCTCGGGCGGCCGGGGCGGGCCGTAAGGGGACGACGGCGTCATAGGATCAAGCCTGCCAGATTATTCGGGCATTTCTCCGTTTTCGCCGCTATTGCCGCAAGACGCCTGATGGAGGGGTCAATGGTCGGCGTGTCGTACTCAGAGGGCGGGGCCCGTGTACCGACGCCCGTTCAGGTATGGCCAGGGGTTGACCCGGCAGCCGTCGAGGAACAGCGTCTGCTGCATCATCACCGGAGCCTGCCGGCCCTTGCCGGGGCAGCGCTCGTGCCGATGCCCGAGCTGGTGACCCACCTCGTGGTTGACCACGTACGTCCGATAGACCGTCAACGGCACGCCGGCCGAGACGAAGTGCGGCACTGACAACCGCCACCGATCCAGGTTGATGATCACCTGGCCGGGCGCCCGACAGGACGTGTACGGGCGGCCGCCGATCCGGATGTCGACCCCACCCTTCGCGCACATCCGACCCGCGGTGCGGGCGGTGGCCAGGTAGACGGTGAAGTCCCGAGGCGCAGCCCCCGGCACCTGCTGGAGCCGCAACCTGCCGCTGTCGACCCAACTGCCCGGCCCGGCCAGCGCCGCCTCCACCGCCTCGGCGAACTCGGTGACGTCCTCCGCACTGCCCGACTCCACAGCGACCCGGTAACGCCGCAGCTCACCCGCCCGACCCAGCACCGGGCCGGAACGGGCGTCGTAGCCGAACCCGCCCGTGCCGGCGCTCGGAACCGCGCCCGGCACCCGCAACACCGGGGGCGGGCTCGGCGTGACCGGGGGCGGGCTCGGCGTGACCGCGCCGGAGGGCGAAGGGGCGGGCGGCAGCGGCCCGGCCACCAGCGGCGGCGGCGCGCTGATCTCCTCGGCGGCCAACCGCTCAGCGCCCGGATGTCCACCCGGCCCTTCAGCGATCACGGTCACCGCCGCGCCGACGGCCACCACCACCGCCACCAGTTGGGCGACCAGCGCGAAACGTCGCCGACGGCGAGCAGAATGGCGCGCTGAGCTGAGCATCCAGGTCAGCCTGCCAGATCAGACCGCCCCGCGGCGTCCCCCGTTTCGGTGAGCAGGCCGACCACCGCGCGGGCGACCAGCCGGGGAACCTCCAACTGCGCCACATGGCCGACGCCCTCGAGCATCATCAATCGGCTGTCCGGAATGAGCCGGGCGGTCTGCGGCCCGACCCGCACGTCGACCAGACGGTCCTGCAGACCACCCACCACAAGGGTCGGTGCGCGTACCGCCTCGGCCAGGCGCCACAGCGACCCCGGCCCCCGCAGGTACGCCCGCAGGAAGCTGGAGACCAGCCCACGGAACGTCCGGACGTACGCGGCGGCGTAGTGCTCAGCCTCGTACCGCACCCGGATCTCCTCCAGCGCCTCTGCCCGGCGCTGATCGCAGATCCGGCTGAGGTCGGCGACGCACGCCTCCAGCACCTGCTGGGCCATCACCTCGGGGGCAAGCTGGGTGAGATGCCGGGCGACCAGCCGCTCACCTCGGGGAATGGCGAGCACCGGCAGCATCCGCCCCTGCAACGAGCGCCGGAAATCCAGGAACGGCAGCGCCGGGGAGATCAGGGTGAGGGTGCGGACCAGATCCGGCCGGAGCGCGGCGACCTGGACCGCGACCGCGCCGCCCAGCGAATTGCCGAACAGGTGCACCGGCCCTCGACCGGAATGCTCGATCCAGCGGACGACCAGATTCGCGAAGGCCGGAATCGTGTAGCTCGGGCCCGGCTCGCTCCGGCCGAAGCCGGGCAGGTCGATGGCCTGACCGTCCAGCCGGTCGGCGAGCAGACCGGCCAGGTCGGTCCAGTTCTGCGACGACCCGCCCAACCCGTGCACGTACAACGCCGGCTCCGCCCCGGCAGCGGTGGCGGGGGTGTCCCGGACGTACGTGACCCGGCCGTCGAGGCGGACCTCCCGGCCCGGCCATGGCGGCGGAACGCGGTCGTCGGGGAGCAGGTGGTCCGGCCAGAGGGTGGCGCGTCTCATTGCTCCAGTCTGCCTCGAACCACTCAGGACAGCAGCGCCTCAAGCCGACGGTTGACCGCCGCCAGCGTCGCCCGGACCACCGCCTGACGCGGATCACCCGCGACCAGGGCCGACCCGGCGAGCTGCTCGACCCAGCCCTCACAGACCAGCAGCGCCACAACGGTGGCCACCTCGCAATTGCCGAAGGGCACCACAGCGGCGTGCTCGACGAAACAGCGCCCCCGCTCGGCGTTCTCGGCACCGCGCAGCAACTCGTCCACAGCGGCCGCCGCCGCCACCGCGCAGAGCCGCAACACGTAGCCGTCCACCGCCGGCCCGGTGGCGTACCCGGAGGCGCTGTCGCCCCCGGCCAGCAGCCGGACCTCCACGTTCGCGTCCAGGCCGAAGGTGCTGACCTGCACGTGGTCGATCACCACCCGGGGCCCCGGCGTACCGCCGGTCTCCAGCGGTCGCGACGGCGCCGACTCCGTCGTGGTCACCTGACCACCGGAGTACGACGTGCCCAGCGTCGCCGGGCTACCGGTCGCGGCGCCGGCCGGCGCGGACGAGACCGACCCTGGTTCCTCCACCGTGGCGCGCCCCCGGTGCGGAGCGTTCGACCGGCGGCGGCGCGTCGGGTCCGTGCCGGTCCGCTGCTCCGGCCCGGCCGGCAGGGACTCGACCCGACCGCTTGACGGGCGGGCGGCCGTCGGCGGCTCGGCCGACCGAACCTCGCCGGGATCGCGCGAAGCCGCGTTTCGAGTCTCCGGGGTACGCCGCTCGGCGGGCTCGGCCGCGCGACGGCGAACCGGTGGTGGTGGCGTGCTGGGCAGGCCGGGCACGTTCTGCGGGGCCGCGGCCAACCCCATCCGCTCCTGGAGCAGCCGGGCCACCTGCCGGCTCACCTCGGCCGGGTCGGCACCGTCGGCCAGGTCCAGTCGCAGACTGTGCGCCCCCGCCGGAGTGCGGCGCAGGGCCGCGTCGCGGACACCGGCCACCTCCCGGACGGCGTCCAGGATCGCGTTGACATCGAACCCCTCGGGGCGCTCGCGCAGCGGGGCTGGCTCGTCGTCCCGGCGCAGGTGAGTGGCGATGCGGGCGAGTTCCGGAGTTTCGGCGGGTGGCTCCACGGCTGGCGGCTCCGGCACGACGGGCACGTCCGGTTCCGCGGGGACGCGCTGCGGCAGCACCACCGCGCTCGCAGCCGACTGCCGGCCATCGTCGGCCGGGGACGTCGGGTCGGGAGCGGATCGGCGCGCCGCGTAGGCGGAGGCGGAGGCGGACGTCGGTGCGGACTGATCGCGGCGGCCGGAACCCTTGGGGTTGGTTGGCGGAACCGCTGCGGTGGAGGGCGGGGTGGCGTCAGTCGATGGCGAGCCGTTCACCGGCGCGGCCGGTGTGGGCGGCTCGACGGGCGACGGGCCGGGCTCGGGTGTCGCCGGCCGGAGCCGGAACGGCCCGGTCGGTCGGACGTCGGGCCGGGACCGGCCAGGCGTCTCGCCTCCGTCGCCCCCACCGGTGCTGGCCGACCGGCTGGCCGGCCACGACGGGCGCTCGACCGGGGTGGCCGGGAGCCGGCCCTCGGACCAGTCCGGCCGCTCGGCCCCGGAACTGCTCGCCGTCGGCGAACCGCTGGTCCAGGACGAGCGCTCCGCCACCAGCGACGGGCCTGCCGGAGCCGGTGGCGCGTCGGTCAGCGTGGGAGGTGGCCCGGCTGGAGCCGGAGGCGGTCCGGCGGGTGCCGAAGGTGTCGCCTCGGCCGGTACGGGCGGGTCGGCCGATGCGGGGCTGGAGGCCCAGGAGGGTCGCGTCGGCGGGGAACTGGCCGGTGCCGGATCGGCGCCGCCGGCCCAGGACGGTCGCGTCGCCGCCGCGCCGGTGGCGGGCGGTTCGGAACCGCCGGCCCAGGACGGGCGTACCGGCGGCACACTGGTCGCCGCCTCGGACCCGCCGGCCCAGGACGGCCGTACCGGCGGCAGGCTGGTCGGCGTCGGATCGGACCCCCCGGCCCAGGAGGGCCGCGCGGGCGATGCGTTGGTGGGGTCGGGATCGGCCCCGCCAGCCCAGGACGGGCGGTCGGACCGGGGTCCGCCGGTCGCCCCGGAACCCGCCCAGGACGGCCGGTCAGCCGGCGGACCACTGGTCGGCGTCGGCGTCGCGCCACCCGCCCACGACGGACGGTCAGCCGGCGGACCACTGGTCGGTTCGGCGGGGCGTTCCGGGGTGGACGCGGATTCGACCCGGCCGGGTTCGTACGGCCGGGGCACCTCGGCGCGCACCGGCTCGTACGGACGGGGCACCTCGGCGCGCACCGGCTCGTACGGCTGGTGGGGTTCGCCGACCCAGTCCGGCGCCGACTCGTCCCGTGCAGCCGGGCCAGTCGGCTCGTCGTCCTGGCGGGACCAGGGCGGGGCCCATCCGCCACCCCAGCTCGGGCGGTTCCAGCTCGGCCCCGACCAGTCGGGCTCGGTGGCCGACGACTCCCCGGCCCGGTGCGTTTCGCCGGGACGCTGCGCGTCCCCTGTGCGATGCGCCTCGCTGGCGCGATGCGTGTCTGCCGGGCGGGAACCCTCGGAAGCGCGACCGGGCTCGCCCTCGTCGGCGGAGGCGGCCGGCCCCGGGTTGCGTCCCGAGGTGGCTGCGGGCTCGGGTGCGAGCGGGTCCCGCCAGTCGCGTGGGGCGGTCGGACTCTCGTCGGCGGCCAGCCGCTCGGCGATCGGCGCGTGGAAACCGGGTGGAACCTCGAAACCCGACGCCGCGGTGCCGACGGGTGGCACCTGGACGGCCGGCGGGGCCGAGGTGGGCAAGCCGGGCTCGGCCCAGCGGGCACGGTGCGCGGCAGCCGGATCGGCGCTGGAGTGTGGGGCGGGGCCCGGGTCGGACTCGACGGCACCCTGCTCCGCTGGCGGTGCGGGACGTTGGGCGGGCACCACGAGCCGGTCGCCGGCCGCCCCGAGGCGACCCTCCTCGGGCAGCCCGGGCGGTGCGCTCACCGGCGTGGGGCGCCCCGAGGGCGGTTCGAGACCGGGGTGGTGGACGCCGTTGACGTCGTCCGGGTGGTGCACGCCGTTGACCTGGTGGCCGTTGGTGCGGGCCGGCGACTCCGGCTCGCCCGACCGCCCCACCAGCGGCGATGGCAGGTCACCGTGCCGTGTCGAGGAGGTCCGCCAGCCCGACGCGGGGTCGGGCTGCCAGCGCGGCGCCTCATCCCGGGCGTCCTCGTGGTCGGCGGCTCGGGGCCACCCACCCGCCTGAGGCGCCCACCCACTGACGGAACGGCTCGGGTCGTCGTGCTGACCCGCTCCGTCACCGTGATCTCCCGGGGTGGCGGCTCCGGGTTGCCCTGTTTCACTCACCGCGCGCTCCTTGGTCGCCCCCGCTGAGGCTACCGTGTGCCGAGAGTGGCGATAAGTTACAGCGGCGGGCCATTTCCACGACCGAGGTCACGGGCCTCGCCCGGTCTGGGGGGAAAATGCCGGCTCGTACGGAGAACTCGGAGGATCCCATGACCGCTGCGGGGAACGGTGCACAGACCGCTGGCCGGCCCACCCGCCTGCCTCGCTCCGCGCGTCGTAAGCAGCTTCTCGCTGCGGCGCAGGAGGTGTTCGTCGCGCAGGGCTACCACGCCGCCGCGATGGACGACATCGCCGAGCGGGCCGGGGTCTCGAAGCCGGTGCTCTACCAACACTTTCCCGGAAAGATGGATCTCTACCTGGCGCTGCTCGACACGCACTGTGACGCCATCGTCGCTCAGGTGCAGGATGCGATGCGCGGTACCAGCGACAACAAGGAGCGGGTCAGCGCGTCGGTACGGGCGTACTTCGACTTCGTCGACCACGAGAGCGAGGCGTTCCGGCTCGTCTTCGAATCGGACCTGCGCAACGACCCGGCCGTGCGGCAGCGGGTGGAGCGGGTCGAGCAGGGCTGCATCGCGGCGATCACCGACACCATCATCTCCGACACCGGGGTGAGCCGCGCGCACGCCGAGCTGCTGGCCTCCGGGCTGGTCGGCGCGGCGGAGACGGCCGCACAGTTCTGGCTGGCCGGCGGCCGACAGGTGCCGAAGGCCGAAGCTGAGGCGTTGGTGGCCGCGCTGTCGTGGCGGGGCATCGCGAGCTTCCCGCTGCAAGGTGAGTCAGCCTGACCGCCGGGCCCGTGATCGGATAGCCTTCGCAGGGCGGTTCTCTCGCCCCAGTTGAGGAGGCACAGTGGAGGTCAAGATCGGCGTGCAGTACGCGCCACGCGAGCTGGTAGTGGACAGCGCGCAGTCGCCGGCCGAGATCGAGCAGATCGTGACCGACGCCTTCGCCGGCAACGGCGGCACGCTCTCCCTGACCGACGAGAAGGGCCGGCGGGTCATCGTTCCGGTCGAGAAGGTCGCCTACGTCGAGATCGCCGAGGCGTCGCCCCGGGCGGTCGGGTTCACCGTCCGCTGACCGGTCCGGCCATCGCGGCAGGTCGGCACTCGGCCCGCCTGCCGCAGGCCGGAGCCGGCCAACCCGGCCGGGTGGTCAGTTGTTCAGCCCGGCGGCGGCCATTCGCGCGGTGTGCGCGGTGGTGAGCCTGCCGAACAGCCCTGGCACGTCGACCCGGCCGTCGCGTGCGATCAGCGCGGTGAGGGTGGCCCGCTCGGCGGCGACACGGCCGGCCTGGGACAACGCCTCACCCACCAGCCGTCGGGCCCACATGGAGAGCCGACCGGCCACCCGGGGGTCGTCGGCGACGGCCACCCGGATCTCCGCAGCGGCGAAGTCCGCGTACCGGGAGTCGTGCAGGACGTCCAGCACCAGCGCCCGGTCCGGTTCCTCCAGCGCGTCGGCGATCTCGCGAACGAAGTCGTCGGTGATCGCGTCGCCCACGTACGCCTTCGTGACCACCTCCGCCCAGTCCCGCGGCTCGGTCGAGTCGTGGTACGCCTGCAACGGCTCGACATAGGGCGCCATCGCATCCTCGGGCGGTACGCCCAACGCGGTGAGCCGGTCGGCGAGGCGCCGGTAGTTGGCGATCTCAGCTGCGGCCATCTCGTTCAGCGCTGCCCGGCGGCGCAAGTCGGGAGCGAGCCGGGCATCGCCCGCCATCCGCTCGAAGGCGAGCAGCTCGCCGAAGGCGACCAGACCCAACAGGTCGGCGTACGCGGAACCGGAGGCGGACACGAGCGGCAGGCTATCGCGTGGCTGCCCTCCGCGCTGGCCCCCGTCGATCATGGAGTTGTGGTGCCCGGTTGCCGCATTTTTGAACCTTTTGTCCACCACCACGACTCCATGATCGACCCGGGCGGGAGGCGCGGGGCACCGGACAACGGGGCACGCAGGCGCCGGGGCTGGTGTGGCGTGGGTCACAATTGCTTGCCCCGCGTGGCGAGTGGCCGACTGGGAATCGGGACGGGGGTATGCCTGTTCAGGTAACATGGAGCAGTTGCCGTGGGCGCCGATCTGATCGAAGCTCAGCCCGCGGCGCGCGTGCGGCCCGGTCCGGCTCGGCAATCTGCCGCCGACCGTGTGGCCCGCGTCATACCGAACGCGCCCTGAGGACATGACGGGCGCACCCACGAGAGGGCACCCCCACATCCACATGAGCGACCTGACTCAAGATTTGCTGGACGGCCAGGAACTGGCCCCCACCGCCCCGGTTCGACCGGAGGCCCCCACGTTCGCCGCACTCGGCGCCCGCGCCGAGACCGTCGAGGCCCTGGCCTCGGCCGGCATCACCCGCGCCTTCGCCATCCAGGAGTACGCGATCCCGATCGCGCTGCGCGGCGTCGACCTGATCGGCCAGGCGCCCACCGGCACCGGCAAGACCCTCGGCTTCGGCGTACCACTGCTCGACCGGGTCTTCGCCCCGGGCGAGGGCAGCGACGGCGTCCCCCAGGCGCTGGTCGTCGTCCCCACCCGTGAGCTGGGCATCCAGGTCGCCAAGGACCTGGCTGCCGCCGGCCGGACGCGTGGCGTCCGGGTGCTGCCGATCTACGGCGGCGTGGCGTACGAGCCGCAGATCGACGCGCTGCGCAAGGGCGTCGAGATCCTGGTCGGCACGCCCGGCCGACTGATGGACCTGCAGAAGCAGAAGCACCTCCGGCTCGACCGGGTGCACGCACTCGTCCTCGACGAGGCCGACCGGATGCTCGACCTGGGCTTCCTCGACGACGTCGAGAAGATCCTCGCGATGCTTCCGGAAGACCGGCAGACGATGCTCTTCTCGGCCACCATGCCGGACCCGATCGTCACCCTGTCGCGGCGATTCCTGCGCCAGCCGATGACGATCCACGCCGGGCACACCGCCGAGACCGGCCCGTCGCCGCAGACCCAGCAGTTGGTCTACCGCACCCACTCGATGAACAAGGTCGAGGTGGTGGCGCGCATCCTCCAGGCGGAGGGGCGCGGGCTGACCATGATCTTCACGCGTACCAAGCGGGCGGCCGACCGGGTCGCCGAGGATCTCGACTTCCGTGGGTTCGCGGTCGCCGCCGTGCATGGTGACCTCGGCCAGGGTGCCCGCGAGCGGGCGCTGCGGGCCTTCCGGGCCGGCAAGATCGACATCCTGGTCGCCACCGACGTGGCGGCCCGTGGGCTGGACGTCACAGGCGTCACCCACGTCATCAACTACGACTGCCCGGAAGACCAGGACACCTACACCCACCGGATCGGTCGTACCGGCCGGGCCGGCGCGACGGGTGTCGCGGTGACCTTCGTCGACTGGGACGACATGCCGCGGTGGCGGATCATCGACAAGACCCTCGGTCTGGAGATGCCGGAGCCGCCGGAGACGTACCACACGTCGCCGCACCTCTACACCGACCTGCACATCTCCACCGAGGTCAGCGGCACGCTGCCCACGGCCGAGCGCACCCGGGCCGGGCTGTCCGCCGAGATCGAAGAGGATCTGGGTGGGACGACCCGCTCCCGTCGGGGCGACAGCGGTGGTCGTGGCCCCCGACGCGGCGAGAGCCGTGGTGAGGGTCGCGGCGAGCGCCGTGGTCGGGGCGATGGCCGCCGCGACCGCTCCGACGCCGCCACGCCGACCGCCGCCGAGGCACCTGCGGCCGACGCCGCCGACGAAGGCACCCGTACCCCTCGCCGTCGGCGTCGCCGCCGGGCCGGCGAGGCGGTCACGGCCGAGACGACCGCGGTGATCTCCGCCGACGCCGGCCCGTCCGAGCCGGCCACCGCGTCCGACGGCGAGGCGTCCAAGCCGCGTCGCCGACGCCGCCGCCGTGGTGGCGGTTCCGACGCGGGTACGCCGGCCGAAGCGACAGCGGACTGACACAGCCACACCTGACATCCCCCGCACCGCCTCGCGCGGTACGGGGGATGTTCTCTTCTCCCACCCCACCTGACGAAGATGGAACGATGCCGCAACCACTGGACGCCGCCCTGACCGAGGTTCGGGCGCTGCTGCTCGACCCCGCGCTGACCCGGGCGGTCGCCGCCGGACGTCGGCGCGGTCGCCGCCCCACAGTCGAGCGGGCCGAACTGCGGCCGGTGCGGCTCAAGGCCGGGCCCCGGATGCAGATCACCACGTCCGACGGTGCTCGCCCCTACACCCGCAACCTCGCCTCCGGTCCGGAGGCCGCTGCGGCGATCGACGAACTGCTGGCCGAGCCGTTCGGCAACTGGCACGTCGAGACGGCCGACGCGACCCTTCAACTGCGGGTGACCAAGTCCGGTGAGGCGCAGGTGCACCGGGCCGCGACGTCCCGTCCGGTGGCGACGCCCACCGGGAACGACCGGGCGAAGGAATACCTGCTCGACCCCGGTGACCCGATCTTCGCCGAGATCGGCGGCTCGGCGGCCAAGCGCCGCCAGGTGGACGCGTTCCTGCGGGCCCTGGCCGCTACCCTGCCCGACGACCTGACCGGTTCACTACGGGTGGTCGACCTGGGCTGCGGCAACGCCTACCTGACGTTCGCCGCGTACCGCTACCTGACGAGTCGGGGGCTCGACGTCCACCTGGTCGGCGTGGACGTCCGGGAGGACCAGCGGCGGCGCAACACCGAGCTGGCGCAGCGGCTCGGCTGGGCCGACCAGGTCAGCTTCGTGGCCGGGACGATCGCCGACGCCGTCGTCGACCCTGCCCCCGACCTGGTGCTGGCGCTGCACGCCTGCGACACCGCCACCGACGAGGCGCTGGCCCGCGCGGTGCGCTGGGAGGCCCGCTGGGTGCTGGCCGCGCCGTGCTGCCACCACGATCTGGCGAAGCAGCTCCGCGCCCATCCCGCCCCGGCCCCGTACGACCTGCTGACCCGGCAGGGCATCCTGCGCGAGCGCTTCGCCGACGTGCTCACCGACGCGCTGCGCGCCGGGTTGCTGCGGGTGCACGGCTACCGGACCGAGGTGGTGGAGTTCGTGGACTCGCAGCACACCCCGCGTAACCTGCTGATCCGCGCCCGTCGTACCGGTGCCGGGGCGACCGAGCCACAGCGCGCGGAGTACCGCGAGCTGGTGGACCAGTGGCAGGTCACTCCCCGGCTGGAGACCCTGCTGGCCGCCGGAGAGGCACCCCAGGGCGGCTAGCGTCGGCGGTCCCGGCCACCGTTGCGCTCGCTGGTAGAACGGTCGAGGAGAGACACCCGGTCGGCGGCGGGCCGCTGGGCGGCCCAGTCACCGTCGACCGGGGCGGTCGGGAATGGCACGACCTTGCCCTCGGTCTCGGCGTTGCCGGCCGCCGCGAAGGCGTTCCAGGAGATGTCGACCAGTAGCTTCTTCACCTCGGCGTGCCGGATGGCGGCGTTGTGTTGCACCGCCATCCGGGCGCCGAGCAGGACAGCGACCAGCGTGGTGGTGATGGCGCCGGTGGCGGCCAGCACCTGGAGACCGGTCGCGGAGTCGGTGCGGAGCACCAGGACCAGCAACCAGATCCAGAACGCGGCGGCGAAGACGCCGGCCTTGGCGACGAAGAAGAGGCTCACCGCACCGGGCTGGTACGGCTGGGGGCGGCTCAATTCGGCCATGGTGCTCCTCGGCGATGGTCCGGTCGCAGGCGGCAGACGACAGACGCGATGTCGGGACGGGCACCGAGCTTAATGGAAGAACGATGAAGATCGCTCGATGCAATTTTCGTTCTGCACACACGCTTCCAGAGAAAAGTCTCGCCCACGGGACAGTTTGTGCGGTCAGTCAATTGTTTCCGGCTTCTCGCGTACTACCCTCGGAAGGCGCATCGTCCCGGTGCTCCGGCAGGGGGGAAGACACGCAGGGATGGGATCAGCCGACGTATCACCGCAGATGGCCTTTGCTCGCTTCGTCCGGCGCGCCATCGATGACGCTCGCGACGAACGTGGCTGGACCGTGACTGATCTTGCCTCGCACACGGGCGTGGGCCGCTCCACCGTCTTCCGCTGGCTGGCCGGCGACTGGCAGGACTATCCCGAGTTGGCCAAGGTGCGCGGCTTCTGCGCCGCGCTGGATCTGCCGGTCGCTGCCGCGTTCCGCGCGCTCGGCCTGCCCGACGCCGGTCCAGCGCGTCGCCGACGCCACGACGACGGCCCGGTCGAGGCCGACGTCCGGGCCATCCTGGACCGGCTGGCCGACCCCACGGTCCCCGCCGAGGAGAAGCACCACATCCGCGACCTGCTCCGCTACCTGGCCCGCCGCCCCATCCGCCGAGCCAGCTAACCCGCCCCGCCCCGCCCCGGCCCTGGGCTCCGCCCCTTGCGGCCGTTGATCATGAAGTTATTGCCACGACACGCCGAAGCGAAGGGCAACAACTTCATGATCAACGGGGCAGTGGCCCGGAGCCGGGCTAGGGGACGGTCAGGGTGAACTCGGCGGTTCGGACTTCCGCGTTCACCTGGAAGTCGAGGTAGAGGCGGTAGCGGCCCGGACCAGGGGTGGTCAACCAGAACTTGATCTGACCGTCCACCAACTCGGTCTCCGGGTGCACGTGCAGATAGCCGAGGTCGCCCTCGCGCAACGCCACCAGGTGCCCGTACGCCCCGAGGTACCGCTCCAACTGGGCTGCGCCACCAGCACCATCCACCCGGAAGGTCAGCGGCACTGTCGCCCCGGCCTGCACCGTGCCCTGGTAGCCGACGGTGAAGCCGTCCACGGTCGTCGAGGTGGCCGGCCCCGGCAGTGGACGGGGCCGGTAGTCGCCGGGGGCCACCAGGTCCGCCCCGAGGGTCACAGCGGTCTGCGCGCCGTTGTCGGCGACCACTGTGAAATCGGCGTACGCACGCCAGAGGCCGGGCTGCGCGAGGGTCAACGGCACCGACCAGGTGCCGTCCGCCGCCATGGTCGGGTGCAGGTGCTGGTAACCGGTCAGGTCCCGCCGGACGACGATGAGGTGCATCGGCTTGTCGTGCACGATGGCGAACCGGCTGATCGGCCGGCGCTGCGCGTCGCGCACCTGGAAGCGGAGCTGACCCGGGCGACCTGCCACGAACTCGGTGGCCAGGGGCACCAGGGTGAACCCGGCCGAGCTGACCGCCAGACCGCCCGGCTCGACGGCCGCGCCCTGATCGGTGGCCGTGGCGCTGCCGTGGTTGTGCGGCGCGACGCCCGGTGGGTCGGTGTGCTCGGCGGCGAACGACGGGCTGCCGGTGACCGCGCCGTTGGCGTTGAGCCGGCCGAGGCCGAAGCCGAGCAGCACCGCCAGCACCAGCCCGCCGACCACCAGCGCCAGCCGGAGGGTGCTCCGGTCCGGCTCGACGGGGCCCTGGTCAGCCACGACCGACGCCCAGCGCCTGACCGGCCTCGCCGCCAGCGATCCTGCCCGCAATGGTCCGCGCACGGGTGAAGGGCTGCTGGTCGGTCATGCCGACCACGGTACCGTCGCGCCCGGCCGGGTCAGGCCGACGCCCGGACAGCGTGGCGACCGTCGCACTCGACACCGCCCGGGAACTTTCCCACCCCGACCGGCGCAGATCGCGCCGCAGCGCTAAGCAACGCCCCGAACAGGCACGGACCGCGGCGCAGACCCGAACATCGCCGAGGGAAACCGACCTGCGGGCAGCAGGTCAGCCGGCCACGGCGAGGGCGAGCGGGAGCACGTCGGTCGCGCCGGCCCGACGCAGGGCCCGGGCCACCAGCGTCATCGTCCAGCCCGAGTCGATCAGGTCGTCGACGAGCAGCACCGGGCCGTCCAGCCCGGCCAGGGCGTCGGCCAGATCGGCCGACACGGTGAAGGCGTCGTGCAGCGCGCGTACCCGCTGGGCGCTGTTGCCGCGCGGCCCGGCCGGGCCGTCGGGGCCGGCCGCGGTGACTTCGCCGAGCAGCGGCAGCCGGCCCACTGTGGCGATCCGCTCGGCCAGCGAGCCGAGCAGCCGGGGCCGCCGCCGGGAACCGACCGCGACCACCGCCACCGGACGACGTGGCCAAGGGTTGTCGCCGTGCGCCCACGCCCTCAGCACCTCCACGACCGCGCCGGCGACGTCGTCGGGCACCGGCGCGTCCGGCGCTTCCGGGCCGACGAGGGCACGCAGCCGGCTACCCCAGCCCAGGTCGGAGAGGCGCCCGACGGCCCGGCCCGGCAGCGCCTGCTCCGCGGGGGCGATCCGGCCCTTGAGGGGTACGCCCACCGCGTCGAGCCCGGTCGGCCAGAGCTTCTTCGGAGCGATCTCCACGCCGGGTCGACCCAGGAAGGCCTGCGCGGCGGCGAGCGCGGCTGTCGACACGTCCGCGGCGAAGAGTGGGTCGGCGCACCTGTCGCATCGGCCGCAGTCGACCGCCTCGGTGTCGTCCAGGCGTTCCCGTAGATACCGCATCCGGCAGTCGGACGTCGTCGCGTACTCCCGCATGGCCTGTTGCTCGACGGTGCGCGCCTCGGCGACGCGGCGCAACCGGGCCTCGTCGTAGACCCACGGCTCGCCGGTGGCGAGCCAGCCACCGCGCACCCGGCGGACCGCGCCGTCCACGTCGAGCACCTTGAGCATCAGCTCCAGCCGGGCCCGGCGCAGGTCGACGAGGGGTTCGAGGGCCTGGGTGGAGAGCGGGCGGTCGGTGTGCAGGGCCGCCAGCACGGCTCGGACCTGCTGCTCCGGTGGGAACGCCAGCGAGGCGAAGTAACGCCAGATCGCGGCGTCCTCGACGCCGGGCAGCAGCAGCACCTCGGCGTGCTCGACGGCGCGGCCCGCGCGGCCGACCTGCTGGTAGTACGCGATCGGCGAGGGTGGCGCGCCGAGGTGGACGACGAAGCCCAGGTCGGGCTTGTCGAAGCCCATGCCGAGGGCGCTGGTGGCGACCAACGCCTTGATCTTGTTGTCGAGCAGGTCCTGTTCGGCGGCGCGCCGGTCGGCGTCGTCGGACTGCCCGCTGTACGAGGCGACCGGGTAGCCCCGGGAGCGCAGGAACTCGGCGGTCTCCCCCGCTGCCGCCACTGTCAGCGTGTAGACGATGCCCGAGCCGGGCAGCTGGTCCAGGTGGTCGGCGAGCCAGGCCAGCCGGTGCGCCGGGCTGGGCAGGTCGAGCACCCCGAGGCGCAGCGACTCGCGGTCCAGCGTGCCGCGCAGGATGAGGGCGTCGCCCAGCTGCTCGGCGACGTCCTGGGTGACCCGGGCGTTGGCGGTGGCGGTGGTCGCCAGCACGGGGGTGCGTTCGGGCAGCTCGGCGAGGAACGTCCGCAGCCGCCGGTAGTCCGGCCGGAAGTCGTGCCCCCAGTCGGAGACGCAGTGCGCCTCGTCGACCACCAGCAGGCCGGTGGTGGCGGCCAACTTCGGCAGGACGCCGTCGCGGAAATCCGGGTTGTTGAGCCGTTCCGGGCTGATCAGCAGCACGTCCACCGCGCCGGTCTGGATCTCGGCGGTGATCTCGTCCCACTCGTCGAGGTTCGCCGAGTTGATCGTGCGGGCCCGGATGCCGGCCCGCGCGGCGGCCTCGACCTGGTTGCGCATCAACGCCAGCAGCGGCGAGACGATGACCGTCGGGCCGTGCTCCCCCCGCTCCCGCAGCAGGGCGGTGGCCACGAAGTAGACAGCCGACTTGCCCCAACCGGTGCGCTGGACGCAGAGCACCCGCCGCCGGTCGACGACCAGCGCCTCGATGGCGCGCCACTGATCCTCGCGCAGCCGGGCGTGGTCGCCGGCCAGCCGGCGCAGCACCGCCTCGGCCCGCTCGCGTACCGCTGCCCGCTCTGCTGTCTCCACCCGGCATTTCTACCAGCGCCGTCCGTCATACCCCTGTTGATCAAGAGGTTTGCGTCACCATCCGGTCGGATTTTGACGCAAACCTCTTGATCAACGGGCCTATCAGCTCGGGGTAGATCAGCCCGGGATTATCGGCGGGGGCGGAGGGCTCGGGTCAGGTGGGACAGGCGGGGGGCCAGACTGGTCAGGCCGCCTGGGAAGAAGTAGACGGCCAGGATGAAGACAGTGCCCAGGACGAACAGCGGCTGGCTCAGCGGACGGCTGAGGACGGCCGGCAGGTTGTCCACCGCGTCGCTCGTGCCGAAGGCGGTGAGCCGGTGGTCCAGGTACATGTAGAGGACACCACCGAGCACCGGACCCCACCGGGTGCCCGGCCCGCCGAGCACCACCATGACCAGCAGCGACAGGGTCAGCTCGGAGGACGTGATGTGCGGCGACGCGCCGCCGACGATCAGGACGTAGACCACCCCGCCCGCCGATGCCAACCCGCCGGCCAGGGTGAACGCCACCAGCTTGTAGCGGTACGGGTCCAACCCGAGCACGCCGATCCGCCGCTCGTCGTCACGCAGCCCGGCGAGCACCCGACCGGTCGGTGAGCCGCTCACCCGGTGCACCACGAAGACCACCAGCGTCAGGTACGCCAGCGCCAACCAGTACAGATTGACGGTGTTCGTCACCCCGACCAGCCCGGCGGGCAGCCCTGACACGTCCAGCGGCAGGCCCTCCTCGCCACCGGTGAGCCCGCCGAAGTCCCGGGCCACCAGGATCGCGCCCACCTGGGCGAAGGCCAACGTGACCATGGCGAACGCGATGCCCACGGTACGCAGCGCCACAGCGCCGAGCAGCGCGGCGAGGATGGTGCCGCCGGTGATGGTCAGCAGCGCCGCCTGCCACAGCGGCAGACCAGCCCTGGTGACCAGGATGTCGGTGCCGTAGACACCGGCGGCGAAGTACAGCGCGTGCCCGAAGGAGAGCATCCCGGTCCGACCGAAGAGCAGGTCGTACCCGGCCGCCAGCCCGCCGAAGATCAGGCAGATGGCGAGGATCTGCAGGGTGCCGGGTGAGTTGACCGGCCCCTCGAAGATCCCCGGTAGGGAGATCGTCGAGTACGGCAGGATCACCAGCACGACAAGCGCCACCAGCGGCAGGAACGGGCGGACCCGGTGCCACCGCCCCCGCTGCGGGGTCAACTCGTCGGGCACCTGCGCGGGAGGAGCGTCGATCACCGTCATGCCGTTGCCACCTTTCCGGCGATGCCCTGCGGGCGCAGCAGCAGCACCACGGCCAGCAGCCCGACCACGCAGATGTCGCCCAGCCCGGACGTGCCGTAGTAGTTGACGAACTGCTGCACCAGCCCGACCACGACCGCCGCGTACGCGGAGCCGACCACCGAGCCCATCCCGCCGATCACCACCACGATGAACGCGAAGATCAGCAGCGAGCCGCCCTGACCGGGCGAGACGGTGCCGAAGTAGACCCCGCCGAGCGCGCCGGCGAGCGCCGCAGCCGCCCCACCGATCGCGAAGACCAGCGTGAACGCCTTGCGGACGTCGATGCCCAGCGCGGTCACCATCTCCCGGTTCTCCACGCCGGCCCGGATCACCAGGCCGTACCGGGTCCACCGCAGGAACGCCAGGATCGCGCCGAGCACCAGCACCGCCGCGATGATCAGCAGCAGGCCACCGTTGGGCACCTGCGCGCCGAAGATCCCGGTCACCTGCCGGGTCCAGTCCGGACGCGGGAACGGACGGGCGTCCGCACCCCAGGTGGCCTGGAGCAACGCCACCCCGGCCAGCGACAGCCCGACGGTGACCAGCACCTGCTCGATGGTGCGGGAGTACAGCGGGCGGATCAGCACCAGCTCGACCAGGATCGCGACCAGCGTGCCGGCGGCCACCCCGAAGGCGACAGCGACCACGAAGCCGAACCCGTCCGGGCCGGCGCCCGGCAGGTTGCCCGCCGCCCACCAGGTGCCGTACGCGCCGACGCCGAGGAACAGCCCGTGCGCGAAGTTGAGCACGTCGGCCAGGCCGAAGACCAGGGACAGGCCGGACGCGACCAGGAAGTACAGCGCCGCCAGACCAAGCCCGGTCAGCGCCAACAGGATCACGGTGCCCATCAGAGCTTGTCCTTCCTCGCGACTGCGGGGCTCGCAAGCTCACTCCTCGCGCTCGGCGCAGCCGCCTCCGCCGAGCCGACACCGAGCAGCGACTTCGTCAACGCGGTCTCCAACAGCAACTCGTGGGCGTCGCCGGTCCAGGCCACCTTGCCGGCGGCCAGCACGACCGCGTCGCGGGCCAGTCGGCGTACGACGGCGAGGTTCTGCTCGACCAGCAGCACCGGCACCGACTCCGCGACCCGTTCCAACACCTCGGCCACCTCGGTCACCACCTTCGGCGCCAACCCCTTGGTCGGCTCGTCGACGAGCAGCAGCCGGTTGTCGTTGAGCAGCACCCGACCGATGGCGAGCATCTGCTGCTGCCCGCCGGACAGCGAACCGGCCCGTTGCCGTCCGCGTCGGTCCAGCTCCGGAAAGAGCGCGAAGACCTTGTCGTACGCCGGGGTGGTGCCGCGCCGCTCGGCGAGCCGCAGGTTCTCCGCGACGGTGAGCCCGGCGAACACGCAGCGGTCCTCGGGCACGTAGCCGAGCCCACCGCGGACCAGCCGGTGCGTCGGCCGGGCCAGCAGACTCTGCGCGCCCATCCGGATGGTGCCGCGGACCTCCCCGGCAGGCGGGGTGAGGCCGACGATCGCGCGCAGCGTGGTGGTCTTGCCGACGCCGTTGCGACCGAGCAGCACTGTCACGCCGGTCGGGGCGACGGTGAAGGACACCCCCTGGAGGATGTGCAGCCCGGAGATCCGGACCGACAGGTCCTCCACAGTGAGGATCGGTTCCGTCACTGAGATGCCTCCGTTCGCGACTGCGGGGCTCGCAAACCCGGCTCACTCCTCGCGCTCACAGGGCCGCCTCCGTTCGCGACTGCGGGGCTCGCAAACCCGGCTCACTCCTCGCGCTCACAGCGACTCCCCCAGATAGGCCTCTTGCACTGTGGGGTTGGCCATCACCGTCTCCGGGGTGTCGCAGGCCAGCAGCGCACCGTGGTGCATGACGGCGATGCGGTCGGCCAGTTCCAGGATGACGTCCATGTGGTGTTCGACCATCAACACCGCCCGGCCGCTGTCGCCGGTCAACGACTTGATGACGGCGACCAGCTCCGGCACGTCCTCGGCGCTGACCCCGGCCATCGGCTCGTCCAGCAGCATCACCCGCGGTTCACCGGCGAGCAGCAGGGCGATCTCCAGCTTGCGCTTCTCGCCGTGGGCCAGGGTGCCGGCGAGGGCCGTACCCCGGTGGGCGAGGCCGACCCGGTCGAGCGCCGCGTCGGCGGCGACGGCGACCTCCCGGTCGGCCGCCGCCCGCCGCCACAACGCCATTGAGCCCCCGCGGTGCGCCTGCACGGCGAGCCGGACGTTCTCCCGCACGCTCAGCGATCCGAAGACCGAGGACGCCTGGAAGGTACGGCCCAGGCCGAGGCGGGCCCGCCGATGCGGCGGGAGCGCCCCGATGTCCTTCCCGTCCAGAACGACCCGACCCTCGGTGGCCCGACGCAGGCCGGTGATCAGGTTGAACAGTGAGGTCTTACCGGCGCCGTTCGGCCCGATGACGCCCAGGAACTCCCCGGGAGCCAGGTCGAGGTAGACGCTGTCGACGATGGCGACCTCACCGATCCGCCAGGTCAGACCGCGGGTGGCGAGCATGGTCAGCCCTTCATGGCCACGGCCGGCGGCGCGGTCTCGTCACCGGTGAGGCTCTTCTGCGCGGTTGCCGTGAACGCGGTGCCGCTGCCGGTCAGCTTGGCCTGGAACATCGGCTGGAGCAGCGCGTGGTCGGCGGCCCGGATGGTCATCTTGCCCTTGACCCCGTCGAAGCTCCAGCCCTCCAGAGCGGTGACCATCTTGTCGACGTCGTCCCCACCCTCCTGCGCGGCCCGGACCACCATCTGCGCGGCGGCGAAGCCGTCCGGGTGGAACAGGTCGATGGTGTTGACAGTGGCCTTCAACGCCTTGCTGGCCTCGGTGTCGCTGGCACCGTCGAAGTAGTGCGACAGGAAGGAGATCTTCGCGCCGGCAGCACCGAAGGTCGGCCACGAGGCGCGGATGTCCAGGCCGGTGACGACGGTGGTGGACGAGAGGACGCCCTGCTGGTCGAGGGTCTGCCACATGGCCGGGGCGGTCGTGCCCGCCCACGCCACGAAGAGCAGGTCCGGCTTGGCGGCCTTGATCTGACTGGCGAACGGGGTGAACTCGGTGGCACTGGCCGGGGCCCGGACGCTGCTCACCGTCGCGCCCGCGCTGCCGATGACGGCCTTGACGGCGGCCTCGTTGGCGTCACCGAACGCGCCGTCCTGGGCGAAGACCACCACCTTCTTGCCGGCGGGGTCGCCGATGAACGACTTGGCGGTCACCACGTCCTGGTACGACTGCCGACCGGAGCGGAAGGTGTACTTGTTCGCGCCGGTCACCGCGTCCGTGGCGGCCGGGCCGGAGATGAACAGCACCTTGTTCTGCGCCGCGATCGGCGCCACCTGGAGCGCCACACCGGAGGCGGTGGAACCGGCGATGATCTTCGTGCCCTTGCCGATCAGGTCCTTCGCCGCGGAGACCGCCTTGGCCGGATCGCCCGCGTCGTCGACCTCGGTCAGCTCGATCTTCCGGTCACCGACCTTGCCGGTGCCCTGGGTGGCGAAGTCCAGCCCCGCCTTGAACCCCTCGATGTACTGCTTTCCGTAACTGGCCAGGGCTCCCGACTGGGAGTACACCAGGCCGACCTTGACCGGCGCGGCGCTGTCGCCGCCGCCGGTGGCGGTGTCCTGCGGGCTGCCACAGGCCGTGGCGGCCAGCGCCGCGGCCATCATCGTGGCGGCGGAGAGGAACGCCCGCCGCGTCGTCCGGACCGTCATTGCGACTCCACATGAGGACTCAGAGGGAGAGAACTTCTTCGTGACGGCTCACGCTAGAAGTGACGTCACCCACGAGCTATGTGGCGGAAACACACAAGTAACAGGATTGAGGTGGCCGGAGGTTACAACGGGCCGCATTACCAGCCGGGAGCTCATGCCCTCGATGGCCCGAACCCCCACGGACCACCCGAACCGTGTGTCGCCCCGCGCCATTCGCCCCGGTTCGGTCAGCCGCAGGGCCCGTCGTGGGCCGCCGAGCGCCGGCAGCCTCGACGACCGTCCATGATCGCCCGCGCCGCGCTGCCCCTTCTCCGCGATCTTGCACTTCCTGTCCCGACACAAGCCGCATTCCACCCATGTCGACAACCGAAACCGCATGATCGGCGCGATCTTCTCGCTCCACCTACGGTGACCGACCAGGAGCCCCTTCTCCACACGTGGGCCAGCGCGGGCAGACGTGAGCAAGCGCGGGCGGACGGGGGCGGTGCGATTCGTTTACGGCATCAGCTCCATAGCGTCCGCGAGGTGGTGCCCGCACCCCGCGGGCACCTTCAGGCGGGCGGGCACAGGGCTGGCCCGTCGTCCGGGTGGCGGACGACGGGCCAGCTCGGCGAGGGTGAAGTCCTCGGTGAACCCCCCGGTCACCGCGACACCGTCGATGGTCTTCGTCGTCTTACGGGCCGCGAACTCCGGGCGGGTCGACACGTCGGTGGTGCCGGAGATCTCGTTCTCGTGCCGGGCGACCAGCACGCCGTCGGAGGTGGAGACCAGGTCCGGCTCGATGTGGTCGGCACCCATCCGGATCGCCAACCGGTACGCCTCCAGCGTGTGTCGCAACGCCGTCTCCTGTCATCGATGGTCCGGGTAAGCAGACCGCCCGTGATGTGCCAGGAGTTGGTCGATGGCTGGCCGGCAGATGAATCTCCGGAATGCCCGTTCCCACTCCGGGGGCGCGGGCGGACAGGAAGATTGTCTGGTGCGCCGGTTCTTCCGCAATCCCGTGCGGCTGGTGCCGTTCGCGTTCCTGGTGCCGATCCTGCTCGGTACCGGGTTGCTCATGGCGCGCTGGGCGACCGCCGAACACGTACGCCCACCAGTGGTCACGGCGCTCTTCACCGCCACCTCGGCCGTGTCGGTCACCGGCATGGCCATCACCGACACGCCGAACTACTGGTCCGGCTGGGGCCTGCTGGTGATCACCCTTCTCACCCAGCTCGGCGGTCTCGGCATCCTCACCGTCGCCGCGTTGGTCATCCTGGTGGTCTCCAGTCAGCTTGGACTGCGCAACCGGTTGCTGGTGCAGGCCGAGACGGCGGAGTTCGGCCTCGGTGACGTGGGCCGGCTGCTCCGCCGGATCGCGCTGACCGTCTTCGCCTGCGAGGCGGTGATGACAGTGCTGGTCGCCGGTCGACTCTGGCTGACCTACGACTACCCGTTCGGGGAGGCCCTTTGGTCGGGCGTCTTCCACGCCGTGCAGGCGTTCAACAACGGTGGCTTCGCGCTCTACACCGATGGCCTGCTGGCCTTCAGCCGTGATCCGTGGGTGTCGCTGCCCCTGGCGATCGGCGCGATCATCGGCGGTCTCGGGTTTCCCGCCCTCTTCGAGGCGGTCCGTGAATGGCGGCAGCCGACCCGCTGGGCGGTGGCGACGAAGTTGACCATCTGGGGCAGCGTGGTGCTGCTGCTGCTCGGCTTCGGTGGCCTGCTCGCCGCCGAATGGACCAACGCGAGCACGATCGGCCAGTACGACGTACCCGGGAAAGTCCTCGCGTCGTTCACCCAGATCGCGCTGAGCCGCACCGGCGGCTTCAGCGTCCTGGACATCACCGCTCTCCAGGAGGAGAGCTATCCCCTGCTGATCGTGCTGATGTTCATCGGCGGCGGCAGCGCCAGCACGGCCGGTGGCATCAAGGTGTCCACGTTCTTCCTGCTGGCGTTCACCATCTGGGCGGAGCTGCGCGGTGAGCCCGACGTGACGATCGGGCACCGGCGGGTGGCCACCGCGAGCCAGCGGCAGGCGATCACCGTGGCGCTGCTCAGCGTCGCGTTGGTGATGGCCGGAACCATGTTGTTGCTGCTGCTCACCGAGGGCGTCCGCTTCGTCGCGGCCCTGTTCGAGATCACCTCGGCGTTCAGCACCACCGGTCTGACCATCGGTCTGGCCGCCGAACTGCCGCCCGGCGGCCAACTGGCGCTGACCGTGCTGATGTTCATCGGCCGCGTCGGGACGCTCACCCTGGGGTCGGCGATCGCCCTGAACACCCGACGCCGGCTCTACCGCTATCCCCAGGAGCAACCCATTGTCGGCTAGGGCGTGGTTCGGAGGTGTCGGCCGGCCCGCACACCGGCGACACGCCATTGGAAGCAGGGAGGGCCGAGGTGTCGGCTAGACGGGCGGACAGCGGCGGCATCGTGGTGATCGGGCTGGGTCGATTCGGTTGCCACCTGGCCGGGTCGCTGACCCGGATGGACCGCGAGGTGTTGGCGATCGACCGCAGCCCGGCGAAGGTGCAGCGCTGGTCGGCGCAGCTCGACCGAGTGGTTCAGGCCGACGCGACCGAGGAGGGGGCGCTGCGGCAGCTGGGCATCACCACTTTCGGACGGGCCGTGGTGGCCATCGGGGCGTCGGTGGAGGCGAGTGTGCTCACCGTGTTGGCGCTGGTCGAGCTGGGTGTACCCGAGATCTGGGCGCGGGCCACCTCGCAGAAGCACGCCAAGATCCTGGCGTCGGTGGGCGCGCACCACGTGATCTTCCCGGAGGCGGAGACCGGGGACCGGGTCGCGCACCTGCTCGTCAGCCGGTTGCTCAACTTCATCGAGTTCGACGACGACTTCGCCATCGCCACCGTCCGGGTGCCGGAGTCCCTGGTCGGGCGCACCCTGATCGACCTGAGACCGGAGGAGCGCTTCGGTGTACGCGTGATCGGCGCCAAGCTGCCCGGCGAACGCTTCCGGTACACCTCCGACGACACCACGCTTCCCCAGGGCGGGGTGCTCATCGTCGAGGGTGGGATCGACCAGGTGCAGCGATTCGCGGGGATGCGCTGACCCGCCGTGGCCTGCTTACTTCTTCCGGTGACCACGCGGCCCCTTGGTCACCTTCACGCTTTTCCCGGGCCACCACCGGCGGCCTTCGCGGCCTTCGCGGGCTTCGCCGGGGCCTTCGGAGGCTTCGGTGGCTTGGCCTTCGACGCGCCGCCGCCCGCGCCGGAGCCGCCGCGTGCCGTCGTCTTCTTCGGCGGGGCCTTCACCGTGGCGGCCTTGGGCGGCGGGGCCGTGGACGGCGCGCTGCCGGCGACGCCGGAAACCCGAACCCCGCAGGTCGCCTCGCCGAGTCGGAACTCGACAGGCAACGGGTTCGCCCCGCTGTACTTACCCGTGAGGGTCACCTTCTCGGCCGCACCGGGGGCAAGCGTGGTGCGCTGGGCCGCCGGTCGGATCAGCACCGTGCTCCCCTGCTGGTGCACCGGCGCGGGCTCCGCCTTCGTCACCTTCTGCTGCCCGGGAAAGGTGAAGCTCATCGCCCAGTCCCGAAGCTCACGGCCACCGGTGTTGGTCAGGGTCAGCTCGGCGGAGAAGTCGGTGCCGGAGTCGGTGCGCAACGCGTACGCCACCTCGCAGGGCGCCGCCGTCGGCATCCCCATCCGAGCCTCGGTCGTCGGCCGGTCCTCTCCGCTGGCCGGGCTGCGCGAGGTGAACCCCCACATCGCCCCGGTGACAGCGATCAGCCCGACGGCGGCCACGCCGGCCTCCACCCGCCGACGCCGGGTCACCCGCTGCTGCGTCCGACGGTTACGGGTCCGCGACAGCGGCAACGCGTCGGTCGCCGCCGACCAGGGCAGGATGGTGGTACGCGCACTGCCGAGCATCGCCGCGTCCAGCGGCCCGGCGGCCGGGGAGACCGGCACCGCAGCGAGCATGCCGGCCGCCTCGGCGAGCGTCCGGGTCAGCTCGGCGGTGGCCGGCCGGTCCGCGGGTCGCTTGGCCAGGCAGCGTCCGACCAGGTCGGCCACCCCGTCGGGCAGCCCCGGGACGGTGGGCATCGGCTCCGGGTCGTTGTACATGTGGGCGCGCAGCATCTGGGTGGTAGTGCTGGCCAGCCACGGCAGTCGACCGGTGAGCATCCGGTAGAGCAGCAGCCCAACGGCATACACGTCGGTGGCCGGGGAGACCTGGCCGTTGTCCAGCCGCTCCGGGGCGAGGTACGCGGGAGTGCCCAACAGCGCGCCGTCCGGCCCCTTCTCGCTCTCCCCGACGAGCGCGGAGATGCCGAAGTCGACCACCTTGACGCCGGTCGAGGTGAGCATGACGTTGCCCGGGGTGACGTCGCGGTGCACCACTCCGCGAGCGTGCGCGGTGGCCAGCGCGGAGCTGACCTCGGCACCGATGGTCACCGCCTCCCGCCACGGCAGTTGGCTCTCCCGACCCAGCCGGCTGGCCAGCGAAGCGCCGTCGACCAGCTCCATCACCACGTACGGCACGGTGAGACCGACCTGCTCGGACTCGCCGTAGTCGTACACATTGGTGATGTTGGGGTGGCAGAGCCGCGCGGCGGCCTGCGCCTCGATCCGGATGCGGTGGCGGAAGGCCCGGTCGCTGGCCAGCCGGGAGGCCAACACCTTCACCGCGACCTGGCGACCCAGCACCTCGTCATAGCCACGCCAGACCACCGACATGCCACCCGCGCCGAGTTGCTCGATCAGCCGGTACCGCTCATCGAGCAACTGCGCGCCGTTCCGGTCCCCACCGCCCATGGTGAGCGATGTTGCCCAGTAACGGCCCGCCTACACCTGGAGTATCGGAATCGGTCAGGATTGTCACCCGATCAGGCGGTGGCCAGCAGTTGGTCAACCGGGGCGTAGTCGTCTGTCAACACCATCGCCTGACCGACGAAGTCCGTCAGCGCCGCACCGGACAGCAGGCTGACCTTCGGGTCCACCTCGGCCAGCCGGGCCCGGACGGCTTCCAGCGGCAACGGCGCGTCGGAGCCGACGATGAGGAAGTTGGAGCCCTGCTCCTCGGCGAGCGCTTCCGGGGGCGCGATCAACGCGACATGCCCGAACTCGGCGGCCACCGTGGCCAACTCGGCGCGGATGAACCGCAGCGGCGGGTAGTCGATGACGTTCTGCACGTACACACCGCCGGGGCGGGTCACCCGCCGGACGTCGGCGGCCATCTCCCGGGTGGCCAGGTGCCAGGGCACCACCAGGTGCCCGAACGCGTCGCCGACCACCAGGTCACGGCTGTCGGTCGGCTCGCCGGCAACCAGCATCCGGGCGTCACCCACCACCGCCCGCAGGTCCGGCCCCGGCCGTACGCCCAGCTCCTGCTCACCCAGCTCGACCAGCCCGCCGTCGATCTCGAACACCAGGTTGTCGGTGCCCGGTCGGGTCGCGGTCAGGTAGCGCGGCACCGTGAACCCACCGCCGCCCAGGTGCAGCGCGTCCAGGCGCTGACCGGCCGGCGCGGCGACGTCGCCGACCGCGCCGATCCACTTCGTGTACGCGTACTCCAGGTATTTCGGGTCGGCGAGGTCCACGTACGAGTGCTGGGCGGAGTTGAGCAGCAGCGTCCGTCCGCTGGGCCGGGAGGGGTCCGCGGTGACCCGGGCGCAGTGGTACGCCGTCTCGATGTCGCACGGGTTGGGCGCCACGGTGCTCAGCCCCGCCCCGGCCAGGCCGAGCACGGCCAGCGCGGCCCGGGCCCGGGCCGGACCGGGCAGCTCGGTGGGCTCCTCTCGGCGCAGGTACCAGCCGAGGCCGATGCCGACCAGCCCGAGGGCGAGCGCCAGGGCCAGCAGGATGACGGTGCTGCGCAGCGCGGCGACCAGCACGAACCCGGTCAGCAGGGTCGCGGTGATGCCGCCCAGGGTGCCGATCCCGGAGAGTCGACCGACCACCTGGCCGGTGCGGCGCAGGTCGGCCAGCTGGAGCTTCACGACCAGCGGGGTGACCGCGGCCAGCAGCGCGGCCGGCACGAACACCGCCAGCGCCACCAGCAGCAGGATCGCGCTGGCCGCGCCACCGCGCAGCACCTCACCGGCGTACCGGACGACGGGCAGGGTGACAGCGGTGGCGATGCCGGCCAGCACCAACGCCGGCGCGAGCAGGCCCCGCGGGTCACGCCGGTCGGCCAGCCAGCCGCCGGTCCACGCCCCGTAGGCGATCGCGGCCAACGCGATGCCGATCACGGAGCTGGTCACCTGAAGGGTCACCCCGACGTACGGGCCGACCAGGCGCAGCGCGACGGTCTCCAGCACCAGCACGGCACCGCTGGAGAAGAAGACCAGGAACGCGGCCAGGCCGTTGGGCAGCGCCCGGCCGGTGATCGGCACGGGCTGGGCCGGGGGCGCCGGAAGGGCCGCTACGTCGGACGGTGGGGAGCTCATCGTCGCGATGGTACGCAGCGAAGCTGGCGGTTCGGGTCAGTACATCGAGAGATGAACATGGTTCGTGTGGCTCGCCGCCGGAGAGCCGCTTCCACTGTACGAGCGCCAACCGGTGCCGGGATGCCAGATCTGCCGATACCAGATCACGTAGAGCACGCCCAGCCGATCGGCGTTGCGCACGTGCCAGGCGGCCAGGCTGTCCCCGTACGCCTTGTCGCCGCCCGTCGCGTTCTTGTCCTCGAAGCCATTCGTGGCGGCCGAGAAGTCGCAGGCACGGCCCTTCGGATGCTCGCCGCCGCCACCACTGCGCTTGCAGGAGACGTGCCGCTTGTAGCCGGCCGCCTGGGTCTGCTTGAGCGCGTTGAGGGTGCGCGGAGTGATGCACCCGGAGGTCGTCGGGTCCTTCACCGAGCAGGATTCCGACGGCCAGGACCCGTCGGAGTTACGCGGGGCCGGCTTCGCCGAGGTGGAGCTGCCACCACTGAAACCGTTGCTGCCGCCGGAGCTGACCTCGGCGAGCGCCTCCTCGGCTTCCTTCTTCTTCTTCGCCATCACGGCGAGTTGCTTCTGCTGCTCGCGAACCTCGGCGTCCATGGCCACCTTGGCCTGCTGCGCCTGCTGCCGGGCCTCGGTGAGGTCGCGCAGCCGCTTGCTGTCCCGCTGAGCCATCAGGTCGAGGTCGCCCGCGCGTTCCAGGAACGCCTCCGGCGTGGCCGTGTTGAGCAGCATCGAGACAGCGCTCAGCCGACCCACCCGGTACGACTGGGCGGCCACCTCACCCACCTGGCTGGTGAGCCCGACCAGCCGACCCTCGATCGTCGTCAGCTCGCCGGCCAGCGCGGTCTGGCGACGCTTGGAGTTGTCCAGCTTGGCCTTGGCCTCGATGTGGCCCCTGGCGGTCAGCTCCAGCGCGTCCCGCAGCTTCTTGCTGCCACCCTCGTCCGGCTCCGCGTACGCGGGCACCGCGGCACCGCCGAGCACCAGCGCGACGGCGGCGAGCACGGCGAACAGAGCGCGGCGACCGAGCCGCGGGCTGAACCTGTTCCTGGGCACGAAAGCGTCCTTCCGTCGACCGCCGGCCTCCGATTGAACGCTGCATGGCGACGCCGGTCGGCGGCCCGCTGGCGGAGACCGCCGGTCACGATACCGGATCGTGGGCGGGTGACCAGCCTGCTGAACCTCAGGCTGCCTCGATGTCGACGCAGCGTTCCAGCGCGGTCGCGCAGCGCGCGGATCAGGGGCTGAGGAGCGCCTCGCGCACGTCGGCCCAGACCTGCTCGTTGGCGGCGACGAGCAGACCGCGGCCGTCGTCGGCGGGGTGGTAGTCGACGCCGTCGAATCGGCGGGCGACGCCCCCGGCGGCACGGACCAGCACGGTGCCCGGGCCGTGGTCCCAGGGCAGGGTGCGCCAGAAGAGGACGAACTGCTGCTCGCCGGTGAGGATGTCCAGGTACTCCCGACCGGCGCAGTGCTGGCCGGGCAGCAGCTCACCGAGCCGCCGCCCGCCGGCGCGGACCCGGTCGCGGGTCTCCGGCGGCAGGAACCGGGTCATCGCCGCGCCGCGCAGCTCGCCGAGCGGCGGCACCGAGCCGGTGCCGTCCACCGGTCGACCGTTGAGCAGGGTGCCCTCGTCCGCCGAGCCGGAGGCGAGAGTGCCGGCCAGCGGGTCGAGGATCCAGCCGGCGGCCGGTCGCCCGTCGGTCAGCAGCGACACCATCAGGGCGAACGGCCGGCGACCGGCGGCGAAGTTGGCGGTCCCGTCGACCGGGTCGACCAGCCAGACGTCCCCGCCGTCGCGGAGGTGCCGCAGCAACCCCGGATCGTCGGCGACACCCTCCTCGCCGACCACCTTCGAGCCCGGCCGCAGCCGGCGCAGCCCCGCCGAGAGCAGTTCCTCGGCCCGGCGGTCCGCGACGGTGACCACCTCACCGGGCGCCTTCTCCGACACGTCATCGTCGTCGAGCTTGCGGAACAGTGGCAGCACGACCTGGTCGGCGGCCTCCCAGAGCAGGCCGCTGACGTCGTCCAGCAGGGTGTCAGCCACGCGGCGGCAACTTGACCACGCTGACGAAGAACTCGTCGATCTGACGGACCACCGAGATGAAGCGCTCGAAGTCCACCGGCTTGGTCACGTAGGCGTTGGCGTGCAGCTGGTAGCTGCGCAGGATGTCCTCGTCGGCCTGCGAGGTGGTGAGCACCACCACCGGGATCCGGCGCAGGTCCGGATCTTTCTTGATCTCTTCCAGCACCTCCCGGCCGTCGCGCCGGGGCAGGTTGAGGTCGAGCAGGATCAGGTCGGGCGCCGTCACGTCGGCGTACTGACCTTCCCGGCGCAGGTAGGCGAGCGCCTCAGCCCCGTCGGAGACGACGGTCAGCCGGTTACGCAGCTTGTGCTCCTCGAACGCCTCCTGGGTCATCAGCACGTCACCGGGGTCGTCCTCGACGAGCAGGACCTCGATCGGGCTCTTGCCGTCCGCCGGCGCGGTCATCCCACCGTCTCCTTCATGTCACCCGTTCTACCGCTTTCCAGCGTCCGGTCGGCCCGGTCCGGCTGGTCCGGCCCGTCGGCCTGCTCGATCAGCTCTGCCGGCGCCTCGGTCGAGGGCGTCGCGTCACCATCGGTCGGCTCCACCGCGGAATCGGCGGCGGCAGCCGCCGCGACGTCCTCGGGAAGTGCCGGCAGGGTGAACCGGATCGCGGTGCCCTCGGGCACGCCGGTGTCCACCCAGACGCGGCCGCCGTGGTACTCGACGATCTTCTTGACGATCGCCAACCCGATGCCGGTGCCCGGGTAAGCGTCCTTCGAGTGCAGCCGCTGGAAGATCACGAAGATCTTGTCGGCGAACTCCGGCTCGATCCCGATGCCGTTGTCCTGGCAGGTGATCTCCCACTCGGCACCCACCAGGCGGGCCGAGACGTGCACCTTCGACGGCGCGTCCGGGCGGCGGAACTTGATCGAGTTGCTCACCAGGTTGGCCAGCAAATTGGTGAGCAGCGGTTCCTCACCCGAGATCGTCGGCAGCTCGGCCCAGGTCAACTCGGCGTCCGCGTACTGCCGGGCGGCCTCGGTCTGGCCGGCCACGTCGCCCATCACCTTGTTGAGGTCGACCTCGACGAAGCCGGTGGTGAGCCGCCCGATCCGGGAGAACGCGAGCAGGTCGTTGATCAGGCGCTGCATCCGTTGCGCGCCGTCCACGGCGAAGGCGATGTACTGGTCGGCCCGCTCGTCGAGCTGCCCGGCGTAACGGCGCTGGAGCAGCTGGCAGAAGCTGGCGACCTTACGCAGCGGCTCCTGCAGGTCGTGCGAGGCCACGTACGCGAACTGCTCCAGGTCCCGGTTGGAACGGGTCAACTCCTCGGCCTGCTTCTGGAGCTGACTGTTCACCCACTCGATGCGCTCGCGGGCGGCCCGGACCTCGGCCAGGTCGGCGGCGATCTTCTGCCGCATCGCATCCACGTCCTCGCCGAGCTGGATGAACTCCGGCGGGCCGACGGTGGCGATGCGGTGCTGGTAGTCGCCTTCGGCGACCTCGCGGACCTGGTTGGCGAGGCCGGTCAGCGGCCGGACCACCATCCGGTCCAGCGAGAGCAGCAGCACCGCACCGGCGATGACCACCACCAGGGCGGCCACGATCAGCAGGACGACCAGCACGTTGCTGCTGGTACGCACGTTGGCGGCGGTCTGCTCCCGGGCGGCCAGGACCTCCTCCTGGAGGTCGTTCACCGCCGAGCGCACCTCGTCGAACTGTTGCCGGGCCGATTCGGTGACCAACGCCTGCCCGGCGCTGGTGCCGCTCTGCTCGGTGGTGACGATCACCGGCTCCGCGACTGACCGCCGCCACTGCGTGACACGCTCCTCGACGGTCCGCAGCTCCTGACTGATCCCCGGATAGTCGTCGAGCAGCTTCCGCATCGAGGCGATGACGCTCTGCTCCTGAGCGAGCCCTTCCCGGTACGGGCTCAGGTCGTCCTGGTTGCCGCTGACCGCGTACCCGCGGATCGCCGTCTCCTGGTCGAGCAGCGCGTTGAGCAGTTCCTGGGACTGCACCCGCAACGGGCCGGTCTCATTGAGCACCGCGTCGATCTGGGTGCGGTTGCGGGCGGCCACCGCCGCTTCCGCGCCGGCCAGCCCGATCAACAGAAAGCCCACGACGGAGAGCAGGGTGATCACCCGGCGGCGGAGACTCCAGCCGCCGATGACCGGCCTCACCGGCCACCGCCCCGGCTGACCAGCAGCATGGCCACGTCGTCGGCGAGCGGACCACCGTTGAGCCGCTCGGCCCGCCCGACCAACCACGCCGGCAGCTCGGGCAGCGACACCGAACGGTTGGCCGGCTCGTCCAGCAAGCCACTGAGGCCCGGCACGTCGAGCCGTTCGTTGCCGGCACCCACCCGCCCCTCGATCAGGCCGTCGGTGTACATCAACAGGGACCAGTCATCGGTGTCGAACTCCAGGTCGTAGGCAATCGGCCGGCGGGGTCGTACGCCCAGCAGCAGGCCGCCGGGCGCGGGCACCGGGGCGACCCGGCCGCCGGAGAGCAGCAGCGGTGGCGGGTGCCCGGCCAGTCGGACTGTGGCCCGGTTGGCGTCCAGGTCCAGTCTGACGGTGGCCACCGTCGCGAAGATCTCCTGGAGGCGGCGCTCACTCATCAGCACCTGCTCCAGGGCGGGCAGCACCTCGTCGTCCGGCACCCCGGCGAGCACCAGGGCGCGCCAGGCCACCCGCAGCTCGACCCCGAGCGCGGCCTCGTCCACCCCGTGCCCACAGACGTCGCCGACGATCAGGTCGAGGCGGTCCGGGTGGGTCTGCACCACGTCGAAGAAGTCCCCGCCGATCAGGGCGGCGTGCCGGCCCGGCCGGTAGAAGGTGTGCACCGCGACCTGGTCGGTGGTCATCAGCGGTTGGGGCAGGAGACCGCGTTCGAGTCGGGCCGACTCGGCCTGGCGCAGCTCGACCTCGCGCAGCCGGCGGGCGTTCTCGTCGGCGCGCTTACGCTCCACGGCGTAGCGCAGCGCCCGGGTCAGCAGCACCCCGTCGACCTGGCCCTTGACCAGGTAGTCCTGGGCGCCCTCGGCGACCGCCACGACGCCCAGGTGCTCGTCGGTGCGGCCGGTCAGCACGCAGACCGCGGCCCCGCTGGACATCTCCAACACCTGGCGCAGCCCGTCCAACCCCTGCGCGTCGGGCAGACCCAGGTCGAGCAGGACGCAGTCGACGTCGTTGATCCGCTGCCGCGCCTCCCGCAGGCTGGTGGCGACCAGCAGGTCGATCATCGAGTTCGTCTCGGCGAGCAGCTCACCGACCAGGAAGGCGTCGCCCTCGTCGTCCTCCACCAGCAGCACGCGCAGCCGCTCACCCGGCGGCAGGTTGGCGTGCCGCGCCAGACCACCGTGCGGGTACGGCACAACTGGGGAACCGGCCGAGCCGGCCCCCCGGTGCGGCCGGGTCACCGCCGCGAGACGCGGGAGTTCGCTGGTGATGTCGGGCTCCTTCCGAGTGCCCCGCTGATCCTGTATTAGACAACGGTCGCACACAACACGATGCCTCCGGCGCGGGCGGGGATGGAGCGCATCACTGCTCGGCCGCGGACAAACCGGGCGGCTGATGGACGCCTGACGTACCGGCCATCCCCTCCACAGCCGCCGACGGGCAGGATGATCCCACCCCAGGCCCCACCACCCCCCGAGGAGTTCCCGTGGGAGCACCCACCACCCCGGCCACGACGGGCACGCCACCCCGTCCGGTCCCGGGCGTACCCCCTGCCGACCGCGCGTTGACCCGGCCGCGCCGGCGGCTCGTGGCCGCCGCGGCGGCTCTGGTCGCGCTGGCCGCCGTCGGCGCCGGCAGTCTGCTCGACCTGCGTACCCCCGCCCCGAAGCCGGCCGACGCCCCAGCGGACGCGTTCAGTGCCGCCCGGGCGTACGAGGACGTCAAGGTGATCGCCGCCCGGTCGCACGTCGCCGGCAGCCCGGCCAACGAGCAGGTCCGCGCTCACCTTGAGCAGCAGTTGCGAGGGCTGGGCCTGGAGACCGAGGTGCAGGACACCGTGGCACCGGAGGCCGGTCAGCTCAGCGGGGCGGCGGGAGGGGCGACGCTGGCCCGGGCCCGCAACGTGGTGGCCCGGATGCCGGGCACCGACTCGACGGGCCGGGTCTTCCTGGTCGCCCACTACGACTCGGTGCAGACCGGGCCGGGCGGCAACGACGACGCGGCCGGCACGTCGACGATCCTGGAGGTGGCCCGCGCGCTGACCACCGGCCCCCGGCCGCGCAACGACATCGTCTTCGTCCTGACCGACGCCGAGGAGGCGTGCCTCTGCGGCGCGTCCGCGTTCGCCGCCAGCCACCCGCTGGCCGCCGACGGCGGTGTGGTGCTCAACCTGGAGGCGCGGGGCTCCACCGGGCCCGTGATCATGTTCGAGACGTCCCGGAACAACGCGAAGCTGGTGGACATCTTCGGCCGGGCCGCCCCACACCCGGTCGGCACCTCGTTCGCTGTGGAGATCTACCGCGCGCTGCCCAACGACACCGACTTCACCGCCTTCCTCGATCAGAAGTTCATCGGGCTGAACTCGGCGTACATCGACGGGGGCGCGATCTACCACACGCCGTTGGACACCCCGGCCGCCATGGACCGGGGCAGCCTCCAGCAGCACGGGGACAACGCGTTGGGCCTCGCCCGGGAGTTCGGTGGCACCGACCTGACCGACCTGCGCTCCGGGCACGACGCCACCTACTTCCCCGTCCCCGGCGGGCTGGTCCGCTACCCCGGCTGGCTCACAGTGCCGCTGGCCCTGCTCGCTGTGGCACTGGTGGCCGCCCTGGGCTGGCTGACCCGCCGCAGCGGCCGGGCCAGCACCGGCCGGCTGGCCGCCGGCTTCGCGCTGGCCCTGGTGCCGATCATCGCCGCGCCGGTCGCCGCCCAACTGCTCTGGTTGGCGATCACCACGATCCGACCGGGGTACGCGGAACTGCTCGACCCGTACCGGCCGATCTGGTACCGGCTGGCCGTCCTGGCGCTCGCCGCCGCCATCCTGTTCACCTGGTACGCGCTGACCCGCCGCCGGATCGGCCCGGCCGCGCTGGCCGTCGGCGGACTGGCCTGGCTGGCAGTGCTCGGGGTGCTGCTCGCCGTGGCGGTGCCGGGTGGGGCGTACCTCACCACAGTGCCGGCGCTGGCCGGTGCCCTCGGCGGGCTCGTCGCGCAGCGTACCCGGCAGACCGGACCGTGGCCGGTGGTGGCGGTGACGGCCGCCGCGGCAGTGGGTGTGGTCATCCTGCTGCCCACCGTGGTGCTGCTCTTCCCCGCGCTGGGGATGGCCATGGGCGGGGTGGCCGCGCTGGTCGCGGTGCTGCTCGGCCTGGTCGCCCTGCCGGTGGTCGACCTGCTGCACCCGCAGGCCGGCGGCCAGCGTGGTCTGCTCGCGCTGCGGGCCCGGCGGCTCGCGGTGCTGCCGGCCGGCGCCGCCGCTGTGGCGGCGGTGGTGCTCGCCGGGGTCGGCCTGGGCGTCGACCGCTTCGACGCCGCCCACCCCGCTCCCACCCACCTGATGTACGCCCTGGACGCCGGCACCGGCCAGGCCCGTTGGCTCAGCCACGAGAGCGACCCGCAGCCGTGGACGGACGGCTACGTCGACGGGGTCACCGATGTCGGCGACGACTTCCCCGGGCTCGGCGACGGTGAGTTGCGGGCCGGTCCGGCGCAGTCGGCGAACCTGCCGGCGCCGAAGCTGGAGGTGGTGGCCGACGCCACCGCGGGCGGCGAGCGCACGCTGCGGCTGCGGCTCACCCCGCAGCGGGTGGCCCGGCTCGCCACCCTGCACGTCGACACGTCGACCGCCACCGTGCTGCGCGCCGACGTGGCGGGGCGGTCGGTGCCGGTGGAGCCCCGCGCCGGGAAGTGGGGCTTCGGGCTGGTGTTCCACGCCCCGCCAGCGGAGGGCATCGAGGTCGTGTTGACAGTGCGCCCGATCGCCGGGCAGGTCGCGCTGCGAGCGATGGACGCCAGTGACGGGTTGGACGCGCTGCCCGGCTTCCGCCCCCGGCCGCCGGCCGTCGGCGTCGTCGGGTCGCACAGCTCGGAGATGCTGGCGGTCGCCCGCACCTATCCCCTCTGAGCGCACTGTGGTCCGGCGGAGCGTTCTTCCGCCGGACCACCTCCTCCTCCTCCGGTCAGCCCACCGGCTCCGGTTGGCCGGCACCGATCCGGTGCCAGCGATTACCGTCGTGGTCGGTGAAGGTGAGGTCCACCAGAACGGTGTCGGCCGGGCGGAGCCGATGCTCCGCCGCGACGGTGACGAAGAGGTCGTGCACGTCGCGGCCGGGAATCCGCCGGACCTGTTTCGCCGCCGCCAGCTCGACCGGTGGGGCGTCCGGATCGTCGGGCGGGGCGAGCCGGGCCAGCACCACCACGTCCAGCACCGGGGCGTCGCTCTCGTTGGCCACCGCGACCCGCAGCACCGAGGTGCCGCGAATCTCGGCCACCGCCGAGACCAGCCGAGCCTGAGTGGCCCGGACCCGCAGATCGTCGTCGCGACGGGCACGGATTTCCCGCCGCAATCCGAGGTAGACGAAGAGCACGCTGGCAATGGAGCCGACCGCGCCGAACCAGTCCGGCACGGAACCCCAGTCGACGACGTCCTGGATTGGCGACCAGTTCATAAGTCCATCGTGGATGCCCGTGTCGAGTGCCGCGCACGGCGGATCGGCCGGAATCAGCGGCGAATTGGGAATTCCCGCGCTGATTTTGGTCAGCCGGGTGGCCTGAACGGAGAGTGTGCAACCCAGTACGGGGATGGATACGCTTGCTGTCGACATGGTGCGGATGGCAATCCCTCCGACTGTCCATCAGATGGACAGGATCTTTCGCCTCCGCCCCATTGTGAATTCGCCACCGAAGGGGGACCGCATTGACTGCGGACGTTCCACCCGAGGATGCCGGCGTGCCTCGGCCTGCGTACGACCGGCCGAGTCGGGTCTCCGTCGATCCACCGCTCGGGCGACTGGACAGCCCGCTGCACGGGCGTGACGACCTGATCGGCGAGATCATGCGGCCGGGGGCAGATGCCGGGGGCCGACCCGCGGTGCACATCCTGTGCGGCATGGGCGGGTCCGGCAAGAGCCACGTCGCGCTGGAGATCGCCCGTCGGGCCCGCGCCGACGGCCGTACGGTCTGGTGGGTGCAGGCGGGGCGGCTCAACTCCGGGATGCGGGAGGTGGTCAGCCAACTCGGCGCGTCGGAGACCCAGGTCGACCAGGCCTGGGCCGGCATGATCAGCGCCACCGACCTGGTGTGGCGCTACCTCAACCAGGCCGCGCAGCCCTGGCTGTTGATCTTCGACAGTGCGGACGAGCCCGCCAGCCTGGGCCCCACCGACGGAGTCCTCGCCGACGGCACCGGCTGGCTGCGCAGCCCGGAGGCCGAGGACGGCATGGTCATCGTGACCAGCCGGGACGGCAACCGGGCCACCTGGGGCACCTGGTCGGTGCTGCACCAGGTGCGCCCACTCGACGCCGACGCCGGCGCGAAGGTGCTCATCGACCGGGCCGGCGCCCAGGCCGGCGGGCAGGCCGACGCCCGGGAGCTCGCCCGGGAGCTGGGCGGGCTGCCTCTCGCCCTGCGCGCCGCCGGCAACTACCTGCGGTCGGTCAACGCCAGCCCGGTCTGGCGGGGCTCATCCACGATCACCACCTTCGCCGGCTACCGCACCGCTGTGCAGCGTCGGTTCCGCTCACCCCGCGACGCCGCCGACGTCGACCTCGACGAGTCCCTCGGCCTGGAGATCGTCCGCGAGGTCGACGACATCTCACTGGACCTGCTGGCCCGCCGCCAACTCCAACAGAGCCGACCACTGCTCAACGTGCTGGCCTGCCTGAGCATCTCCCCGGTGCCCTACGAGGTGGTGCTCAAGCCGGCCATCCTGGCCGAGTCGCCGCTCTTCAAGGGACTCACTAGCCGGCAGCGGGTGAAGGTGCTGGAGGGCATCGGCAACCTGGCCCTGGTCGACTTCGACGTGCAGGAGGAGGTCACCGACCCCGCGTTCGCGCACGTGCTCTCGCTGCACCCACTGGTGCACGCGATGTTCCGCGACCGCGACGAGGTGCGTGAGCAGATCGCCGAATACCACGGGCTGGTCATGAAGCTGCTGCTCGCCGCCACCGCAGGGCAGAACCCGGACGACTCGGCGGCCTGGACCAACTGGGACGTGCTGGTGCCACACCTGGTCGAGGCCGTGCGGGAATACCTCGTGCCGCAGAAACACAAGCACGACCCCGAGACGGTACGCCGCGCGCTGGAGCTGGCCCGACTCACCGCCCGCTACCTCATCGCGGTCGGCCTACCCGGCTCGGCCTTCGACATCCTCGACCCGATCGTGCGCGGTTGCGCCGCGTACGACCACGACCTGGACCGGCCGCAGGTGCTGGCGCTGCGCCACGAACTGGGCCGCACCTGGCTGGAGCGCAACCAGCCGGAGATGGCCGATCGGGTGCTCCGCGAGGTGATCGCCGACCGCACCAGGGTGCTGGGCAGCGACGACGCCGACACCCTCGCCAGCCGGCACAAGCTCACCAAGGCGATCATGGCGCAGCGGCAGTGGCCGGAGGCCGAGTTGGAGCTGCGACAGATCGTCGCCGCCGAGGATCAGGTACGCGGCCCGGAACACTGGGACACCATGATCGTGCGACACAGCCTGGCGCTGGCGGTGCTGGCCCAGCAACGGGCGCCTGAGGCCGAGGAGATGCTGCACGCCATCCTGGAGGTCCGCTACCGGTTGTGGCCGCTCAACCAACCGGAGACCTGGCAGGCCCGGCACACGCTGGCCCGCTGCATGCAGGCGCAGGACCGGTTCGCCGAGGCGGAAGCCGAGCTGCGCGCCACCCTGGCCACTGTGGAACCCCGGCACGCCGACCGCAGCGAGGTGCTCGCCATCCGATCCACCCTGGCCCTGGTGCTGCTACTCGAGGAGCAGGTCGACGCGGCGATCGAGGTGTACGAGCAGTTACTGGCCGACCGTCGGCGACTCCTCGGCGACACCCACCTGGACACCCTCCAGGTGGAGCACGCGCTGCGCCGGCTGCGCGACGGCGACTGACCGGTGCAGTGCGGCGCGGCCGGTCAGTGCGGCGCGGCGCGGCGGGCAATGCGGCGCGGCCGGCGGTACGGCCGGTCAGTGCGGCGCGGCCGGGCCCAGGTCGCTCGGGTCGGTGTTGCCACCACAGATGATCACTGCCACCCGCTCCCCCGGCTGCGGCACGTACGCGCCGCCGACCAGCGCGGCCAGCGCGGCCGCGCCACCCAACTCGGCGGCGACCCGCAGTTCCGACCAGAGCAGCCGACGCGCCCGCACCAGATCCTCGTCGCGGACCAGCACGGACACCACCTCGGTCCGGCGGGCGGTGTCGAAGGCGATCTCGCCGATCCGCCGGGCACCCAACGAATCGGTGGCGATGCCACCCACCTCGATGTCGACCGGGCGACCCGCCTTCAGGGCCGAGTGCAGGGTGGGGATCTGCTCCGGCTCGACCGCCACGACGCGTACCGAGCCACCGAACCAACTGGCGATGCCGGACACCAGCCCGCCGCCACCGACCGCCACGAGCACGGTGTCGATCCCGTCCACCTGCCGCTCCAGCTCCCGGCCGACGGTGCCCTGACCGGCCACCACCTCGGGCTGGTCGTACGCGTGCACCACCAGCGCGCCGGTCTGCGCGGCCCGCTGCGTGCTCGCGGCCAGGGCCTCGGCGTAGTGCTGGCCGACCTGACGCACCTGTGCGCCCAGCCCGGCCAACCGCTGCACCTTCACCGGCGAGGCGGTGACCGGCACGAAGACCTCCGCCGGCACGCCCAACGACCGGGCCGCGTACGCGACGGCGAGGCCATGGTTGCCACCCGACGCGGCGATCACTCCGGCCGAGGGCAGGGACCCCTGGAGCATCCGGTTGAACGCGCCGCGCGGCTTGAACGAGCCGGTGTGCTGATGCAGCTCCAACTTGAGACTGAGCTGCCCCGGCACACCCAGATCGGCGCCGTCGACGGCGATGACCGGGGTTTCCCGGACCCGCCCCTCGACAAGGGCCGCGGCCGCCTCGACGTCGTTTCTGTCCACCATGGGGAAACGCCCTTCACTACGACCAGAGGGCCAGTCGACCATCGTCGGTGAGCCCGACGAAACATCCTATGGAGATCCGTCGGCCATCCGACGCCTGACGCACCGTGTGATAGTGCCGCGGATCAAACAGAAAGCCCTCCCCGAGCGTGGGGCGCAACGTCAACGACTGCGTGTCGGCGGCCACCGCCTCTTGGAAGCCGTACCCGCCGGGGATCCGCAGCGGCTCGTCGTCCGGCTGCCAGCGCCGCCGCCACAGCACTGTCTCACCACCGGCCGGTGGCACCCGGATGTAGATGTTGAACGCCAACTGGGCCACCACCTCGCTGTCGAGCAGCCGGCCCGCGTACTCCCGTACCGCGTCGTCGAAGTGCACCTGGAGCCCTGCGTTGATCTCGCGGACGATGCCGACGTGCATTTCCCGACCCTGCCGACGCCCAGGTGCCACGTCCGGCCAGGCACCGCGGAACGCGGCCAGGCACAGGTCCCGGGGCGAGTCCGACACGCCCAGCGTGGACCAGCTCTTCTCGGCCGCGCTGGCCGCGTCCCAGTAGTCCTCGCGGAGCTCCCCGGCCGACCGGTGGTCGTTGATGGCCGGACCGAACTTGGCGACGACGGGAAAGACCCGGCTCTCGTCGTAGCGGTCCATCGGCGCGTTGGCGAGGGCGGCGGTGATCGCCTGGCAGCGGGCCACCGAGAGCAACCCCGGCACCCGAACGGCGGCCAGCCGCCCCGCGATGAGCCCGGCGACATCCGCTCGGGTGATCGATTCTGATTCGACGGCGACGAACAAGGGATCGGTCCTGCTCGAATGCTGCACGGCGGTCCTCCCGTAACGAAGATCCCTCACCGGACTTGTCGCGCCCCCCGACCCGCGCACCGTGCAATGTACAAACCGCAGGCAAGGCCAGGTGTACGCAGTTCCGGGCGACGTGGCGCGGCCACCGCTACCATCGGCGCAACCGGGGTAAGTGACACCGAACCGTACGGCGGAAGCTTTCCACCGATCGGGGAATGGTGACGATTCTCGGCGTGACGCATGATGCGACTAGTTCGAACGCTGACAAGGAGTTCGAGATGGCAGGCGCCGGCCCGACGGATCTTGACATGCACGTCGACCGCCTGGAAATGGCGCGTCGAATAGCCCGGGAAATGATCGAGTCCGACCATCAGGCCCTGGAGCTCGCCGTCCGGCAGCGTCCACAGTGCTGGTCCCGACGCCCGGCCGGCCACGGCTCCCGCGCCGACGCCGCAGCCCACTGACCCTCCACACTGCCACCCCCGGCGCCCCGATCGCGCTGCTAGCCTGGCGCGTCGCGACAGCTAGCACGGGGGTGCAGAATGAATTGCTCGACTTGCGGGAGCAAGCTCGACCATCCTGGGCAGGGGCACACCTGCATCGGCGGCGCCACGCCGCCGCCCCGGCCACCCGCGCACTGGCAGGCGGCCCAGTGGGCTCTGGTGACGCTCGTGGTGATCTTCGCAGGGCTCTCGTTGGTGCGCGCTGCGATCGCCGCCGACCTGCTGACGTCGCCGACCGGAGGGGCAATCAGCGCCCTGTCGATCGCCGTGCCGCTGGCCCTCTTCGCCGCCTTCCTCACTTGGTCGAATGTCACCAAGCGCGTTATCGACGCGCACTCGATCGCCGCGGCGACGGTCCGGCATTGGGCGGTCGGAGCGGGTGGTTTACTCCTCTTCCTGTCGTACCTCCTGCCGGTGAAGACCCCGACCGCCTTCCACGTCGTCCGGGCGGCCGCCGCGATCCTGCTCGGCATCGGTGCCCTGGTCACCCACCGCAGAGCCACCCGTCGGCTCGCTGACCCGGCCACCCCCGCCGGGGGCATCCCGCCACGTGACACGCAGGATGCTCCGCCGGGACAGGTGCCCCAACAGGCGGGGAGTCAGCCTGCCCGGTTGGCGCTCGACATCGAGACGCAGCCGGAGGACTGGAACGCGTCCCTGTGGGATCCCGAGGTCCAGCGGGACATCGAGCGCCGGCGCCGCCAGCCGACGCCACCCGCCTGACCCACCCACATCACCCAGGGCAGCCCGCGCATCGCTGGACAGCGTCAGGCCGACCACGCCTGGACGATGTCGTCAGGCCCCCAGATCAGATCCACGGCCCCGGCCGGGAGGTCGGCTCCGGAGCGGCTGACCGCGACCAAGCCGCTGACCCCGGGCTGAAAACCCGGGATCAGCGGGGCGTGACGGCGCAGTTCGTCGAGGTGGTGCCTGTCGAACGGGCCGTCCTGCCACTTGATGGAACCGGCGAACGCGATGCGGGAGGCGATCGGAGCGCGGTCGGCTCCGACAAGATCGATCTCCGGGTTGGATTGCCGGTTCCACCAACCACCGACTTCCCAAGTGTCAGTCCAGGGCAAACCGCCGGCACCGGCGGAGATGGCGAGCGCATCGCGGATGATCGGCTCGACGGCGTTACCCCGCCAACTGGACCACCGACTATCGAGGACGGCGCGGGCAGCCGCTGTTCGGTCGCGCAGAACCAGTTGATGCACGTCGCGCAGAATGGCCAGGTACAGACGCAGGTTGCTGTCGGCGATTCGGTACTGGGCCAGTTTGCTGGGCTTGGTGGACAGCGGCTTGTCGACAGCGAGGACTTGTTTCTCCTCGACGAGCCGGTGAAGCAGCGGAGACAGGGTGCCGGAGCTGACCGGGCCGCCGCGGTCCCCGGCGGCAGCGGCAATGTTGCTGAACGTGCGGCTGCCTGCCCCGCCCACCGCTTCCAGGATGCGCCGGGCAGTGTCCGGGGCAGGAAACTCCGACGCGAGGGACTGCTCGGGGACGGTGAACAACGCCGACGTCTTGTTGGAGATCTCCTGATTCAGGAAATCGGCGGGTGGCGTTCCCGGGGACCACTCCAGGGCGACACCCGGCAACCCACCCGTGATCAGGTGTGCATCGATAGCGTCCGCGCCGCTCAACCCGGTCACGGCGGCGGTTTCGGCAAGGTTGAACGGGCCGAGGACCAAGTTCGTGGCCCTGCCGTAGAACGGCCGGTCGTACTCGGTGAACCGCTGCATCATGTGCAGATCACTGCCGAGCAGCAACAGGAGCACTGGTTTGCTGGAGATGAGCCGATCCCAGGCAACCTGAAGGTGCCCGTCGAAGGTCGCGTCCTGCTCGGAGATCCAGGGCAGTTCGTCGAGGACGACCACACTCGGCGTATCGGGCAGGACACCCGCCAACAGCCGCAGCATGTCTCCCCAGCCACCGGCCGGCGGCTGAGACGGCAGAAGATCACGGCCGCCAGCGGTAAGCAGCGACGAGTCGCGCAAGGCCCCGAGAAAGTAGCTGACCGCTTCGATGCTCGACGCGCCCTTGACCGCGGTGTAGAAGCAGTACGGCAGATCGACCCGGTCGCACAACTCCTGCACCAGCCGCGACTTGCCCACCTGCCGGCGACCGCGTAAGGCGACCGAGCGACCCTCGCCGGTGCGTTTCACATGATCAAGCTGCTTCGCGAGCAGGTCGAGTTCCGTGCGCCGACCGACGAACATCGACCCTCCCGAAGCTAGATTGAATCTTACTTCGGACCAGTCTACCTAAGCTGAGGGGTCGCTACAGCTGGTCCCCGGGTTCACAGGGCGAGCGCGACGGGTTGGGTTGGCACTCCCTCAGCGATCAATGCGGCCAACGGCGTGGCGAGGTCGCGGGGCGAGAACAGTTCCGGGCCGACGTACTCACTGATCTCTGACAGCGACCACCAACGCCAGCCGACGACGTGCTCGGCGGCGAGTTCCTCATCGCTCATCGCACCGCGCGGCGTGAACGACGCGGTCCGAACCAGGAAGTAGTCGTTCACGACGCCATCGTGGCCGGGTGCAAACCCGGCGGCCACTATCTCCTGGCGCCAGAACCCTACGGGTCAATCCCGTCGACGCCCGTCACGGCACAGCGGTGGGCCTGGAAGCGGCAAGCGGCACCGAGCCTCGTAGCGTTCTCGGGATGAGCAGGAACGACGAGCGTGACGTGGTACGACGGGGGTACGACTCGCTCTCCTACCACTATCGATCGGACGACGCTGACGACGGCCAGTACGCCCCCTGGCTCGCCGGCTTACACCAGCGCCTGCCTGCCTCAGCAGCGGTCCTCGACCTCGGGTGCGGCTGTGGGGTGCCGGTCGCCCGCTTCCTCGCCGACGCCGGACACCGCGTGACCGGCGTGGATATCAGCGACGTGCAGATCGAGCGGGCGCGCCGCCTGGTGCCCGACGGCACCTTTCTCCGCGCCGACGCCACCCGGCTCGACCTGCCGCCGGCCTCGTTCGATGCCGTGGTCTGCCTGTACGCAGTCATCCACATGCCCCTGGCCGATCAACCGCAGCTCATCAAGAGCATCGCCACCTGGTTACGTCCCGGCGGCTGGCTGCTCACCACCGTCGGCAACAGCGCCTGGACAGGCACCGACGACAACTGGCTCGATGGCAACGCCACCATGTGGTGGAGCCAAGCCGACGCCTCCAGATACCGCTCATGGCTGCGACAGGCGGGGCTGGCAATCATCGCCGAGGACTTCGTCCCCGAGGGCGGCAGCGGGCACACCCTCTTCTGGGCGCAGCGACCACAGAGCTGGCCAGGAGCGGCCCTGTGCGAGGCTACGGCGGTGACTGACCTCGGCATTCGCGCGGCCACCTCTGCTGATTCCGAATTCCTGGTCGACATGCTCGTGGAGGCCGTGAACTGGCTGCCTGAGCGCAACTGGTCGCGCGAACAGATCCTGGCGAACCCCGCGCTGGCTCACTACGTCACCGGCTGGATGCGACCAGACGACTTCGGCCTGGTTGCGGTGGACTCGGCTGGTCGTTCAGTCGGCGTGGCCTGGTTCCGGTACCTGACCTCCGCCGATCCCGGCTACGGGTACGTGAGTGACGACGTGCCAGAGCTGACTATCGGCGTGGTGGAGACCTGGCGGGGCCGGGGCGTGGGGCGGACGCTTCTGCGCGCCGTTCTGCAGGCCGCACGAGAACGTGGCATCCGCACGGTGTCGCTGAGCGTGGAGCGGGCGAACTTCGCTGCGAAGGTGTACGCCGCTGAGGGGTTCCGCACGGTTGAGTCGTTCGAGGACGCGGACACCATGGTCGCTGAGATCGGGCCTGACGCGCATGGTGCCACCGCCACCTCTGAACAGGCGTAACGCTGCGCCGAGGTGTGCGACTCGGAACGGTCGCGGGCGCTGCTCTTCGGGCTCTACGTTGCTACGCCCGCGCTGTTCCTCGCGCTGCTGGTCAGCCTGGCAATGCTCGCGGTCCTCATCGCCCGTACCCGGATCCGCTCATCGGCCGTGCTGGGCAGCCTGTCCGCGGTGCTTCCACTGGCGTGTGCGGACTCCTCATCCCCAGCCTCTGACCGCCGCCCAAGATGCTCACCGCGTCCAACCCAGGAAGCGACGGTGCAGAACCCCCGCCGGCACCCAGGTCAGGTCTCGCGAGGCGCAGACCAGTTGAGCACCCATGTAGAGCGCCAGGGAGACGGCTGCGCCCTCGTACTCAGCGCGTAGTTCTCGCTGTCGGGTCCGGCAGGGCCAGGCCGCATTGCAGCCTCCGCAGGTCCAGATTGGCAGCACCGGGCCGTGGGTGGTCACCGTAGGTCGCCAATGAGGTGTACGAAGTGCGCCCGCCTCTGGAGCCATCCCAGTCGCTCGGGGCAGGGATGCGGCCGGCCGCATCGGCACAGGTCGAGCCCGACCTGGTCGTGGCGGTTCAGAAGCTCGTCGGCAGCGGCGACTTGATTCTGGGCGTGGTCGATGAGGGCCGCCAGGCCGTGAATAGCAGCCATCTTCACTCCGTCAGACCCGCACGGCTACGGTGCCAACCTGCCTCCGCCATGACGGCGATGAGGTTGAGGTCACCCGTGGCGATCCGGCTCCGGGCGATATCGAGCCACAGCTGTGACGCGGCGGACTGCTCGCCGCCAGCAGTTCGCAGGCCTTCTACGGCGAGGCTCGCCAGGCGGCACGACACAAGTTGGTCGTCGTGGACGCGGCCAACGATGAGGCAGCGGTCGGGGCGGTGGTCTTCCCACAGTGCTCGGCACAGACGCCACAGCAGCCGGTGGCGGCAGCCGTCGGGCGGCTCGACCGGTGGGTTGTCGATATCGAACAACATGCCCAAGACGGTCCTGCCGGCTGCGGCCTCTGGGCCATGTCCGCTAGCCATGTCACGGTGACATGAGCGGCTCGACCTGCGCGGGCACCAGACCTAGGCTCCAGGTTGAGCACGATGCGTAGTCAGTCGACGACGGGTAGGACCGGTTGTGCCAGTCGACCAGCTTCAGACTCCGGACGGCTTCTGGGCGCGGGAGGACGTCAGGACCGCAGTGCGTGTCCGCGACATCGGCACTCTGTTCCGGCTGCTTGCCCGGCATACGGGGGCTAGTCAGACGCGCATCGGGGCCGTCGTCGGCCTGGAACAGGGCTATGTCAGCCGGGTGATCGCGGGCCGGAAGGTCACCTCCATCGACGTGCTGGAGCGGATCGCCGACGGCTGCGGTATGCCGGACGACACCCGGATGTCGCTCGGCCTCGCACCGCGCCACCAAGAACGTCACCTCATCCCCGGCAGCCCTAGGGGTGACGTGCCAGATGACCGATCCTGGCGTGAGGACGTCCGCGCCGCCACGCAGCTATGGGAAGGCGACGTGAACCGCCGAGACATGCTCCGTCAGACAGTGTTCAGCTCCGCTGGCTACACCCTGCCGGCGCTGCGCTGGTTCACCGCCCCCACGACTCAACCCGTCACACAGAAAGGTCACCGCTCAGTCGGTCAACCCGACATCGACACCATCCGCGAGATGACCTCCACCTACCGGCGACTCGACAACCAGCACGGGGGTGGCCACGCCCGCGAAACCCTCGCCCGCTACCTCAACCGCGAGGTCACGCCCCTGCTGACCGAGGGCCGCTACGATCCGGCGACCGGCCGAAAGCTCTTGGCCGCCGTCGCCGAACTGACTCAGCTCGCCGGTTGGCAGGCATATGACACGGCCGAACACGGCCTCGCTCAGCGCTACCTCACCCACGCCCTCAACCTCGCCCAAGCTGCCGACGACGCTGGGCTTGGCGCCGAAATCCTCGCCGCGATGAGCCACCAAGCCACCTACCTCGGTCACAACGCCAGCGGCGTCGACCTCGCTCGCGCCGCACGGCAGGCGGCACAACGCGCCGGCCTCGCAGTGCTGACCGCCGAGGCGCTGGTCATGGAAGCTCATGCCCACGCCGCCGCACGCGACGAACGCGCCTGCACCACCGCACTGCACCAGGCAGAACAGACCCTCGACCGGGCCGACCGCAGCAGCGACCCGCAATGGCTCGGCTACTTCGACGAGGCGTACCTGTCAGCCAAGTTCGGCCACTGCTTCCATGCCCTCGGCCGTTACCAGCAGGCCGAACGCTTCACCGCACGCTCCCTGCAGATGGACGAACGCTACGTACGCGGAAAGGCCTTCAATCTCACTCTTCTCGCATCCATCCACGCCCATAACGGCGAGCCCGATCGCGCCAGCGTCATCGGGGCCAAAGCCCTCACGCTGACCTCTCAACTGCGATCAGCCCGAGCCGTCCGGTACCTACGCGACCTGCAAACCGAACTCACAGCGCACCGCCGCCGGCCAGCCGTTCGACACTTCATCAACCGTGTCGACGTGACCCTCGGTCAACGCCGCTGACTACAGCTCACCCCGGGCTTTGCGCGCGACCAGCTCCAACACCGCGATCACCGTCCCGGATCCCACGATCTCACCCCGAGACACGAGGTCCCGCGCTTCCGTCAACGGCATCCAGGCCACCCGCTCGGCCTCGTTGACGTCCACCGGCGAACCGATATGTGTCGCCTCGCGCGCAAGGAACAACAAATTCTCCGCGTCCGCGGTCGCCACCCACGGCTGGAACGACAGCATCGGCTCCACCGCACCCGGACGCCAGCCGGTCTCCTCCTCGACCTCCCGGACCGCACAGCTCGCCGGCTGCTCACCGTCGTCGACGTAACCCCCGGGCAACTCCCACACCCACCTGTCGAACACGAACCGGTGCCGCCGCATCAGCAGCAGGCGCTCCTGCTCGTCAAGCACCGCAACCATGGCTGATCGGGGCGCCCGGATCACGTACTGCTCGAAACGGACCCCGTCCGGCAGCTCCACCTCGGCGATGCTCAACCGCGCCCGCCGGCTGCCGTCCACCACCCGCTCACCGTGAATCGTCCACCGCGTCGGCTCGGTAACCTGCTTCTCCGTCACCAGCCCAGTATCCGACCGCTGGCGCAGACGCACCGCCGCACCACACGACGAAGATCCATCCGACGCCAAACCGAACCGATCCTTCGAAGCTAGATGGGATCTAACTTCGACGCGATCTACCTAGACCAAGGATCGGTGGCTGGACGGGCTGGTCGCGCAGAACACTCGCCTTTGGGCGCTACTTCCAGCGGTATTGATCTAGCCTAGGGGCGTAGGCAACCAAACCGGGCGACCGAGTGTCTGAGCTGCTGCTAGACCTGACATGGATGGTCAACGATGGTCACTGCTTGCTCTCGTTAGACGGCCCGGAAACGGCATGATCTTGGCGATTCGCGTCGGGCAGGGACGAACCCGAACCTGCGAGTTCGGGGCAACCTGGGGCTCAGCCCCCTCGCTATCGTGAGCGACATGGATCTCCGGTACACCCGCAGTGGATCAACCCGAGTCGGCGGCAACGTAGCGCTCGGAGCCGGTCTGCTGATCGCCCTGCTCATGGTCAGTCCGGAGAACCCTCAAACCGGCGGCTACGTCCTGGCCAGCCTGCTCGTGCTGACGGGTGTGGGACTACGAGTCGAAGCAGCCCTCATCGCCTTGCAGGAACAGCGCGGCGGCCAATGATCCAGGGATTTGAACCCCTTGCACCTTCGAGCTTGATAGATCATCTGCTATCGGACGGATCGTCGGGCTGCCCTGCGCAACCGTCGCCAACGCCTCTCGACGTTTGACACGGCTTGTCGGTCCCGGTTGTGCCGGAACTGTGCCCGATGATCTTCGACCCCGGCGCGACCTCTTGACCCCCAGAGGTCGGCAACGCGGTCTCGATCGACCCGCTGCACTGGCCGACGGCATAGAGACGCCTTGTGCGGTCCCGCCAGGTGCCGTCGGTTGCTGTAGTTCGCTGCTGTACTGGCGCGCCCCCGGCTTGAGCGCCTACTCAAGCGCCCGACGACCCTCACGACGGTCCCGACAAGGAAGCGTCACGCCGGTAAGGAAACACAAGCAGGCGCGTGAATCCGATACCCGACAACTCCGCATCGTACGTGTGACGGAGGCACAGAGTGACGGATCCTGGCAGGATCGACGGATGCGGCGCGTACACCTTGAGGCAGCAGAGGACTTTGTCCAGCGGATCGCCTACGAGAACGACCCAGTCGGCGCAGTCAAAGAGTTGGTCTGGAACGCCCTAGACGCCGACGCCACCGAAGTGGACGTTCGCTTCGAAAGAACAGCGCTCGGCGCGATCGAGAAAGTGGTCATCGAGGATGACGGAACGGGGATCAACCCCGACTCAACTACCAAGGTCTTCGAGAGACTCGGCGGCTCCTGGAAAAAATTCGCCTCTAAAACACCCGACCGTGGCCGATATCTACACGGCAACGCGGGCCAAGGTCGCTTGCGCGGCTTCGCGCTCGGTACCAGGATCCGGTGGACCACGGTTGGGGAAGGTATTCAAGGGCGGGCACGTACGATAGTTGAAGCAACCGCTGCCGCCCGGAATGACTTCATCATTAGCGATCCCAGCCCGACCGATCAAGCGCCAGGCACAGTTTTCGAGGCGGCCGGGCTTCAAACGCCGAAGCTGAGAGATCTTGAACGAGAGAAAGCAATCCCAAGGCTGACGACGGAGTTCGCGCCATATCTAATAGCATACCGCGATGTAGAAATTATTTACGATGACGTCAGGCTCGACCCTGAGTCAGCAATTCTCAAGGACACCACTCACGATTTCGGATTTCAATTCGAGGACCGCCCGCATGCTGCTTCAATCCGAATCATTGAATGGTCACTTAAGACGAATCGTGAGCTGCGCTTGTGTGACTCGAACGGCATGACGGTTGATATTCTAGAACCGGGAATACAAGCACCTGGCTTCGTCTTCACGGCGTATGTCAGCTGGGACGGGATGGCTCACCACCAAGGACAGCACCTTCTCGGACCGGAAGCAGACACCCCGGTTGCACCCCTGATACTAGCCGCCAAAGACCAGCTCAAAGAACACTTTAAAATTAGAATCCGCGAGCGTCGCCATGAGGTCGTGGAGCAATGGAAGCGCGCCGAGGTTTATCCGTATAAGGATGAGCCATCGAGCGAGACTGAAAAGGTTGAGCGGGAGACATTCGACCTCGTCGCCACCACTGTCCATCAACAGATCCCCCGGCCGCTCAAGCACCAAAGAGCGATGCTCCAGCTCCTCAAGGAGACTGTAAAGCTCCAGCCAGAGCACACGAATCGGATTCTTGACGACATCTTTAGGCTCACTAGCGACGACAAGGCCGAACTGGATCGCCTTCTTAACAGGACAAGCCTATCAAGCCTGATCAAAGCTTCGACCGCCGTCACCAACCGTCTTGACTTTTTACGCGCACTTGCCCACATGGTGTTTGATCCGGAAACATATAAGCTGGTTCGAGAGCGCTCACAGCTACATAAAATCCTTGAGAATGAGACCTGGATATTTGGCGACCAGTTTTCTCTCCTCGTTAGTGATCAATCACTCGACGCCGTCCTAGCACAGCACCTCCATCTCCTTCGGCGCGCAGAAGAGTCGGGTGAACCAGTGCTTCGCCACGACGGGCGAGTGGGGATTGTCGACCTGATGCTTTCGCGCGCCAAGCGCGATCATGATCGGCGACAACATCTCGTCGTCGAGCTCAAGGCTCCCAAAGTAACGGTTGGCGACAAGGAACTCGGCCAGATCAAATCCTATGCACTAGCGGTGATCAGGGACGACCGGTTCTCCAACGTGAAAACTGAATGGGACTTCTGGCTGGTCACCAAAAAGATGGACGACTTCGCCGCAGCCGAGGCCGAACAGGATGACCGGCCAAAGGGATGCGTCTGGGATAAAAGGATAGGAAGCGCCTCGGTTCGAGTCTGGGTGAAATCCTGGTCCGAAATAATCGATGACTGCGAAGGTCGCCTTCAGTACTTCAAGGATCACTTTGATGACACGACACTCGATAACGGACTCGACTATCTAAACTTGGCGCACGACTCCGTCCGGATACCCGAAGTTCTCCGGATTGTGCGTCAGGCTACGCCCCCAAGTCTTGATACCGCTTCGCCGGAGAACTGAGCCCCAATCAGCCCTGCTACACCTCCCTAGCCATCCCGTCAGCCTTCGTCCGCACCTTGTGGAGTTGGTGGGGCCTGCCTGGTCAAGGTGGAGCGCCCCACCGTCTGAACAACCTTGGCCAGGTGGGCCCCACCTGCTCGGCTTTGCCCGGACGGAGGTTGTCGGGATGGTGCCACCATCCCAGAGCGCTTCGCCGGAGGCACTGTCTGTGTCTCGACCAAACTTGAAGCCCCGGAACCGTCATCGATCATGGCGGCCCGGGGCTTCTTCGTATGTCGCGCCGCCGGCGGGCTGTCATCGTTGCGGCGGCGGCCGAAGGCCAGAGGCGCGGCGGCGGGCCATCGGCCCGGTCCAGGTTCGGCGGCGCGCACGGCCCGCGAAGTGGGCCGCCTTGATCTCGTACAGAACTTCTCACACAAGGGCCTTGAGGTCCGCTATCCGATGCTTGAGGCTGATGGGATGCTTGAGCGCCGCAGGGGCACCCCTTCTGTACTCACGGCGTGCCTGACGCTAGGTGCCCTAGGACTCTTCCTCGCGCTCCTGCTTGGACCAGTTAGTGAGCTATCAACGTCAGGCGATAAGGACAGAGCAGCTGCGGTCAACAGCACTCGTCAAACATTCCTGGCAGCCACCGCCGGGACGGCAGCAGCTATCGGCCTAGCTTTCACCGCAGGAACGTACTATCTGAGCCGACGTGGGCAGCAGGCCGATCGATACATGAAAGCCATCCCACATCTCGCGTCGGAGCGCCTCACCGAACGACTCGGGGCGATACATGCTCTTGAGCATCTAATGCGAGAGTCGCCGGTTGATCACATGACAATTGTAGAAATTCTCGCCACCTTCATTAGAGAGTCAACGCGCGTCGTTGACGGCACCGTCTGCAGCGGAGCTCCGGTTGCGGCAGACGTCCAGGCTGCCCTCACGGTTCTAGGGAGAAGACCGCGAAGGTTAGAGCCAGAAAAGCTCAACTTCTCAGGCACCTGCCTCCGGCGCGTGGACCTCCGAGGCTTAAGCTTTCAAGGTTCAAGCTTCGCCGGTGCTTGCCTCGAAGACGCCGACCTTTTCAGCGCATTTTTGCAAAGCACGACGCTTACCGGTGCGTGCTTGCGGCGCGCCGACCTCTCTAATGCAAATCTCCAATGGGCACATATGGCAGGGGTTAATCTGCAAAGAGCCACCCTATTCGCCGCGCAATTAGGGGGCAGCATTCTTACACGGGCAAGAATGCAGGAAGCGTCGCTTCTTGGGGCGGACTTACAACGGGCAAACCTGCTGCAAGCTCGACTTAACGGAGCCAATCTGAACAGCGTCAACTTTTCGGAGGCGGGGCTGGTTGCAGCGCAACTTCAAGCAAGCCGACTGGTAGGCGCGCGGCTCTGGGGCGCAAGCCTCCGAGGGGCCAGGCTTGACAGGGCGGACCTAACGGGCGCCGATTTTCGTGGCGCGAATTTGACTAATTGCAGGATGCACCGGGCAACAATCAAGAATGCGAACTTCGCGGATGCTCAGCTCGGATATGATCAATTAAGCCAGATTGATCCCCGAACTTGGCCGAGGTTTTTTGCTGCTCATACGGTCGACAACAGTGAGGGACGAAGTGGCCGATGGGCGGGCCTCTCGGATCATCAACGCCGCCGCGACACGCGCTTCGTCTCCGCGGCGCGAAAGGGCCTGCGAAACTTGGTCTTTACCCTTGAAGATTTGGACGAAGCCAGCATTTGGCCACGCGACGAGGATGACCGAATACTCCGGGACCTGGTCTTTCAAGTAGCCACCTGGGCCGACAGCCTTCCGGATATTGGCTTCGCGGAGGAGTGGATAACGAACTTGGGGCAAATACTCGATCGGTGGTGGCCAAGTTTCCCGCGCCCCGTAGAAGACCTTTATCGTCAGGTCCAGGACATGCGTCGTATCGTCGACCACTACCAGCTACCGAAAGCCGCGAGGCTTACTAAAGCTGATACGGGCCGTCTGCCGGAAGATTCGCGAGCTGGATCCACCACTAAAGATCAACATCAAACAGAGGGGCAAGCGCATTTATCGAATAGCACCGCGAAATCCCCCTGAGCACGATGCGGAAGGCTGGGTAGCGAGGTCACCGGTTCGCCCCCCATTGGCCGCCGTCGGCCTAGACTAGACGCTTCACCATCTGCCGGGCTTCGCCCTCTGCGTCGAACTTCCACCGGAGCACCTTGCCGGTCTCCGAATCGTCAGCGCGGGCGATCACGTGCCATTGGACTTCCCTGGCAAGCCATACGTCACGCCGTGTGAGTCGTCCCCACACACCGTTCCACCAGCGGCCCTCTAGCTCTCGCACCACGGAGCGATCGTACATACGTGCGAGTCAGCGTGGCCGCTTCTGGCAGGCATCTGCCCGGACGTGGATGCCGCACCACGACGGCACGTCGACAGACCGCCATTGCTTACGCAGCTCGCCATGCCGGCGCTTGCCCAGAACGTCCGTGACAACCCCAACGCCGCGCCGGTACTTGAGGGGCAGGACCCGGACCAGCGCGGCGGACCCAGGAGAGGCTTCGCCCCCGCTCGGCCTCGGCCTGCTTCCGTTGCGCCGGTCGACCTGCTCTCCTTGGCTGGGGCGGTCGCCATCCTGGCAGTTCCTCCCCCACGGTCATCTCGGTCCTCCTGGACGGCGGAGAGCATCAGGGCTCTGTCGGCCTACCGGGGCCACGCGGACCCAGGCTTCACCCTCCGGACCTACACCCACCTACTGCCGGCCAGCGAGGATCGCACCCGCCGGGCCATCGACAAGGCACTCGGTGAGGACCAGGGCAGCGATGTTGCTCCGGAAGCCCTTGACGGCCTGGACACGGCATGATCATGGTTCATCGGCCCAGACAGCGGCTTGCTATGCAGGTCAGCAGCTATGCCGCTTCTACTTCCAGCGGAAGTGGACGAAGAGGCGGCCGAAGTTCTTCGAGTCCTTCTCCACGCGGTGGTAGAGCTGCTTGACGTCCTTCTGGTCGAGGAACCGCAGCACCCGCTTCTTGAGCTGGCCGGACCCCTTGCCGGGGATGATCTCGACGAGGGTGGCCTTCTTCGCCACCGCCTCGTCCATGATCCCGCGCAACGCCCGGTCGATGTCCTGGCCCTTGTTGAAGATCTCGTGCAGGTCCAGCTTGAGCTTCATGCCGCAGCCCCCGGCCGGTCAGGTCCCATGTCCGCCATCCTAGGCACGTCCGCCAGGTCGCCCGACGACGACGAAGGGGCGGCCCCGAAGGACCGCCCCTGCCACGTGGACTCGCACGCTCAGCGCCGGCCGCCCACTCGGGTCTCCACCCGCTCCAGCGCGGTCCGGTAGTCGTCGTTGGCCGCGTACATCGCTGCGGCGATCCGCAGGTGCCGCAGCGCGTCAGTGTGCCGGTTCAGCCGCTCCAGCGTCCGACCGAGCACGTGGTGCGCGTAGTGGTCGCTCGGGTCCCGTTCGACCAGCTCACGCAGGTGCTCCTCGGCCCGGTTGAGCTGGGCCGACTGGAAGTACGCCCGGGCCAGTAGTTGCCGGACCGCAGCGTTGCCGGGTTCGGCGTCGATGATCGGCTCCAGCAGTCGGGCTGCACCGCTGGGGTCACCGGTCTCGAAGAACATGGTCGCCCGCCGGTAGTCCGCCAGAAGATCCATCTGCCACCTCCTCGGGTCGCACCGTCACCTGTTCCGACGCTGGCACAACACCGGACGTTTGGCGACTGTTCCCGGGGTCGAGATCAGGTCACTTCCGGCCGCCGACGGCCGCCGAAGAGGCGTCGAACGGTCAGGTGCGGGCGTTGCGTCGTCCGGCGGAAAGTTCCCAGGCGCGGACACCGCCGACGATTCCGGCGGTGTTCGGCACCACCACCACGTCGTCGCCCATCCGGGCCAGCTGCTCGGGCCGGATCAGTCGGGAGTTGCCCCCACCCAGGTAGAGCCGGTCCCAGCGGAACACCGGGCGGAGCCCGTCCACCACCTGCCGGATCCGACGGGACCAGAAGGCGTCGCCGAGCCGCCGCCGTTCCGGCTCGCCGACGTACGTGTCGTAGGTGGTGCCCCAGCGCACGGGCGCGTGCGACAGCTCCAGGTGCGGTGCGAGCACCCCGCCGTCGAAGAGCGCGCTGCCCAGCCCCGTCCCCAGGGTCAGCACCAACTCGCAGCCGGTGCCGGCGACCACTCCGGCACCGTGCACCTCGGCGTCGTTGAGCACCAGCGCCGGCACCCCGAACGCGTCGGCCAGCGCGCCGCGCGCGTCCCAGCCGGACCACTCGGCGAGCAGGTCCGGGTCGACCCGACTGCGGGGGCCGCTGCGGGTCACGTAGTGCGGCGTGCTCACGACCACTCCGTGCCGGATCATCCCGGGTACGCCGACAGTGAGCCGGTCCGCCGTTGGCAGGCGCCCGCCGAGATCCAGCAGGGTCCGGACAAACAGCGCGGGCGGCAACGGGTACGGGGTGGGCACCCGCAACGGCCGGGCCCGCATCGTTCCCGCCTCGTCGAGCACGGACGCCTTGATGCCCCCGCCGCCACAGTCGATCGCCAGTGTGGTCACCACGTCGTTGAGTCTGCCCGCTGGGGAGCGGTGATATGCAGGCGGCCGGATAGGCTGCCGTCCTGATGAGCGCCACGATGATCGTCAAGGACCTGGCCGCCGGGCACGGCGACCGCCCGCTCTTCGCCGGATTGGACCTGGTGGTCGCCCCCGGCGACGTGGTCGGGCTGGTCGGGCCGAACGGGGCCGGCAAGTCGACGCTGCTGCGTACCCTCGCCGGGTTGTTGCCGGTCGAGGCCGGCAGCGTGCGACTCAGCCCACCCACCGCGAGCGTCGGGCACCTGCCGCAGGAGCCGGAACGGCGACCGGGCGAGACGGTACGGGACTTCCTGGCCCGCAGGACCGGGGTGGCCGCCGCGCAGGCGGCGTTGGACGCGGCGACCGAGGCGCTGACCGCCGGAGCGGCGGGCGCCGACGACGCGTACGGCGACGCGCTGGAGCGCTGGCTCGCCCTCGGCGGCGCGGACCTGGACGAGCGCGCCGAGCAGGTGAGCGCCGACCTGGGGCTCGCGGTCGACCTGGACCACCCGACGACGGGGCTCTCCGGCGGTCAGGCGGCCCGGGCCGGGCTGGCGTCGCTGCTGCTCAGCCGGTACGACGTGTTCCTGCTCGACGAGCCGACCAACGACCTGGACCTGGCCGGGCTGGAGCGGCTGGAGGAGTTCGTCACCGGGCTGCGCGCCGGCACGGTGCTGGTCAGCCACGACCGGGAGTTCCTCACCCGCACGGTGACCCGGGTGTTGGAGCTGGACCTGCCGCAGCAGCAGGTCAATCACTACGGCGGCGGCTACGCGGCGTACCTGGAGGAGCGCGACGTGGCCCGCCGGCACGCCCGCGCGGACTTCGAGGAGTACGCGGAGACCAAGGCTGGGCTGGAGGCTCGGGCCCGGACCCAGCGTGGCTGGATGGAGAAGGGCGTCAAGAACGCCCGCCGCAAGGCCACCGACAACGACAAGATCGGCCGCAAGTTCCGAGCCGAGTCGAGCGAGAAGCAGGCCGCCAAGGCCAAGCAGACCGATCGGCTGATCGAACGGCTCGACGTGGTCGAGGAGCCCCGCAAGGAGTGGGAGCTGCGGATGGAGATCGCCGCCGCGCCCCGCGCCGGCGCCGTCGTGGCCACGCTGCGCGGAGCCGTGGTACGCCGCGGTGGCTTCACCCTCGGCCCGGTCGACCTCCAGATCGACTGGGCGGACCGGGTCGCGGTGACCGGGGCGAACGGCTCGGGCAAGTCCACCCTGCTGGCCGCGCTGCTGGGCCGGCTGCCGCTGGACGAGGGCACCGCCTCGCTGGGGCCCGGCGTGGTGATCGGCGAGGTGGACCAGGCCCGCGGGCTGTTCCTCGGCGACATGCCGCTGATCGACGCGTTCGAGGCGGCCGTACCTCACCTGTCGCCGGCGGACGCGCGGACCCTGCTGGCCAAGTTCGGCCTGCGGGGGGCGCACGTGCCCCGGCCGGCGGCCACCCTCTCCCCCGGTGAGCGGACCCGGGCCGCGCTGGCCCTGCTCCAGGGCCGTGGGGTCAACCTGCTGGTGCTGGACGAGCCGACCAACCACCTGGACCTGCCCGCCATCGAGCAGCTCGAATCGGCGCTGGCCAGCTACCCCGGAACGCTGCTGCTGGTCACTCACGACCGACGGATGCTGGCCGCCATCGAGACCAACCGGCGACTGCGGGTCGACGCCGGGCGGATCGCCGAGGATTGATCCGTGCCCGCGGGCCGGCGCGGGGTGAGAATGACGCCATGCTCAAGTGGGAGTACGCCCTGCTGGTCCGCCGCCGCCAGGCCGCGACCACCGACCTCGGCTGGGAGGTCGTCTTCGTCTGGTACGGCCCGGACGGCTCGATGGTCGACGTGACGCCGTACGGCGACACCTCGCTGGCCCACCTGAACCGGGCCGGCGATCAGGGCTGGGAGTTGGTCGCGATGAGCGAGGACCCGTCCCTGCCCGGCAACCACGAACTGCACCGCTACCACCTGAAGCGGCCGAAGCCCGCCGACCCGCCACCCCGCCAGCGAATGCGCGGCGGCCGACGCACCATCTCCGGCTGACCCGACCGCTCCGAGGCGACCCCCTCCCCGGCCGGCGGCGAGGCGACCTGCCCTCCGTGCGTCGGGGTCAGCCGCGTGGACCGCTTCGCGGCTCAGCCGGTGCCGGGCGCGAAGCCGGTGCCGGCCGCTCAGCCGGTGCCGGCCGCTCAGCCGATGCCGGCCGCTCAGCCGATGCCGGCCGCTCAGCCGATGCCGGCCGCTCAGCCGATGCCGGCCGCTCAGCCGATGCCTGCGCGAAGCCCGTGCCCAGCGTGAAAGGCGTGCCGGCCTGAAGCGCATGCCGGCCTGAAGCGCCTGCCGGCCTGAAGCGCCTGCCTGGGTTGACCCTGATGTCGTGGAGTCATCGTGATGACTGTGTGACATCACGATGACTGCGCATCTGCCCGCAAGGCGCGACACGCGCGTGGGCGGACCGCGCCTCAACGGACGGCGAGGTGGACGAGTGGGGCATAACGGGCGGGATTGCGGGTATCGCGCGGCGGGAGGTGGCCCGAATGGTCGCTTTGGCACAGACTCCGCCCTCGGCCGACCGGCTGCGGGCGATAGATGATTTCCTCGCCCAGGCATGGGCGGATCAGGTCCAGCATGATGATCGGTTGCGGGGCCTGGCGGTCGAAGTGAGGTTCGACCGGGGGGTGGCGCATCTGAGCGGTGATGTCGCCGAGCCCGCCCAGCTACGGCTGGTGCGTGAGCTGGTCGGACGGCTGGCCGGTGTCTACGGCGTCTGGTGCCGGGTCGGCATCGGCGGGCGGGCACCGGTGGTGGTGGACCTCGGTTGTGGGCCGACCAAGCAGTGGTCGAGCAACCTGGGGCTGGACATCTACCCGGCGCCCGGCGTGGATGCGGTGGCGGACCTGTCCGGCTCGCTGCCACTCGCCGACAACTCGGTGGACGTCCTCTTCGCGGTGCACATCCTGGAGCACCTGATCGACTTCCTGCCGCTGGTCGACGAGTGTCACCGGGTGCTCCGCCCCGGTGGGGTGCTGCACGTGATGAGCCCCTGGTGGGGGCATGTGAACGCGGTGGCCGACCCGACTCACGTCCGGCTGATGGACGTGCAGACCTTCAAGGGGATCTGCCAGTTGCGGCCACCGGGGACACCGCGCTGGTACCCACTGCACGCGGGCTGCGACGGCGCCTCGATCTTCGCCGACCTGACGCCCCTCCCCCCGGACGCCGACCCGGCACCCCAGTCCCACCTGGCCCGTTTCTTCGACTAGCTGATCCGGGTCAACTCACGGAGTTCCAGGCGGTGGGGGGCGCGGAGTTCCTGGGCGGGGTCGGTGCGGTCACCGTCCAGGCGATTGGCGAGGAGTTGGACGGCCAGGCGGGCGACGGCCCCGCATCGCGGCCGCGCCGTCCGCGCGGTGCCAGGCCGGCGCGGACGCCACCAGGGACTGGTCATGGCTGCGCGGGTCGCGCGGAAGGGCCCCGCCGATCGGGCCCTTCCGCACCTTCGGGTCAGGCAGTCGGCTCACGGGGGGTCGGAGCGACGGCGGGCTCGTGCTGGGCCAGCCGGTTGCGGCGGTAGCCGTAGCCGAAGTAGATCAGCGCGCCGAGCAGCATCCAGGCCAGGAACCGCAGCCAGGTCTCCACGGACAGGTTGAGCATCAGGTAGAAGCAGGCCAGCGCCGAGACGATCGGCAGCACCGGTGAGAACGGCACCCGGAACGGCCGCTCCAGGTCCGGCCGCTTGCGGCGCAGGATCGGCACCGCCAGCGAGACGAGGACGAACGCGCAGAGCGCGCCGATGCTGACCAGGTCGGCCAGCGCGGACAGCGGCAGGAAGCCGGCCAGCAGCGCGACCGCCACCGTCATGATCGCCGAGATCCGGTACGGGGTACCCCAGCGCGGGTGCACCTTCGCGATCGAGGGCGGGATCAAGCCGTCCCGGGCGATGGCGAAGCCGATCCGGCCCATCGCCACCAGGTCGACCAGGATGACGCTGGTCAGGCCCGCGACCGCGGCGATGGAGACCAGCACTGCGGCCCAACCCGCGCCGACCGACTCGAAGGCCGACGCGATCGGGGCGCCCCGGTCGATCTCGGTGTACGGCACCATCCCGACCACCACCAGCGAGACGCCGATGTAGAGCACAGTGGAGATCAGCAGCGTGCCGAGCAGACCCAGGGTGAGGTCCCGCTTGGGCTTGCGCGTCTCCTCGCCCAGGTTGGCAACGGCCTCGAAGCCGGTGTACGCGAAGAAGACAACGGCGGCGGCGCTGAGCACCCCGACGAAGCCGAAGACCGACGGCTCAAGCCCGAAGAGCGCCTGGGTGACCGGCTGCTTGATGCCGTCGTCGCCGCTCCCGGCGGGCTCGGCCGGCGGGATGAACGGGGTGAGGTTGGCGGCCTTGACGAAGAACAGCCCGGCTACCACCACGAAGACGCAGATGGCCACCTTGACCAGCACCAGCAGGTTGGTGATCCGGGCGGATTCCCGGATGCCGACGATCGCCACGACGCCGAGGATCAGCACGATGGCGATGGCGCCCACGTTGACGGTGCTGCCCTCCTCGCCGAACCATCGGGTCGGCAGGTCGAGCAGTTCGGCGAGGTAGCCGGACCAGCCTCGGGCCACCACTGCGGCGCCGAGCGCGAACTCCAGCAGCAGGTCCCAGCCGATGATCCAGGCGACGATCTCGCCCATCGTGGCGTACGCGTAGGTGTAGGCGCTGCCGGCGGTCGGCACGCTGGAGGCCAGCTCGGCGTAGCAGAGGGCGGCGAGCAGGGCCACCACGCCGGCGATGGCGAAGGAGATCACCACGCCCGGCCCGGCGCTGTCCCGGGCCTCGATTCCGGTGAGCGTGAAGATGCCGGTGCCGATCACGATGCCGATGCCGAAGCCGGTGAGGTCGATCGCGCCGAGCCGTCGCTTCAGCCCCAACTGGCCGTCGCTGCCGTCCGCCTCGCCCTGGGCTATCACGTCCTTGATTGGTTTTGTGCGCAGCACGGACACCCGGTCACCCCTCCCACCGTGCGACCACCCCGTGGCGGCCGGTGACCGGCGTTGCTACCCAGCGGAGCGATTGGTCAACCACGAACTCTTGCGGCGTCGGCGAGATTGTGAAAATTTCCTACCAGCGATGCGGACATCGACGGCGAATCTTGCCGCGCACCGCGCGAAACATCCGGGAGCCCCAACGAAGGGACACACCGCATGAAAGCCACCCGACTCGGAGTCGCCGGGCTGGTCACAGCCCTGCTCGGTACGTTCGTCACCGCCACCCCCGCGAGCGCCGCGCCCAGCGCGGCCGACACCACCACCACCTGCGCCACCGACCCGGCCACCCCGAAACGGCAGTTCCGGGCCATGTGGATCTCGTCGGTGGTCAACATCGACTGGCCCAGCAAGGCGTCCCAGACCAGCCCCGACCGGATCGCCGCGCAGCAGACTGAGTACCGCGAACTGCTCGACCTGGCCGGGCGACTGCACCACAACGCCGTCGTGGTGCAGGTCCGGCCCACCGCCGACGCGCTCTGGCCCTCGCCGTACGAGCCCTGGTCGGAGTACCTGACCGGAGTACGCGGCCAGGACCCGGGCTGGGACCCACTGGCCTTCCTGGTCGACGAGTCGCACAAGCGGAACCTGGAGTTCCACGCCTGGTTCAACCCGTACCGCGTCTCCATGCCGGCCCCCGGTGGCGCCGGCGCGGACCTCGCCCAGCTCGCCCCCGGCCACCCGGCCCAGCAGCACCCCGACTGGGCCTTCGCCTACCCACCGGCCGGCGTGGCCGGCAGCCGGCTCTACTACAACCCCGGAATCCCCGAGGTACGCGAGTTCGTCCAGACCGCCATGATGGACGCCGTCAAGCGGTACGACATCGACGGCGTCCACTTCGACGATTACTTCTACCCCTACCCCAGCGGCACGTACCAGGTGCCGGACGACGCGACCTTCGCGGCCCACAACCGGGGCTTCACCGACCGGGCCGACTGGCGGCGGGACAACATCAACCTGCTGATCCAGGAGATGAACGGCAAGATCAAGGCGGCGAAGCCGTGGGTGAAGTTCGGCGTCAGCCCGTTCGGCATCTGGCGTAACAAGACCGCCGACCCGCTCGGTTCGGACACCACCGGCAGCCAGTCGTACGACATCATCTCCGCCGACACCCGTAAGTGGATCAAGCAGGAGTGGGTCGACTACGTGGTGCCGCAGCTCTACTGGTACATCGGCCAGTACCCAGCCGCCGACTACGCGCGCCTCGTGCCGTGGTGGGCCGAGACGGTGCGCGGCACCCGCGTGCAGCTCTACATCGGCCAGGCCGACTACAAGAGCGGAGACCCGGCGTACGGGCCGTACTGGCAGAACTCGCGTGAGCTGTCCGACCACCTGACGCTCAACCGGTCGTACCCGGAGGTGCAGGGCAACGTGCACTTCTCCGCGGTGCAGGTACGGGCCAACCGGCTCGGTGCCACCGACATCTACGCGAGTGAGCACTACTCCCGACCGGCGCTGGTGCCGGCCATGCCCCACCTGCCGGCGCGACCGCTGCTCTTCCCGGTGGTCACCAAGGCGACCCGGCAGGCCGACGGCGTCCGGCTCACCTGGCGGCAGCCCGCCGACGGCGTCGGCCCGCTCGGCACCGCCACCTCGTACGCGATCTACCGGTTCGACGGCACCACAGTGCCCGGCCGGTGCGCCACTGCCGACGCCGCGCACCTGGTCGACACCGTCCGGGCCACGCCCGGCAGCGTCCAGTCCTGGGTGGACACCTCGGCCGAGCCCGGTCGGCGCTACACCTACCAGTTGACCGCGGTGGACCGGTCGGCCAACGAGAGCCCCGCCAGCCCGCCGGCATTCGTCCTGCGCTGACCGTTCTCTCTGAATGCCCCGGACGCCCCGTGCGTCCGGGGCATTCGTCTGTTTCGACGCATGTCACCAATAGTTGGCGATGCGCATACCACCTAGTTGATCAGCTGATCGACACTCATCGACATCCGGTAACCCGCCGGTAACTTCCGTCCCACCCGCTCACCCCCGCGGAGGTAACCCGTGCCCCGACGTCTCGCCACCCTGCTCGCCTCGGGCGCGTCAGCGCTGCTCGCCACCCTCGCCATCGCCTCACCCGCCGCCGCCGTCACCCCCGCCCAGAAGCTCTCCGTGCTGTCCAGCTGGACCCAGACCAGCGCGTCCAGCTACAACTCGTGGAACAGCGCCCGGGTCAACCGGGCACCCTGGGCCGACTACAACTTCAACTGGTCCACCGACTACTGCTCGTCCAGCCCGGACAACCCGCTCGGCTTCACCTTCAACCTGGGCTGCTACCGGCACGACTTCGGCTACCGCAACTACAAGGCGGTCGGCCAGTTCTCCGCAAACAAGTCCCGCCTCGACAACGCCTTCTACGAGGACCTGAAGCGCGTCTGCACCACGTACAACTCGGTCGTCCGACCGGCCTGCTACAGCCTGGCCTGGACCTACTACCAGGCGGTCAGCATCTTCGGTTCGGTAGCGGCCGTCCAGCAGGCCGACATCGACCGCGCCGCCCGAATGAAGGCCCAAGCCGAAGCCAACGCCGCAACCCACTAACCCCGCAACCCGAGCCCTGCCCCGCGCCCTCGCACCTGGCGCCTCGCGCCCGCGCCCGCGCTCGCGCCCCGCGATCTTGCACTTTCGGTTGTCGATATGCCGCTTTGACACCGGTATCTCACGACAGAAAGTGCAAGATCGGCGGGGCAGGGCGGGGGCGCGGGGGCAGGGCAGGGTGGGTGGGGTTAGGCGCGTTCGGTTCGGGTGGCTGGGTGGCGGTCGGGGTCGGCGGGACGGCGGGGGGTTGGTTGGGACAGGCCGGTGCTGAAGCGGGTCGAGTCCGCCGCCAGGTCCGGGTGTTCCACGTCGAGTGCCAGCGCCGCGGCCTCGTCCAGCCCCAGCTCCGCACCCTCGCCGTACGCGTCGTCGAAGGCCGTGTCGCCCAGCACCGCGCGCAACTCCCCCTGCTGCTCGGCCCAGTAACCGCCGAAGATGCCGGGGGTGGCCCGCATGCTCGCCCGGGTGGCCTGCGCCGCCCCGAACAGGCGGGCGGCGGTCAACCGCTCCCCGCCGATCGCGCAGCGCACCGCTATCGCGTTCAAGGTGTCGCACGCCCGCCCGTGGTAGCCGTGACCCATCCGGGAGCGCAGCGCCACCAGCAGATGCTCGTGTGCGGCGATCACGTCGCCGCGGGCCAGCGCGACCATGCCGAGCAGCATGTCCACCGAACGCCGGCCCCGCTCCACGGGCCGGGCGGCCTCCACCGGGCGCACCGCGCCCAGCAGCTCGGCGGCCTCCTCCAGGGCACCCCGCCGCCAGAGCAGCTCGGCCAGGCTGAAGACCGCGAACAGAGCCTCACCGACCACGTCCTGCCCGTGCGCCCAGTCGATGACCTCCCGGCACACCCGTTCGGCCTCGGCGAACTGCCCCATGTCGACGAGCGGTGCCGCCCGGCCGGCGAGCACCCGAGCCAGCAACCCGGCGTCGCCGGCCTGCCGGGCCGCTGCCTCCGCCCGCTGGGAGTAGCGCAGTTCCTCGGCGAACTCACCGTCGGCGCTGGCATGCAGCGAATGCATGTGGTACGCCGCAGCCAGCTCCGCCTCCGGGATCCGCTCCCCCGTCTCAGCGATCCGTCCGTACAGCCGGAACAGCCACAGCCGCCCCTCGCGGGCCAGGCCCCGCTCCAGCCACCACTGGTCAAGCCCACCCGCCAGGCCGAGACCCGCACGGGCGCTGCCGCCGGTGGCGCACCACCGCAGCGCGGCGCGCAGCTCCCCGGCCAGTGGATCGAGGGCATACAGCGACAGCGTCACCGGCCGGCCGTCCTGGCCCAGGTGGGCCCGGTCCAACGCGTGCGCCGACCAGGCCACGTGCCGGTCCCGGGCGGCCTGCTCCTCGCCCGCCTCGGCCAGCCGTCGCGCCGCGTACGCCCGGATGGGGTCGAGCATCCGGTAGGTGCTGCCGGAGGCACGCGGCTCGGCCAACACCATCGACTTGTCCACAAGGACCGACAGCGGGTCCAGCGGATCGTCACCCAGCAGCCACTCCACCGTCGCCAGATCCACCGGGCCGGCGAAGACCGCCAGCCACCGCAGCAGGCGGGCGGCCCGGGGCCCCAGCGTCCGGTAGGACCAGGTGACGGTGGCCTGCATGGTCAGATGCCGTTCGGTGGCCGAGCGATGCACCGCTCGGCTGGCCGGTGAGGGTGGCGACGCTCCGGCCGCCGCGGCGACCAGGTCCACGGTGTCCTGCTGGTTGCCGGACCAGCCCCGCTCCACCGGCGGCGGATCCGGGTCCTCCCGGCCGGCGTCCAGGGTGCCGAGGACGTCGTCCAGGCGCTCGGCGAGCTGACCGACCGAGAGCACCCGTAGCCGGGCGGCGGCCAGCTCGATGGCGAGCGGCAGGCCGTCCAACCGCTGCACGACCCGACGCAGGTCGGCGGACTCGGCCGGGTCCGGCTGCCGACCACCACGGGCCGCAGCCGTACGGTCCAGCAGCAGCGCCACCGCGTCGCTCTCCGCGCCGTCCGCGCGCGGGTCGACCGAGAGCGGCGGAATCCGCCACACCACCTCGCCGGGCAGACTGAACGACTCGCGACTGGTGGCAAGCACCCGTACGCCGCTTCCACCGGACAGCAGCCGCGCGATCACCTCGGCGCAGGCGGCCGGTTGGGTGTCACAGGTGTCCAGTACGACCAGCATCCGACGGCCGGCCGCGTACTCGACGAGGGTGTCCAGCATCGGCCGACCGGGCTCGGGACGCAGGCCGAGCACAGCGGCGATGGCGAACGCCACCAACCCCGGGTCGGTCACCGAGGCGATGTCGACAAACCAGACCCCGTCCGGGTACGCCTCGACAACTCCGCTGGCCAACTCCACCGCGAGCCGGGTCTTGCCCGCGCCGCCGGCGCCCAGCACGGTGACCAGGCGGTTCTGACGCACCAGCAGGCTCAGCTCGATGCGCTCGGCCTGCCGGCCGACGAACGAGGTGACCTGGGTGGGGAGGTTGTGCGGCACCGCGTCGGCGGTGCGGGGCCGGGGGAACTGTCGCTCCAGACCCGGTGCGACCAGTTGGAACAGCCGTTCACGGTCGTCAAAGCCGCGTAGCCGGTGCAGCCCCAGGTCGAGCAGGGTCGCACCCGGCGGCATCGGCTCGGCCCGACGGGCGGTGGACGCCGTGCAGAGCACCTGCCCGCCGTGCGCGGCGGCCGCCACCCGGGCGGCCCGGTGCACCTCGGCGCTGGCGTACTCGCCGTCGCGTGGCTCGGCATAGCCGGTGTGCAGGCCCATCCGCACCCGGGGCGCGGCCTCGGGGGTGGGCCAGTCGTGGCTGGACAGTGCCCGCTGAGCGGTCAGGCACGCGGTCATCGCCGCGGAAGCTTCCTCGAAGGCCAGGAAGAACGAGTCGCCCTCGGTCAGCAGCTCCGCGCCACCGGTGCTGGCCAGCGTGCGGCGCAGCAGCCGTCGATGCTCGGCGAGCACCGGGCGGTAGTCCGGGCCGAGCAGCTGAGCCAGCCGTGTGGAGCCCTCGATATCAGTGAATACGAAGGTCACCCAACCGCTCGGGAGCTGGATCCGTGGCGACATGCGAGGAACCTCCGCCCGTGACGTCGGGTTCATGCTGCCTGAGTCCGAACGATCACACATCGTGAGAACGGCCGGGCAAGTGCCGCCTCAACGTGCCACTCGGACCCGCTCCCGGCAAGGCTGGCCCACCAGGCGGCGGCGAATTGACCCGATCAGCAGCCGCAGGCGCCGCCGCAGCAGCCACCACCACCAGCGGCGGGTGCCGGAGCACCACCACCGCTGCGACCGGTGACCGCGACCGCGGAAAGAAGCTTGACCGTGTCGGCGTGTCCCTGAGGGCAGCTGGCCGGCTCGCCGGCCGCCGCCATCGAACGGTTGACCTCGAAGGTGTCGCCGCAGGCGCGGCAGCGGAACTCGTACCGGGGCATGCCACCCAGGGTACGTGGATCTGACGGTTCGCGGAGCATGGGTGATACTCGACAGGTGGTGGACGGCGAGGACGACACGCGTGTGCAACCGTTACGACCGGCCGCGCCGCTGGACGGGCCGCTCGAAGGCTCCGGGGCCGCGCCCGACCAGGCGCGCAAGGTGCCCCGCCCCCGCCGCCCCTGGCTGAGCGGGCGTTCCGCCGGCGCGTCGAGCACGCCAGCGACCACCACGCCACCAGCCGCCACGGCGGTTCCGCCAGCGGTGAAGTCCTCCGCAGCCGACTCCGCCGGGTCCGAAGCGGACTCCCGCGCCACCGGCACGGAGGTTCCGGCCGGATCAGTCCCGACCGCAAGCCCCGCGGCCGACCCCCTGGCCGCGGCAGCCAACGCCGACGCCACGAAGGGCGACGCCGCGAAAGCCGACGCCGCGGAGGCGGACGGCAGCGCCAGTGGTCCGGCCGCGTCGAAGGCGGCCGGCGCGTCGAGCGCCGACGCGCCCGCCGACGCCGCGAAGACCGGTGCCGCAGGTCCGGCCAAGACCACTGTGGATGAGATCCCGGCCGTGCCGGCGTCCGACCCGGCGCGCCGACGGCGGGTGCAGTTCGCGCACGCGGTACGGCTGCCGCCCCGTCGGGCAGCAGCCGCAGCGACCCAGGCGACCCGCGCCTGGGCGCGCCGGCCGAGTGGTCGGCTGACCCTGCCCGGTGTCTTCCTGCTGGCACTGGTGGCGGCGACCGGTGCGGTGGGAGCGCTGCTCGTACCGGCCACGATCCGTGCACCGCGCCCGGTCGCCGTCGACGCCTCGGCCGCGCCGAGCGGGGTGGCAGCGCCTGGGATGCCCTCCGGCCTGCCGACCAGCCCGCTGCCCACCGGGCCGCTGCCGACCGGACCACTGCCGACCCTTCCGCTGCCCACCGGCGGGTTGCCCGGCAACGGGCTGCCGACCGGGTCGGTGGTCGGCGGCCGACCGTCGGACGCCCTGGCCGGCTGGGCGCAGCAGGTCGGTGCCAAGGTCGGTGTCCCGGCGGTGGCCATGCAGGCGTACGGGTACGCCGAGCTGGTGCTCGCCCAGACCAACCGCAGCTGTGCGCTGAGCTGGACCACGCTGGCCGCGATCGGAAAGGTCGAATCGGATCACGGCTCGACCAACGGGGCGCAGTTGGGGCAGGACGGCAAGGCGGTACCCAACATCTTCGGGCTGCCGCTGGACGGCAAGGACGGCCGGATGCGGATCATCGACACCGACCGTGGGGCGCTCGACGGGAACTCGACCCTCGACCGCGCCATCGGGCCGATGCAGTTCATCCCGACCACCTGGCAGGAGATCGGCGCGGACGCGGACAACGACGGCGTCAAGGACCCGCACGACCTGGACGACGCGGCCCTGGCAGCGGGGAACTACCTCTGCAAGGGCGGCCGGAACCTGAGCATCGCGGGCGACTGGTGGAACGCGATCCTCTCCTACAACGATGTACGGCGGTACGCCCAGGACGTCTACGACACCGCGAACCGGTACGGACGGGCCAGTCGCTAGTGAAGTGATCGTCTCGATACGTTGGAGAACTGGACACTTCCCCCGGGCCTCTGTTAGCGGCAAGCTAGACGGGTGATGGTGCGCGAGTGGGACCCCAGGACCGCGTCGTCCGCCGAGATCGCGTCGCTGTTGGCCACGCTGAACGCGGTCCTGGCGGCCGACCTGCCGCAGGATCCGCCCTGGCGGGAGGCTTCGCTGCGGGAGTACCTCGCCGAGGTGATGCCCGGCGAGCGGCGGATCTCCTGGATCGCCCAGGCCGAGCCGACGGATCCGGGCGACACGGGCGCTGTGATCGGCCAGGTGCACGTACTCCTTCTGGGTGACATCGGCGTGCTCGAGGTGCTGGTGCACCCGTCCGCGCGGCGCACCGGCCTCGGCCGTGACCTGGTGCTGCGTGCCGCGCGCCGGGTCTACCAGGAGGGTTTCCAGTCGATCGGGGTCGAGGTTGTCGGCGACACGCCGGCGGTCGGGTTCTACGAGTCGCTCGGCTTCACCCGGGAGTACGTGGAGACGCGCAGCGTGCTCGACCTGACGGCGGTGGACTGGGCCGAGCTGGCCGAGATGGCCACCGGCATCGGGGCGGGCTACCAGCTGGAGTTCTTCCCGGGCGGGCCGCCGGACGACCTGATCGAGGCGTACGCGCGGGCCAAGGCCGAGGTGCGCGACGTCGACGACGGTGAGCTGCGCCCCAGCTCCTACGACCCGGAGCGACTGCGGGACAGCCTCGACACGCTGCACCGGCGGGGCATGAAGCCGTACATCGTGCTCGCCCGGCACGAGCAGAGCGGCGAGGTGGCCGGCCTGACCGAGGTGGTGGTGCCGGCACAGCACCCGACCCGCGCCGACCAGTACGACACGATCGTCGCGCAGGATCACCGGGGCTACGGCATCGATCGGGCGATCAAGGCGCGGATGCTGCTGGAGTTGCGCTCCGCCGAGCCGGAGCTGATCGAGGTGCAGACCTGGAACGCGCAGGCCAACGAGGCGATGTTGAAGGTCAACGCTGAGCTGGGCTACCGCCCCGACCGGGACTGGTGCGAATACAGCGTCGACGTCGCTGAGCTGGTGCACCGCCTCGATCCACCGCGCTGAGAAATTCACGAAACTGTCCATTAGGGGATGGACGGTGGACAGTCGCGCACCTTAACGTGCGTTGACCCCATCCACCCATCGTGGAGGCCCTATGCGCCCGCGCCGCTCAATCGCCGCGCTCGCGACCGCCACCGCCGCCGTGACAGTCACGGCGCTCGGCGTCGCACCCACCGCGGCCAGCGCCGCGCCCACCGACCTGTTCATCTCGGAGTACGTCGAGGGTTCGTCGAACAACAAGGCGATCGAGCTGTTCAACGGCACGGGCGCCGCTGTCGACCTGACGGCCGGTGGCTACCAGTTGCAGCTCTACTTCAACGGCTCCACCACGGCCACCACGATCGCCCTGACCGGCAACGTGGCGGCCGGTGACGCGTTCGTGTTCGCCAGCGCCTCGGCCGGGGCCGCCATCCTCGCCCAGGCTGACCAGACCACCGGGGCGAGCCTCTTCAACGGTGACGACGCGATAGTGCTGCGCCGGGGCACCACAGTGCTCGACTCGATCGGCCAGGTGGGCGTCGACCCGGGCACCGAGTGGGGCGCCGGCGTCACCAGCACCGCCGACAACACACTGCGCCGGCTGGCGAGCGTTGCCGCCGGTGACACCGACCCGTCGGACGCGTTCGACCCCGCCGCACAGTGGGCCGGCTTCCCCGTCGACACCTTCGACGGGCTGGGCGCGCACACCGTGGACGGCGGCGGCCCGGTCGACGTGCCCGCCACGCTGACCTGCGGCGGGTCACTGGTCACCGCCGCCGGCACGGCCGTGAGCCGCGAGGTGACCGCCGCCGACCCCGACGACACGATCGTCGACCTGGCGGTGACCGCGATCAGCCCGAGCCCGACCTCCGGCTCGATCACCCGTACCGCGTTCACCCCCGCCGACGGGGTGGGCGGCACCGCCCGGGCCACGGTCGGTGTGAGCGCCGACCTCGCCGCCGGGGCGTACACCGTCACACTGACCACGACCGACGCGGGCGGTGGCACCGCGAGCTGCGCACTGGCGGTGCAGGTGACCCGGGAGCTGACCGTCGGCGAGGTGCAGGGTCCGACCACCGACACCGAGTCCGGTCCGAGCGACCGGTCACCGCTCGCACCGGCGAGCGGCAACGGCACGAGCAGCGCCCTGCACGACGTACGCGGCGTGATCACCCAGTTGACCCTGGCCCGCACCTCGGCCGGAGCGGAGCAGCACGGCTTCTTCCTGCAGAGCCGCGTTGGTGACACCGACGGCGATCCGACCAGCTCCGACGGCATCTTCGTGTTCATGGGTACGTTCTCCTCGCTGATCGGCGGTTACGTGCCGACGGTCGGCGACGAGGTCGTGCTGCGGGCGCGGGTGTCGGAGTACTACAACTTCACCCAGCTCTCCGGCGCGTCGCTGGTCCGCCTGATCGGCGGTGGGCTGGTCGTGGACACCGCGGTCGCGGTGGCCGACGCGGTGCCGCCCGCCGTGCTGACCGACGCGCAGCGCTTCTGGGAGCGGCACGAGGGCTCCCGGATGCGGGTACGCGCGGGCAGCGGCGCGGTGAGCGGCCGGGACGTCTTCTCCTCTACCGCCGACGCGGAGCTGTGGGTGGTCGACCGCGACGACCCGCTGCTGGACCGCGCCGACCCGTACTCCCGGCGGGTCTTCCGTGATTCGCACCCGCTGGACAACGACCCGACCCGCCGCTTCGACGACGGCAACGGCCAGCGGACGCTGCTGGGCAGCATGGGCGTGAAGGCCACCGCCGGGGACAGCGCCGCACTACTTCCGCCGACGCACACCTTCGACACGCTGCGGGCGGACGCGGTGGGCGGGGTCTACTACTCGTTCGAGAAGTACGGCGTCCAGGTCGAGCGGGCGGAGTTCGCCGCCGGGGCCGACCCGTCGAAGAACAACCCGCCCAAGCCGGCCGACCGGTCGCAGGAGGTGGCCGTGGCCACCTACAACGTGGAGAACCTGTACGACTACCGCGACGACCCGTTCGACGGCTGCGACTTCGCCGGCAACGCCGGCTGCGTGGGTGTCTCCCCGCCGTTCGACTACGTCCCGGCCAGCGAGGCGGAATACCGCGAGCAACTGGCCGCCCTCGCCGATCAGATCGTCAAGGACCTGCACGCACCCGACCTGATCCTGGTGCAGGAGGCCGAGGACCAGGACATCTGCACGATCTCCGGGACGGCGCTGAGCTGCGGCGACACCAACAACGCCGATGGCGCTCCGGACAGCATCCAGGAGTTGGCGCTCGCGGTGACGGCGGCCGGTGGGCCCGCGTACGCCGCCGCCTATGACCGGACCGGCGCGGACGCTCGCGGTATCACCGCGGCCTTCCTGTACCGCACGGACCGGGTGTCGCTGGCGGCCGCGACGGCGGCGGACCCCCTGCTGGGGTCGACACCGACCGTTCAGTACCGGGCTGCGGGGCTGCCGACCAACGCCGACGTGCAGAACCCGAAGGCCCTCAACGCGGTGCTGCCGGCGGACGTGGACACCTCGACCGGTCGGGACGGCAGCAACGTCTTCACCCGTGCTCCGCAGCTGGGCAAGTTCAGCGTGGCCGCGGCGCCCGGCTCGGCCGAGCGGTTCACCCTGTACGCGCTCAGCAACCACTACTCGTCCGGCCCGGACAGCCGGGTCGGGCAGCGGCGTGAGCAGGCGCGTTACGGTGCGGCGATCGTCACCGCGATCGAGGAGGCCGACCAGACCGCCCGGGTGGTCTACGGCGGGGACCTGAACGTCTTCCCGCGCCCGGACGATCCCATCGCGACCGGTGAGCAGCCCACGCCGTCGGACCAGCTCGCCCCGCTCTACGAGGCGGGCCTGCGCAACCTGTGGGACGACCTCGTCGCGGACGTGCCGGCCTCGGCCTACTCGTACAGTTTCGAGGGGCACGCGCAGACTCTCGACCACCTGTTCGTCAACGACGCGTTCCACAGCGACCTGGTGCAGGTGCGGGCGGCGCACATCAACGCCGACTGGCCGGCGGAGTTCGCCGGTGACGGGTCGCGAGGTTCCAGTGACCACGACCCGCAGGTGGCGCGGTTCCGGTCCCGGGCGTCGTTGACAGTGGCCGACTCGGCGGTGACCGAGGGCAACCAGGGCACCCGGCAGCTCACCTTCACCGCGACCGTGTCTCGGCCGCTGTCCCAGTCGGTGCTGCTCTGCGCCGCGACCGTCGGCCTCACGGCGCAGGTGGGCTCGGACTTCGACCCGTACGCCGGCTGCAAGGTGTTGGCCGCCGGGCAGACGTCGGTGGCGTTCCCGGTGTCGGTGCGCGGTGACCGCAAGCGGGAGGCGGACGAGAAGTTGACGTTGCTGGTGGCCGGCGTACCCGGCCTGCGGCTGGCTGATCCACTCGCGACCGGAACGATCACCAACGACGACTGATTCTGGAGCGGTCGTCGGCGGCCCGCCGAACCCCGCCCGGGGGCGGCGGGCCGTCGTCCGTCCCGCGGTCAGTCGTACCGCCAGCGCTGTGGCGGTGGTGGATCGCCGCGGTGCTTGGCTACCCGCACCTCCCATTGGCTACGCCGACGCATCGCGTCACGGACCTCCCGGTTGCGGTAGAACGTCTCGGGCGGGCGGGCCAGCCCATAGATGTCCGCCCACCACTCCCCCGGCTTCGGGTCGAGAATGGTGTCCAGGTGCGTCGGGTAGCGGCGCCCCGCACCGTCACGCGTGTCGTCCCAGTCCCGCATCGGCATGAGCACCCGGCCGAGGTCGTCGACGACGGCCAGCCGACACCCGGCGACGTCGATGATCCGGCAGAGCAGCTCGATGCTCGGAACAGTCCGACCGCCCTCGATGCGGCCGATGGTGGCGTGGTGCACCCCTGCCCGTCGGGCCAGCTCACGTTGGCTGAGGTCGGCGTGGCGACGGGCCGCCCGGACAATGCCAACGACCGGCCATAGGGTGTCGGAGGGCTCGCTCGGTAGGTCGTCCATGCCTCCACCGTCCCGGCTCGCCCCGTTTCTCGCAGTCCCGTTCGGCTGGCCTGTGGACAACGGAAGGACCTGTGGACAACGGGACAACCGTCATCATGGCGAGGGTGGCTTCCGCTCGGGCGACGAAGTCGTGGGCTTTGAGCAGCACGTCGTCCGCGCGACGGAGCGGGGAGGCAATCCCTGACCTATCCCCTTTGCTCTGCACCCTGATATGCGCCACCCCGCCGGCCCCTCTGAAGCGCGCCAGCAAGACGGGCCCTCTCATGCGCGCCACCAAGACGGGCCCTCTCGTGCGCCACCCCGGCACGCTCTATCCCTGCTGGTACGCGCCATCCTGGTCAGCGCCGGCCTAAGACCGTGGCTGGCGCATCCGCGGGTGCAGAGCAAAGGCAGCCGTGGAGACATCGGAGCCAGGGATCCGCACAGCCAGGAGCCGGTATCCGGCACAGTCAGGAGCCGGGATGCGCCGCAGTCAGGAGCCGGTATCCGCCGCAGTCAGGAGCCGGGATCCGGCCGACAAGAACTGGACCCCGCGCGAGCCAGGCCCCAGCGGTCACGGCCGCGTCAAGGCCCACCGTGCGCGTCACGATCGGCGCACGGCGGGACAGGATGGCCGCGGACGGGCCGCTCAGTAGCGCTGGCGGAGCAGGCCAGCGGCCTCGACGGCCCAGTAGGTGAGGATGACCTGCGCACCGGCCCGCTTGATCGAGGTGAGCGTCTCCAGCATCACCCGCTCGCGGTCGATCCAGCCGTTCGCGGCGGCCGCCTCGACCATCGCGTACTCACCGGAGACCTGGTAGGCGGCGACCGGGACGTCCACCGCGGCCCGCACCGCCGACACCACGTCGAGGTAGGGCAGCGCCGGCTTGACCATCACCAGGTCGGCGCCCTCGGCCACGTCCAACGCGACCTCGCGCAGCGACTCACGCAGATTGGCCGGGTCCTGCTGGTAGGTGCGCCGGTCGCCCTCCAGCGCCGACTCCACCGCCTCCCGGAACGGGCCGTAGAAGGCGGAGGCGTACTTCACCGCGTACGCCAGCACGGAGACGTCCTGGTGCCCGGCGGCGTCGAGGGCCCGGCGTACCACGCCGACCTGGCCGTCCATCATCCCGGACGGTCCGACCATGCCGACCCCGGCGGCGGCCTGGGCCACCGCCATGTCGGCGTACGCGGCCAGGGTCGAGTCGTTGTCGACCTCACCGTCGGGGGTGAGCAGCCCACAGTGCCCGTGCGAGGTGAACTCGTCGAGGCACAGGTCACTCATCACCACTGTGGCGTCGCCCACCTCGGCCACCACGTCGCGGATGGCGACGTTGAGGATGCCGTTCGGGTCGATGCCGCCGGAGCCGGTCGGGTCCCGCTGCTCCGGCACGCCGAAGAGCATGATCCCGCCGACACCGGCCTGGACCGCCTCGGCCGCCGCCTTGCGGAGCGAGTCCCGGGAGTGCTGGAGCACCCCCGGGAGCGACCCGATGGCGCGGGGCTCGGTCAGCCCCTCCTTCACGAACATCGGCACGACCAGCTCGGCCGGGTCGACCCGGGTCTCTGACACCAGCCGGCGGACCGCCGGGTTGCGGCGCAGCCGGCGGGGCCGGATCTCGGGGTACGACATGGCGGGCCCTCCTCGAACGACTACCGGAAGCGCAGAGCGGTCGGGCCCTGCACCTTCGAGCCACGGCGCTGCTTGGCCGGCATGGCGGCCAGCTTCTCCCGCAGTTCGACGGCGTAGGCGGCAAGCGCCTCCACCAGGTCGGGCACCGAGGCGTGCGGCGGCTGGACGTCGACGCGCAGGCCGAACTCCGTCGCGGTCTCCGCCGTCTTGGGCCCAATGACGGCAACAACGGTCCGGGCGTGCGGCTTCCCGGCGATGCCGACCAGGTTGCGCACGGTGGAGGACGAGGTGAAGAGCACCGCGTCGAACCCGCCCGACTTGATCGCGTCGCGGATCTCGGCGGGCGGCGGAGCGGCCCGCACCGTCCGGTACGCGGTCACGTCGTCGACCTCCCAGCCGCGCTCGGTGAGCCCGGCGGCGAGCGTCTCGGTGGCGATGTCGGCGCGCGGCAGCAGCACCCGGCCCACCGGGTCGAGGATCTCGTCGTGCGGCGAGAACTCGGCCAGCAGGCCCTCCGAGGACTGCTCCCCGGCGGGGATCAGCTCCGGCTGGATGCCGAACGCGCGGACCGAATCCGCGGTGGCCTCACCGATGCAGGCGATCTTGACGCCGCCGAAGTGCCGGGCGTCGAGGCCGTGCTCGGCGAACTTCTCCCAGACCGCGCGGACCGCGTTCACCGACGTGAAGATCACCCAGGCGTACCGGCCGTCGACCAGGCCCTTGACCGCCCGCTCCATCTGCGCCGGGGTACGCGGCGGCTCGACCGCGATGGTCGGCACCTCACACGGGATGGCCCCGTACGCGCGCAGCCGGGCGCTCATCGCGCCGGCCTGCTCCTTGGTCCGGGGTACGAGCACCTTCCAGCCGTACAGCGGGCGGTTCTCCCACCAGCTCAGCTTGTCGCGCTGCCCCACGCCCACACCGACGGTGAGCACCACCCGGCCGGTGAAGCCGAGCGCGGCGGCCACGAAGCTGTCCACTGTCGACGTGGTCGTGTACTGGGTCTCGCCGGTGCCGTCGCCGGTCACGCCGACGCCGGTGGTGCCGTCGACCCCGGCGGCGAGCAGCCCGTCCCGGACGGCGGCGAGGTCACCGGCGTCCACGGCGAGCGCGAGCGAACCCCGGCCGACGGCCGTGGCCAGCGCCTCGAAGTCCAGCACGCTGACGTCCTCGACGTCGGCGGCCGTACGCACACCCGGCAGCGGGACCCCGGCGTAGGTGGCCACACCCTCGGCCTGGCCGACGCCGGGCACCACCTCGAAGTGGGCGGCGGTGCGGGCCACCGCCTGCACCTCCTTGACCACCGAGTCGTGCCCGAACGGGTCGCCGGCGACCAGGTGCACCGCGTTCAGCCCGGAGCGGGCCGCGGAGATGAGCACCTTCGCCACGTCCCCCGGCGCGCCCTCGGCCGGGGTGAATTCGGCATCAGCGGAGGCCTCGGCGCGCACGACGGCGAGCAACGACTCCGGGACTCCCCGGTCGTAGATCACCTGGTCGGCGTCGACCAGGGCGTCGTGGGCCCGACGGGTCAGCAGGCCCGGGTCACCGGGGCCAGCCCCGACGAACGCGATACGGCCGACGGGCTTACGGGTGCGGGTCATTCTGTGCTCCCAAATTGCTGGGTCCCCGGGCCGGTGTGTCCTTCGTGGCCGAGGATCGAGTCGGCGCCGAGGTCGAGGAGTTCGGCGGCGAGTGCCTTACCGATCTCCGCCGCGTCGGCGGGCGTTCCGGTGCGGGACAGCCGGAGGTCACGAGTGCCGTCCGGGCTGATCACCGCCCCGCGCAGGTAGATCTCATCGCCGGTCTCGCCTTCGGCGAGTTCGGCATAGGCGGCGACGGGTGCGCTGCACCCGGCCTCCAGGGTTGCCAGAAACGCACGTTCCGCGGTGACCGCGGAACGCGACGGTGCGTGGTCGAGCACGGCGAGCAGCTCGACCAGGTCCCGGTCGTCGACCCGGCACTCCACGGCCAACGCGCCCTGAGCGGGAGCGGGCAGCATGAGCATCGGGTCCAGCGACTCGGTGATCACGTCGAGTCGGCCAAGTCGGGCCAGACCGGCCCGTGCCAGGACGACGGCGTCGAGATCGGCTTCGGGGCCGAGCACCCGCCCCAGGCGGGTGTCGACGTTGCCGCGGATCGGGGTGACCTCCAGTTGCAGGCCGAGGGCGTGCAACTGGGCGATCCGACGCAGCGCGCCGGTGCCCACAGTGGCCCCGGGCGGCAACTCGGCGAGCGTTCGGCCTTCGCGGGCCACCAATGCGTCGCGCGGGTCCTGCCGGGCTGGCACCGCCGCGATGTGCAGCCCACCGGCGGCGGCCGTGGGCAGGTCCTTGTACGAGTGCACAGCGAAGTCGATCGTCCCGGCGGTCAGCGCGTCGCGCAGTGCGGAGACGAACACCCCGACGCCCAGCCGGTGCACCGGCGCGTTGGAGCGGTCGCCTGCGGTGACCACCTCGACCAGTTCGACGGGGCGACCGGTGGCGACGGTCAACGCCTCGGCGACCTGGCCGGACTGGGCCATCGCCAGGGCGCTGCCCCGGGTGCCGAGGCGCAGTGGGGCGGTCATCGCGCACCTCCGCTGGGTGGGGTGGGCTCGGCGGCGTCGGCTCCGGACAACGGGTCGGTGCCGGGGAGCGCCATGCCGAGGTCGGGGGTCAGCACGTCCGGGACGGTGTCCACCGGCGAGGTCTGCGGCACCTCGAGGTCGAACAGCTCGCGCAGCAGTGCCGCGTACTGGTCGCCGCCGGGCTCCGCGGCCAACTGGCGAACCTTCACGGTGGGCTGGTGCAGCAGCCGCTGCACGACCCGGTGCACAGTGCGGGCCACCTCGGCCCGCAGGTCGTCGCCGAGGTCGGGGCGACGCTGGGCCAGTCGGCGCAGCTCGGCGGTGACCACGTCGTCGGCCCGGCCGCGCAGCGCGGCCACTGTGGGTGCCACGTCGGCGCCGCGCAGCCAGGTGAGGAAGCCCTCCACCTCGCCGAGGACGATGCGTTCGACGGCTGCGGCGTCGGCAGCCGCCGGGCCGTCGGCGAGCAGCGCCGCCATCCGGTCGATGTCGATCACCTCGACGCCGGGCAGCTCGGCGACGCCCTCCTCGACGTCGCGCGGAACGGCAAGGTCGAGCAGGACCAGCGGGCCTCGGGACCTGTCGCGTTCGGCCAGCGCCGCGGTGACCACGGACCGGGTGAGGACCGGTTCGGTGGACGCGGTGGCGGCCACTACGATGTCCACTGTGGAGAGGGTGTCGGCCAGCTCGGTCATCGGCGCGGCACTCGCCCCGTACGACTCGGCGAGCCGGACGGCCCGGTCAGCGCCCCGGTTGCTGACGGTGAGCGGCCCGGCGCCCAGCCGGGACAGCGTGGCCACCCCGAGCGAACCCATCGCACCGGCGCCGACCACCAGGGCCGGGTGGCCGACGAGGTCGCCGTCGAGGTGCCCGGCGGCCAGCTCCAGGGCGGCGGTGACGACGCTCTGGCCGGCCCGGTCGATGCCGGTCTCGGCGTGGGCCCGCTTGCCGACCCGCAAGGCCTGCTGCATCAGCTCGTGCAGCAGCCGGCCGGCCGAGTCGGCGCCGGTGGCCCAGTGGTACGCGTCACGCAGCTGGCCGAGGATCTGCGCCTCGCCCACCACCATCGAGTCCAGACCGGTGGCGACCCGGAAGACGTGGTCCACGGCCGCTGTGTCGTAGTGCACGTACAGGTGGCTGGCGAGCGCGGTCGGCGAGCTGCCGGCCTGCTCGGCCAGCACGGCGCAGACGTCGCCGAGCCCACCGTGGAAACCGGACACGGCGGCGTAGACCTCCACCCGGTTGCAGGTGGAGACGATCACCGCCTCGGCCACGTACGGCTGGGCGACCAGGCGGTCCAGTGTGCGGGTCAGGTCGGCGGGGGGCACGGCCAGCTGCTCCAGCGTGGCGACCGGGGCGGTCCGGTAGGACGCGCCGACGACGAGCAGTTTCACGTGCCTATCGCCTCCTGGGTATCGGTGGCCGCGAACCCGCCCGGCAGGGCCGTGAGAGCGGACCCGCCGGTGGCGGGCAGCGCGGTCAGCGACGCCTTGCGGTGCTCGTGGAAGGACAGAATCTGCAGCTCGATGGCGAGGTCGACCTTGCGCACGTCGACCCCCTCCGGAACCGAGAGTACGCACGGCGCGAAGTTGAGGATGCTCGTCACGCCGACGGCGACCAGTTGGTCGGCGACCTGCTGGGCGGCGGCGGCCGGGGTGGCGATCACGCCGATCGCGAGGGATTCCTCCGCGGCGACCGTCGGCAGGTCGTCAATATGCCTGACGACCAGGCCGTTGATCTCCTCACCGACCCGTGAGCGATCGGCGTCGAGCAGTGCGGCGATCCGGAAGCCCCGGCTGGCGAAGCCGTCGTAGCCGGCCAGAGCGTGACCGAGATTACCCACGCCGACCAGGGCGACCGCCCGACGTTGGGTGAGCCCGAGCACATACTCGATCTGCTCGATCAGCAGCGCGACGTCGTAGCCGACGCCCCGGGTGCCGTACGAGCCGAGGTGGGAAAGGTCCTTGCGGAGCTTGGCGGAGTTGACCCCGGCGGCGGCGGAGAGACCCTCGCTGGAGACCGTCTCGTGCCCGGTGTCGGCGAGGTTGTGCAGCGCGCGCAGGTACTCCGGGAGCCGAGCGACGGTCGCCTCGGGCAGATCCGGGAGCGCCGGTACGGCACCGGCGCGGCCGGGCGCGCCTGGGTGACGGTGCTGACTCATGAGACTCCGTGCGGTGCGATCCTCGGCCAACTCCGCTGGTCGGCCGTTTGTGGACTCCCGCTGGCGACCGAGATTGCCGGCTGTGCTAGCAGGGCGCGTCGGAGTCACAGCGTAGGCGCTTGTGAAGACGTGCACAAATCGCGATCTTGTCGCTGCGTGGCGCGACCTCACCAGCCCCTCCATTCCACAAGATCGATTGAACGGCCTGGTCCGCTCACCGCCCGGGCGATTATTGCTCAATCCCGACTTCTCTGACCAATCCCGCGCCGGCCCCACCGCCACGTCCCGCGATCTTGCACTTACTGCTCTCGCTTCTCGCCCATTCAAGGGCAATTCACCAACACAAACTGCAAGATCGACGCCGTAGGGCGGGTGGGGTGGGGTGGGGTCGGGTGGGGTGGGGTGGGGGTAGCACTACGGCGGAGAGGCGGGGTTTCGGGATGGGTCCGGCGAGGCCACATGCCTAGCCTTTGGGCATGACCGCCGTTGCCGCCGCCAGCGACCGACCGACGCTGGCACCGAGCATTCCCCGCCAGCTCTTCGTCGACTCCGGGTACGTGCTGCTCGGCCTGCCCCTGGGGCTGACCAGCTTCATCGTCCTCGTCGTCGGCCTGTCGGTGGGCGTCGGCCTGGTCGTCACGGTGATCGGCCTGCCGATCCTCAGCGGCACCCTGTACGCCGCCCGTGGCCTGGCCGACATCGAGCGGCTGCGGATGGCCGCGGTGCTCCGGCAGCCCCGGATCCGGCCGAACTACCGGCTGCCCGAGGCGGGCGCGAACGCCTGGCGCCGGATCTTCGTGCCGATCCGGGACGCCCAGTCCTGGCTCGACCTGGCGCACGGCATCCTGCGGTTGATCGCGGCGGTGGGCACCTTCGTGGTCACGTTGTCGTGGTGGGCCGCGGCAATCGCCGGCTCGCTCTACTGGGCGTACGACTGGGCCATCCCCCACCCGTCCGGTGAGGGTGACCAGGATCTGGCGCAGCTCCTCGGCCTGGGCGACTCGACCACCGCCCGGATCGGGCTGAACACCGCGCTCGGGGTGTTCTTCCTGATCACCCTGCCGATCGTGGTGCGGGGCTGCGCACTGCTCCAGGCGAGTTTCGCCAAGGCCATGCTGACCGGGGTGGCCGAGATGCGCGACCGGATCACAGTGCTGGAGGAGCAGAAGCGGGCCGCCGTGTCCGCTGAGGCCTCCGCGCTGCGCCGGTTGGAGCGTGACATCCACGACGGTCCCCAGCAGCGCCTGGTCCGGCTGGCGATGGACCTCAGCCGGGCCCGGATGCAGCTCGCCTCGGACCCGGACGCGGCCGGCCGGACCATCGACGAGGCGGTCAGCCAGACCCGGGACACGCTTGCCGAGCTGCGGGCGTTGTCCCGGGGCATCGCCCCGCCGATCCTTGTCGACCGGGGCCTGCCCAGCGCCCTGGCCGCGATCGCCGCCCGCGGGCTGATCCCGATCGAGCTCCAGGTGGACCCGCAGCTCGGCACCCCGGCCGGGCGGCTCGACCCGGCGGTGGAGAACACCGCGTACTTCGTGGTGTCCGAGGCGCTGACCAACGTCGCCAAGCACAGCCGGGCCACCGAGGCCACCGTGACGGTGACCCGGCGGGGCTCCCACCTGCAGGTGTGGGTGGGCGACGACGGGCAGGGCGGCGCGCACCTGGCGAAGGGGCACGGGTTGGCCGGCATCGCCGACCGGGTCCGGGCCGCGGGTGGCGAACTGATGGTGGCCAGCCCGACCGGAGGCCCCACCGAGATCCGCGCCGAGCTTCCCCTGTGAGCGCGAGGAGTGAGCGGGGTTTGCGAGCCCCGCAGTCGCGAACCAAGAAGATGCTGTGAGCGCGAGGAGTGAGCGGGGTTTGCGAGCCCCGCAGTCGCGAACCAAGAAGATGCTGTGAGCGCGAGGAGTGAGCCGGGTTTGCGAGCGAACCAAGAAGATGCCGTGAGCCGCCGGAAGCCGCCGCGATGGTGAGCGACGTGGTAGACACCACAGCCATGCGCATCGTGATCGCCGACGACGCCGTCCTGCTCCGGGAGGGGTTGGTCCGGCTGCTGACCGAGAGTGGGCACCAGGTGGTGGCCGCCGTCGGGGACGGTGACGCCCTGGTCGAGGCGGTGGTCGAGCACCGGCCCGACGTGTCGATCGTTGACGTCCGGATGCCCCCGTCGCACACCGACGAGGGGCTGCGGGCTGCGGTGGAGGCGCGCAGGTTGGTGCCGCGTACGCCGATCCTGGTGCTCTCCCAGTACGTCGAGGTCTCGTACGCCGATGATCTGCTCGCGACCACCGGCGGCGCCGGCGGCGGGATCGGCTACCTGCTGAAGGACCGGGTGGCCGCGATCGACGAGTTCCTGGACGCGCTGCGCCGGGTGGCGGGCGGCGGCACGGTGCTCGACCCGGAGGTGGTCGGTCAGCTCTTCGCCCGACGCCGCCGTGACGACCCGCTGCGGGAGCTGACCCCCCGCGAACGCGAGGTGCTCGCCCTGATGGCCGAGGGACGTTCGAACACCGCGATCGCGCGCGCCCTGGTGGTCAGCGACGGCGCGGTGGAGAAGCATGTGCGCAACATCTTCACCAAGCTCACCCTGCCACCGGACACCGAACAGCACCGGCGGGTGCTGGCCGTCCTCACCTACCTGCGGAACTGACCTCCCGGGCCAGGGCCACCGCGTCGGTGAGGGTGTCGGCGACCGGGTGACCGGAGGCGCGCAGCCGGCCCGGGTCGGTGAACCCGCCGGTGTAGAGCACGGCACGGCCGCCGACCGCGAGCGCCGCGTCGGCGTCGTCGATGGAGTCGCCGATCAGCACCACCGAGGCGCCGTCCACGCCCAGTTCGGCCAGGTGCAGCTGGAGCGACTCGGCCTTGTAGCCGCCGCCGACCGTGGCCCGCAGCCCGTCAACGCGGGTGAAGTGGCTGGTCAGACCGTACGTGTGCACGGTCGGGACCAGTTCCTCGTGGAACCACATGGAGAGCAGGCTCTGGGTGCCCGGCCAGGAGGCCATCGCGCCGCGTGCGTCGGCGGCCAGCTCACAGGTGGTCAACCCGGTGCGGTACGCGTCGTGGAAGATCTTGTCCAGTCGACCGAACTCGTCGTCGTCCACTGCCTGCCCGAGCACGTCGGCGTAGTACTCGGCGATCGGCCTGCGGAACCGCACCCGGTGCTCGTCCAATGTGACAGTCGGCCCGCCCAGGCTCGCGAACACGACGTTGGTGGCGGACACCACCAGGCTGAGGTCGTTGAGCAGAGTGCCGTTCCAGTCCCAGACGAGGTGCGGGTGCGCGGAGGTCATCAGAGCACCATAGGTACCGGTCAGAGCTGCGGCGTGGTCAGGTCCCGCAGCAGCCGGTCCTCCTCGACCCGCCAGTAGCCGTGCTCCTTGCCGTCGAGCATGACCACCGGTAGCCGGTCCCCGTACTCCCGCTCCAGCCCCTCGTCGCCGGTGACGTCCCACTCGACCCACTTGTCGCCGGTGACCGCGACCACCCGGTCGAGCGCCGCCTTGGCGTCGTCGCACAGGTGGCAGCCGGGTCGGGTGATCAGGGCGAGTCGGGCGTCACTGGCCATCGGTTACCTCCGTGCGGTCGGTCGGCGGCGCCGACCGGAGTTGGGTCTTGCGTACCTTGCCGATCGCCGAGTGCGGCAGGGCGTCGACGAACTCGACACCGGTCGGGCACTTGAACCGGGCCAGGTTCCGTGCGCAGTGGGCGAGCAGTTCCTCGCTGGTCACCGGTCGGCCCTGCGCCGGCACCACGTACGCCCGCACAGTCTCGCCGGTCCGCGGGTGTGGCACACCCAGTACCGCCGACTCGACCACCCCGGGGTGCCCGGCGAGCACCAGCTCGACCTCGTGCGGGTACACGTTGAACCCGTTGACCAGGATCAGCTCGCCGAGCCGGTCGACCAGGAAGAGGTCACCGTCCTCGTCGGCGTACGCGATGTCACCGGTGCCCCACCAACCGTCGGCGTCCGGGCCACCCCGACCGTCGGGCCAGTAGCCGGTGAAGAGGTTCGGGCCGGACACCACGATCTGCCCCGGGTCGGTGCCCGGAGCCACGTCGGAGATGTCCAGCTCGTCGGGGTCGTCGTCGGGGACGGCCAGCCCGTCCCGCCACAGGTCCGTCCCGTCGGCGCCGACCAGGCGCAGCCGCACCCCGGGCAGCGGCCGGCCGATCGAACCCGGCTTGGCCACGCCGCCGACCAGGGTGGAGGTGAGCACCGGCGCGGTCTCGGTGAGGCCGTACCCGATGTGGACCTGATGCCCGGTGACCTCGGTGAAGCGCGCCGCGACAGCGGGTTCGAGCGGTGCCGCGCCGCAGACCGCCACCCGCACCGACGCGGTCGCCGCGCGGGCCGCGGCCGCGCCGGCCCAGGTCAGGAACATCGACGGTACGCCGACCAGCACGCTGACCCGGTGCCGCGCGACCTCGTCCAGCCCTGCCGTCGGGCCCGGCTCGTCGAGCAGCACACCCGTCGCGCCGTGGTGCACTACCGCGCCGAGCCCCGAGTTGAGCCCGTACGCGTGGAACAGCGGCAACGCCAGGAGAACGGTGTCGGTCGGCCCGACCACCGGCGGCTCGATCCCGTCGACCTGTTCGTGGTTGGCGAGCAGGGCCTGGTGCGAGAGCATCGCTCCCTTGGGTCGCCCCTCGGTGCCGGAGGTGTAGAGCAGAACAGCAAGGTCGGTGCCGCCACGTCGCGGGCGGGGTGCCGGTCCGGGCGGGTCGACGGTCGGTGGCGTGCCGTGCACCGAGGCGAGCGCGGGCAGTTCGGCGGCCACGTCGGCGACCAGGCCTCGAACGTGGTCGGTGGCGATGAGCACCGACGCGCCGGAGTCGGCGAGCACGTGCCGTAGCTCCGGGGCGGTGAGGCCGGGGTTGACCGGCACGGTGACCAGTCCGGCGCGGAGGGCGCCGAGCCAGGCGATCACGAAGTCCGGTGTGTTGGGCAACGCGATGGCGACGCGTGGCGGGGTACCGCCGGGGTCGGTGGGTGGCGCGGCGGCGGACAGGCCGCGGGCGGCGGCGTCCACAGCGGTGTCCAGTTCGGACCAGCTCACTGAGTGTTCACGCCAGTGCAGCGCGGGCCGGTCGGCGCTGTCGAGAGCCGCCCGGCGGACCCGGTCGGCGAGGTTCGGCGCGGGGCTTTCCGAGACGTCCTGCACGGTGATCGAGTCTGGCACAGCGGACCCCGGCGGGCCACGCCCGATGGTGGTGCGCCACGCCCGGAGGACGACACTGCGACAGTCCCATGTACGGGACTGTCCGGTGTGCCACCGGCGATCAGATCAGGTCCTGTCGATGGGACGTGCGACGCTGACCAAGGGCGGTTCGGCCGCCACCGTCCGGCCGGCCGGCGCGGTGGGTCAGCCGAACGGCCGGAAAGCCTCCGACCTGGGGATCCATCCTGGAACACCGAGCCGACGGAAAGTCAATCGCACACGACGGACAACCGGTCCGCCACCGGTGCGACGGAGCGGGAAATACTTCCGCCTTGTGTAACGGACTTGCCACGCGCGGGTGACGTTGGCCCTATCATCACTCGGGTCGGCTCACCCCATTTGCCGTGAGTCGACACCCCTCAGCCCGAGGAGGCCCCCGTGCCTGTGAGCGCATTGGACCAGCACCTCCACGGGAATTGCCGCGCGTCGGCAACTCCCGTGACCGTCCTGCCCGACCGGTCACCCGGCCGGTCCGCCCCGACGAGACCCAGACCGGCCCGCCCGGCGACCGACGGGACGGGGGCGACGCGATGACCACCTTCGGATACGCGGAACGTCCGGTCGGCCTGACCGGTCAACCCGCCCGCTCCCACGTCAACGAGCGGCCCGCGGCCCGTGCCCCGTCTGACGAACAGCACGGCGGCGTCGTGCGAGGTGACGGCGCGGCGCAGCGGATCCGCAGCCGGCCACACCACAACGAGCCACCGCCGCGACCCGCGGTGCCCGGTGGAAACGCGAAGCCGGCCGGCGGCCGGGTCGCCGTACCGCCGCGACCCACGATGCCTGTGCAGGGGCGTCGGGTAAGCGACACACCGGCGGTCACCACCGACCCGGCGGCGGGCGAGACAGCGGTGATCCCGGCGGTGCCGGCCACCACCGCGACCACTCCGACCGGTTTCCCGAGCCGCCCGGACCCGTCCGACCCGGCGACCGAGGTCTGGACGCTGATCGAGCGGGCCCAGGCCGGTGAGTCCGAGGCGTTCGGTCTGATCTACGACCGCTACGTGGACACCGTTTTCCGGTTCGTCTACTTCCGGGTAGGCAACCGGCAACTCGCCGAGGACCTCACCTCGGACACCTTCCTGCGCGCGCTCAAGCGGATCGGCAGCTTCACCTGGCAGGGCCGCGACCTCGGCGCCTGGCTGGTGACGATCGCCCGTAACCTCGTCGCGGACCACTTCAAGTCGGGCCGGTACCGGCTGGAGGTCACCACCGGCGACGTGCTCGACGCCGACCGGGAGGACCGGGGCCCGGAGGGCAGCCCGGAGGCGGCGGTGGTGGAGCACATCACCAACGTCGCGCTCCTCACCGCCGTCAAGCAGCTCAACCCGGAGCAGCAGGAGTGCATCGTGCTCCGCTTCCTCCAGGGCTTCTCGGTCGCCGAGACGGCCCGCGCGATGGGCAAGAACGAGGGAGCCATCAAGGCCCTCCAGTACCGCGCTGTCCGCGCCCTGGCCCGGCTGCTGCCCGACGGCTTCCAGCCGTAGTTTGTTACGGCGGGACCGACGGACGTCGATCAACGTCCGCGCAGCTCAGAGTCGGTCCCGCCCGGTGATGACCATCACTTTCTGTAATTTCCGCCCCGCCAGGCCCGTAACCCGTGCCCGGTCCGCCGCGTTTCTCCGGGTGCGACCGGTGGATGTCCCGGCAGGCCCGGGTCACCGAGGTCCGACCGGCATGCCGGCGGCACCTCACCTCCGTGGTGTCACACTGCCGCCCGGTCGCTGGCAACGACGGCGGCCGACCGGCCGTGACCAGCGAGAGGAGGTGCCTGCGGTGGACAACACCCTCTTCTCCCGCCGGCGCGCGGAGCGCTTCGCGCAGCTTCTCGACGAGGCCAACGGCGCTCGACGACACCACGTGCGATCCCGGGTGGACGGCCAACTGGCGCCGCTCGTCGCAGTGGGTCAGCGGCTCAGCGTCGACCCCCCGGCTGTCGAGGTGGACCAGGATTTCCGTACCGGCCTGCGGGCGATGCTGCTCGCAACCGCCGAGCGGGAAGGGCTGGGCAACACGCCGGCGACGGTCAGCGAACCGGCCGCCACCACCACCCGCGGGCGGCTGCTGCCGGCGGTCACCGCACGGCGGGCCCGAGCCCGGGGCGCGATCCTGGTCGGCATCGCCGCCGGGGCCATCGCCGTCTCCGGAATCTCCGCCGCCAGCGAGAACGCGGTGCCCGGTGACGCGCTGTACGGCATGAAGCGCTCCACCGAACGGGCACAGCTCGCCCTGGCCAGCTCCGACATCAGCAGAGGCCAACTCTTCCTGGACTTCGCCCGGACCAGAGTCGGCGAAGCCGCCAAGCTGCGCGGCGACCGGATCGGCTACAGCGCGGTCCTCGACGACATGGACGCCGACAGCCGGCAGGGAGTTCGCCTGCTGACCTCCGCCGCCGTGCAGCGGGCCGAGCCGGGCAGCCTGGACACTCTCAACACCTTCGTGTCGAGCCAGCGCCGGGCCGTACGCGGTCTGCTCGACGGGAGCACCCGGGTCGACCGGGAACGGACCCAGCGGTCGCTGGTGTTGCTGGACAGCATCCGGGAACGCTCGGACGACCTGCGCGCGGCGATCGCCTGCGGTCTGCCGGCACCGACCGCCAGCGACGCCCTCGGGCCGAACCCGAACACCTGCCCCGGGGCCCGCTGACCCGCGTCCCCATACCGCACGTCCGACCGGCCGCGCCACAGTTCGCTGTGTGCCCGGCCGGTCGCCCGTCTACGGCGGATACGCTCGCGGGGCAGCATCCGTCGTACCGGTGAGGAAGGGATTCGCGTGGCGCGCAGCCGTAAGGTGACGGTCAGCACCGACGCCGAGGGGCACACCGCAGCCTGGGCGGAGACCGACCTGGCCCCGGTCAGCGCACCCGATCCGAGCGCCGCGGCGTTCTTCGACGTGGACAACACGATGATGCAGGGCGCGTCGATCTACTGGTTCGCCCGTGGGCTCGCCTCCCGAAACTACGTGACGACCGCCGACCTGGCCCGATTCGCCTGGCAGCAGCTCCGCTTCCGGCTGCTGGCCCGGGAGCACGCCGGTGACATGTCACTGGCCAAGGAGGCCGCGCTGGCGTTCGTGCAGGGCTGGCGGGTCAACGAGGTCGAACACCTCGCCGAGGAGATCTTCGACGAGATGATGGCCCCCCGGATCTGGGCCGGCACCCACCAGCTCGCGCAGCGTCACCTGGACGGCGGTCAGCGGGTCTGGCTGGTCAGCGCCGCCCCCGTCGAGATCGGCCGGGTGATCGCCGCCCGGCTCGGCCTGACCGGTGCCATCGGCACTGTGGCCGAGGTGCTGGACGGGGCGTACACCGGACGGTTGGTGGGTGACCTGATGCACGGGCCGGCCAAGGCTGAGGCGGTCACCCAACTCGCCGCCGTGGAAGGGCTCGACCTGTCCCGCTGCGCGGCCTACAGCGATTCGGCGAACGACCTGCCGCTGCTCCGCGCGGTGGGCCGGGCCGTGGCCGTCAACCCGGACGGCACCCTGCTGCGGCAGGCCCGCCAGCACGGCTGGGAGGTGCGGGACTTCCGCAGCGGTCGCCGGGCTGTGAAGATCGCCGTACCGTCGACGGCGGCCGCCGGGCTGGTCGCGGGCGCGGTCACCGCCGGCCTGGCCCTCCAGCGCCGCCGCCGAGCCGGCTGACCTCACGCGACACGTCGCGCCGGCTGGTTCAGGGGCCGAACGGGTCGGGGCGTCGCTCCAGCAGCGTGTGCAGGGTCTGCTGGATGGTCTCCCGCACCTGGTCGGCGAGGTTGAAGACCACCAGCGGGTCGTCCGCCGAGTCGGTCAGGTGGGCGGTGGGGATCGGCGGGCAGAACTCGATCAGCCACTTGCTGGGTAGCGGCACCATGCCCAGCGGGCCGAGCAGCGGGAACGTCGGCGTGACCGGGAAGTAGGGCAGCTTCAGCAGCCGCGCCAGGGGCTTGATGTCGGCGAGCATCGGGTAGATCTCCTCGCCGCCGACGATGGCGACGGGCACGATCGGGGTGCCGGTACGCAGCGCCGCCGAGACGAACCCGCCCCGCCCGAAGCGTTGCAGCTTGTACCGGTCGGCGTAGAGCTTGCCAATGCCCTTGAAGCCCTCGGGGAACACACCGACCAGATCGCCGCCGCTGAGCAGCCGCTCGGCGTCCGGGTTGCAGGCCACGGTGCCGCCGGTCTTGCGGGCCAACTCGGAGACCACCGGCATCCGGAAGACCAGGTCGGCGCCGAGCAGCCGCAGGTAGCGGTGGGCGGGATGCTTGTCGTGCAGCGCCGCCGAGAGGATCAGGGCGTCCAGTGCCACAGTTCCGGAGTGGTTGCCGACCACCAGCGCGGGCCCGTCCACCGGGACGTGCTCCACCCCACTGACCTCGGTGCGGAACCAGTCGCGGTAGAGCAGCCGCAGCAGCGGGTGGAAGACCGCGTCGGTCAGCTCCGAGTCGAACCCGAACTCGTCGACCTCGTAGTCACCGGAGAGCCGCCGGCGCAGGAACGCCAACCCGTTCGCGACCTTGCGGTCCCAGTGGTCCCCGGGCCGGTCCGACACCGCCGACTCGGTGCCGCCGGACAACCCGCCGCCGACCCCGTCGGCCGGGGCTGGGGCCGGCGGTGCGGCCGGAGCCGGGGCCGGCGGTGTACTGGGGGTCGGGGGTGCGGTCGAGGCCGGCGGCGCGGCCGGGGTCGGCGCGGCCTGCGCGGCCGGTCGGTGCCCGTTGCGCCGCGCCGGCTCCGCGTCCGGAGCGGTCACCCGCTCGGGTACGTCGAAACGCCCGACCGACTGCGGGTCGCGCCCCTCCTCGAAGCCGCTCATGATGCCCGCTCCCGGACCGCTGAGCGCACCTGCCGGATGCCGTCCAGGACGAGTTGCTCGGCGGCGGCCAGCTGATCCCGGGTGACCACCACGCCACCGTGGTGGGCCCGGATGAAGTCCTCGAACGCCTCGGCTGTCGACCGGGGCGTGAAGCCGTACTCCTGCTCGAGCCGGCTGGTGTCGACCACCCGGCCGTGCACGAAGAGGTCGACCTGGTCCAGGCCGTAGCGGCCGAAGCCCATGGTGCGGGCCAGCGCGGCAGCCCCGGAGAGACCCGGCTCCAGCACCGGCACGGCGACCCGGCCGGCGCGCCGGATCGCCTGGGACAGCGACAGCACGCCGGGGCCGGCGACGTTGTAGGTGCCGGGATGGTCCTCCACGATCGACCGGTGCAGCACCTCCAACGCGTCGTCGAAGTGCAGGAACTGCAGGCGGGGGTCACGGCCGAAGACGGTCGGCACGAACGGCTGCGAGAAATAGCGGGTCAGCGTGGTGTCTGCGGTCGAGCCGATGAACGGGGCGAAGCGCAGCACCGTGGCGGTGACGTCGGACCGACGGCGGCGGAAGCCGCGCACGTACCCCTCAAGGTCGAGGATGTCGCGGCCGAAACCACCGCGCGGCACCTCGCGGGGTTCGGTCTCCTCGGTGAAGACCGCCGGGTCCCGGAACGACACCCCGTAGGCGGCGGTCGACGAGCGGACCACGAGCTTGCGCAGTCGGGGTGCCCGCTGGCAGGCGGCGAGCATCTGCATGCTGCCTATGACGTTCTGGTCCTTCATCCCGGACCGGCCGCCGTGCTGCGGGTCGGGTGAGGTGACGAGCGCGAGGTGCACCACCGCGTCGACGTCCAGGTCGGCGAGGAGGCCACCGAGGGAACCGTTGTCGACGCGGATCCGTTCGACCCGGTCCAGCAGGTCGGTGAACTCGATGCCGGAGTCCGGTGCGTCGACCCCGATGACCCGTTCGATGCGCGGGTCGGCGGCCAGACGGGCGGCCACGTGGGCTCCCAGGTAACGACCCACTCCGGTGACGACGACGACCCCCGGAGCACCTGAGGTGCCACCGGGGGTCATCTGACGCACCTACGCCGGCAGGATGGACCGAGCCGGGACGACCACGGCCTGATCACCTGAGCCTCCGGAGGTCGACAGTTTGGCAAGTGACGCCGAACGCCGGGCCTGAGCCCGGCGGCGATCACTTGCCGAGACGGCGACGCTGGACGCGGGTCTTGCGCAGCAGCTTGCGGTGCTTCTTCTTAGCCATGCGCTTACGGCGCTTCTTGACCACCGAGCCCATACGACAGCCTTTCGATACAACGTGCGGGGCGGACCGGATGACACCACGCAGGTGGCGACGGCGACCGCTTGCGGACAACGGACCGGACCAGTCTGGGCGGCGGGGCGCACCGGTGGGGTCTCGGTCGGGTTCCAGGGTAGCCGCAGGGCGTCAGCCGGACCAACGCGCCCCCGCCGCGGCCGCCTCTGGCGCACGACCGCAGGGCGCGCGAGCTCACTCCTCACGCCCACCGACGCCGGTCAACCGACGATCGGAGGGTGAGGCGGTGGCTCAGGCGGTCTCCTGAAAGGCACCCCGGAGATATTCGTGCACCGCATGCTCGGGCACCCGGAATGACCGACCGACCCGGACGGCGGTGAGCTCACCGCTGTGCACCAGGCGATAGACGGTCATCTTCGACACCCGCATGACCGTCGCCACCTCCGCAACGGTCAGGAACTTGACCTCCGACAGCCGTCCGTCGGACTGTGACCCGGCCATGGCTCACCGACCCATCCCATGCCCGGCGCGTGCCAACCCGACGGATGCTCCGGGCCGGGCCGACGACGCGCGTGTTACCAGTACGGTAGCGGGGCGGTTGTGACCGGCGCGATCCCTTCCTGCAACTGATCATGCTCAGGTGGCCGGTTCACCCGATCCGTGCTCCCGGTATCCGCCCGTCCGCGTCCGTCGTCCGGTTGTTCCTTTGCCGCTCATTCGGTGCGTAGCGCGACCACCGGGTCGAGACGGCCGGCGCGCTGCGCGGGAACCACCCCGAAGACGATGCCCACCACCGCCGAGACCCCGAAGGCGAGCGCCAACGACCACCAGGTGATCGCAGCCGGGATCGGCGACAGCGCGTCGACAAGCAGGGCGGTGCCCACGCCCAGCGCCATCCCGGTCAACCCGCCGATCGTGGTGAGCAGCACCGCCTCCAGCAGGAACTGCACGCCGATGTCGCGGGGACGCGCCCCGACGGCCTTGCGCAGCCCGATCTCCCGGGTCCGCTCCCGGACGCTGACCAGCATGATGTTGGAGACGCCGACGCCGCCGACGAGCAGCGAGATGCCGGCGATGGCCGCCAGCACGCCGGTGAGGACACCGAGGATGTCGCCGAGCACGCCGAGGATCTGCTGCTGGGTGACGGCGCTGAACTCGGTGTCCGGGTGGCGGCGGTTCAGCTCGGCGACGATCCGTTCGCCTAGCTCGTCGATCCGCTCCCGGTCCGGCGCCTTCACCGCGATGCCGTCGACCCGCTGGGTGCCCCAGAGTCGTTGCGCGGCGGTCACCGGCACGTGCACCTCGTCGTCCCGGTCGACGCCGAGGCTCTGCCCGAGGGGCGCGAAGACACCGATCACCCGGAACCGCACCCCGGCCAGCGCCACCTGCTGGCCGAGCGGGTCCCGGTCGGGGAAGAGCGCACGGGCGACCGAGTCACCGAGCACCGCCACCCGGCGGCTGGTGTCCACGTCGGTGCCGGTGAGGTAACGTCCGCGCGCCAGCGAGCGGGTGAACACGGCCGGGGTCGTCTCCAGGACGCCCTGCACCGTGGTGAAGTCGGAACGGGCGCCGGCCCGCGCGGTCGCCCCCGAGGCGACGGTGACCGCCACCCGATCGGGGTCGCCGACCACCCGGGTGACGGCGTCCACGTCCTTGAGGGTCAGCGGCGAGACGACTGGCGCGTTGCCCACCTCGATGCGGCCGGGGACGACCAGCAGCAGGTTGGAGCCGAGCCCTTCGACCTGTTGCTCGACCTTCTGCTTGGTGCCGGTGCCGATCGCCACCAGCAGCACCACCGAGGCCACCCCGATGATCACCCCGAGCATCGTCAGCGCGCTCCGCATCCGGTTGGCCCGCAGGGCGTCCAGCGCCACCCGCCACGCCTCGGCGACCCTCACGCCGTACCTCCGGGCCGCTCGACCCCGCGCGAGCCCGCAGCGTTCTCACGCGCCTCGCCCGGGTCGGCCTCGGGCCGCTCGACCTCGCGCGGAAGGCGCCCGGTGGCTCCGGCGGCGCCACCGGAGCCACCGGACGGGTGCCCCGGACCGCTTCCGGACGCGGACCGGGGCTCCGCGCTGGGAGCGGGGACCAGTGTCGCAGGTCGACCGTGATCAACGGACGGCGGTCGATCATGAGCGGAGCGCGGGTCGCCGCTGTCCGCCACCACCACCCCGTCGCGCATGGTGATCCGACGATGGGCGCGGGCCGCCACCTCCTGGTCGTGGGTGACCATCACCAGCGCCACCCCCGACTCCACGTTCAGTTGTTCCAACAGCCCCAGCACGGCGGCGCCGGTGGCACTGTCCAGGTTGCCCGTGGGTTCGTCGGCCAGCAGCACCGTCGGCTCGGTGACCAGCGCGCGGGCGATCGCCACCCGCTGCTGCTCACCGCCGGACATCTGGTTGGGCCGGTGGTCCAGCCGGTGCCCGAGGCCGACCCGGCCCAGCATCGCCGCCGCCCGCTCCCGCCGCTGCCGGGCCGGGAGTCCCCGGTAGACCAGAGGCAACGCCACGTTCTCCACCGCCGAGGTACGCGGCAACAGGTGGAACGCCTGGAAGACGAAGCCGATGGTCTCGTTGCGCAGGGTCGCCATCTCCGGTGGGGCGAGGGCGTTGACGTCGCGTCCGCCGATCACCAGGCGGCCACCGGTGGGCCGGTCCAGCCCGCCGAGGAGGTGCATGAGGGTGGACTTGCCCGAGCCGGACGGACCGACCAGGGCCACGTAGTCCCCCGGCTGCACGGTGAGCGACACCCCGCGCAGCGCCTCCACCGACACCCCGTCGAGCTGGTACGTCCGGGACACGTCCACCGCCTCGATGGCCGGGACACGCTCCCCTGCCGGCGGATCGCCGCGCGGATCCGCGACGGCGGGTTCGCTCACCGGACTTCCTGGCCGTCGCGGACCTGGTCGGCGCCGCGCACCACGATCCGGTCGCCGGGCTGCACGCCGTTGAGGATCTGCACCAGGTCGGACCCCTGGACGCCAACGGTCACCGACGCCCGGCCCGCCTTGCCGTCACGGACCACCCAGACCGCGTCCCGGCCGTCGGCGGAGAACACCGCCGACGCGGGGACCGTCACCGCGTCGGCGGCCTCGCGTACGCGCAGGTGCACGATCGCGTTCATGCCGGGGCGGGGCATCGGAGCGGGCTCGTCCTCGGCCAGCTTTCCGGCGCCCAGCGCCAGGCGGACCCGGTAGGTGACGCCGCCCTGCGCGGAGTTGGTGGGCAGCACGTCGACCGATCGGACGACCGCGTCGTAGCTGGCGCCGGTGACGGCGTCCAACTCGACGGTGGCCGGCACGCCGGCCTTGACCAGCAGCACGTCGGTCTCGTCCACCTCGGCGAGCAGACCCAACTGCCCGGTGTCGACAACGGTCAGCACGGGGGTGCCGGCGGTGACCTGACCACCGACCGCGACGGCGTCGTCCACGCCGGGCGGCGGCCCACCCTGGCTGGGGGCCAGCACGGACGGGTCGAGGCCGGCCGCCTGTGCGCCACCGGCCTGCTCCAACAGCCCGGCCAGACCAGCATTCGCCCCACCGCCGGCCCGGGTGCCGCCGGGCTGCACCACCCCGGCGATCGGGGCGCGCAGGGTCAGCGCGTCGACCGTCGCCTTCGCCAGCTCGTACGCCTGCTGGGCCTGGAGCCGTTGCGCCGCCGAGAGAGCGCCGACGGCGGAACTCAACCCGTTGATCCCCCGCTGCACGGAGCGGACCGCCTGGTCGGCGCTGCGCGCGGCGGCAGCGTACTGGCGTTGCGCGGACGTCACCTGGGTGAGCAGCGCGTCGCGCAGTTGCGGGTCGGCGATCTTCTCGGCCGCCGTGCGGGCCGCGTCGAACGCCTCGTCGGCGGCCTTGTCGGTGCCACGCCGGCTGCTGGTCAGGCTGCCAGCGCCGACGCCTCGGCTGGCGCGCTTCGCGGCGGCCAGCGCCTCTTTGGCCTGACGGAGGCGCTGTTGCGCGCTCGGCGAGTCGACCACCGCCAGCACCTGACCGCGCTTGACCCGCTGTCCGGGTTGGACGCGCAGGCTGGAGAGGGTGCCGTCGGCGGGAGCGGTGAGGGTGGCGGCGGCTCGGGCGGTGACAGTGGCGGGTGCGTCGATCACCTCGGTGACCGGGTTCCGGGTGGCCGACGCCAGCGCGAGATCGGGGCCTTCGTCGCCGCAGGAGGCGGCGGTGGTGGCGGTGAGGACGACGACGGCGGTCAGGGCGATGAGCAGGCGGGGCCGCATGGTGCTGGCGGGCCGTGACGACTGGGAACGGCGCACCCATCGATGGTACGGCGCACCGCCGCACCGCCTGCGAGCTGCGTCAGGCGGCGGTGGCGCGGACGTACGCCACGCACTCGTCGTGCAGCGTCGACCACTGCTCACCGAACGCCTTCTCGGAAGCCGCGTCGATGGTCCTGCCGTCGTGCACCACGGTCTTGAAGAAGGTGAGCAGCCGCAGCGGCCCGTACCTGTCGACGAGGTGCCGAACGGCCAGGTAGCCGATGCCGTAGCTGGCGGCGACCCGTTCGGCGGACGCGTCGTCGGCGGGGTTGACGCCCTCCAACTTGCCGTCCCAGCCGCCCCGGACCATCTTGCGCACGTCGGCGATCCCCTCGTACCGGTCGACCGCCTGGCCGCCGGCACCGGCGAACTCGGCCAGGCCCTCGACCAGCCACCAGGTGAGCTTGCCCGGGTAGCCGCGCTCCGGCAGCGACGCCGCGTGGGTCAGCTCGTGCCGCAGCAGGTCGTCTGTGCCGCTGTTGGTGAGCCCTTCGGCGTTGAGCACCACCTCGTGGTGGCCGCCGCCCACCGTCACCGCGTAACCGCCGGTCCATTCCGGACGTTCCCCGCCGTACCAGCGTTGCCACTCGGTGCGCCCGGCGTAGAAGATCCGGTACCGGTCCGGCGGTGAGCCGGTCACCGCGTACCCGTCGGCGACCTTCGCCGCCGCCTCGGCCTGCGCGAGCAGGCCGGGCAGCTTGCCACGCAGGGCCGGGGTGGTGGCGACGATGGTCCGCGCGCCGATGGCGACCGCCAGGTTGCTGATCTCCCACGGTCGGGTGCCGGTCTCCACCGACTTGGATTCCTCCATGGCGACCATCCGGGGCTGGTCGCCGTTCTCCCGCCACCGGGTGCCGATCAGCACCGGGCTGGGCCGGCAGTTCGGCGTGACGAAGCAGTACTGGAAGCGCACCAGCAGCCGCCACTCGCCGGGCTTGCCGATGATCGGCACGGGCAGGCCACTCGGCTCGGCCCGCCAGCCGGTCACCTTGAGCTCGCGCAGTGCGGCGAAGCGTCGACGCAGGTCGTTGTGGGCGGCGGGGTCGGCGACGGCGAGGAACCCGGCGCGGTCGCCGCCCAGGAGTGCCGCTGACTGCCGGTGGAGCTGGGCGGTGATCCGGTCGGACAGCCCCCGGGCCACGGCGGTGGCCGGGTCGTCGGCCGCCGAGGCGCCGACCCGGCTGACGGTGGCGCGCGAGCCTGTCTCACGGATCACTCCGACGACGAGCGCCGCCGGCAGGCCGCAGCCCAGCAGCAGGACGACCACCACGAGCACCGTCCACAGCGGCCAGAGCCGCCGCGGTGCTGGCTGCTGCACCTCGTCAGTCACCCGCCGAAGGGTACGACCACTACCTGGACGCGGCGAGGCCGCCCCGGGCCGATCGGCCCGGTGGCTCGTTCACCCGCCGGTACGCGGCCAGGAGCGGAACGAGATGTCCATGCTCGCGACCAACTGGTGGTACGAGCGGTCGACGTCACGGGGCAGACCGAAGCCCCCAGCGGCCTCCAGGGTCACGAAGCCGTGCAGGGCGCTGCGCAGCGCGCGGGTCGCGTCCACCGCGTCGTCCCCGGTGAGCCCGTACCCGCGCAGCACTGCGAAGACGGCACCGACGGCGCGTTCGCCGGCCTCGACGTGTTCCGGGTCGGCCGGGTCCGGCACCCGCTGGGTGGTCGGGTAGCGGCCGGGGTGCCGGAGGGCGTAGCCACGGTAGGCGTCCGCCATGGCCCGGAGCGCGTCGCCACCGGAGCGGCCGACGGCGGCGGTCGTCATTTCGGTGGCCAGTTCGGCGGTCGCCAGGGCGGCCAGTTTCTGGGTCAACGCGTCCGCCCCCCGTACGTGCTTGTAGAGGCTGGGCAGCGCCACCCCGAGCCGGCTGGCGAGCGCGGCGAGGGTGAGCTGCGGGAAGCCGACCTCGTCGGCGAGCCGGGCCGCCTCCCGTACGACGGTCTGCTGGTTGAGGCCGACCCTAGGCACCGGCGCACACCGCCAGGAAGCCGAGCAGCTCCTCGGCGGTGCGTTGCGGCCGGTCGGCTTGCGGGTAGTGGCCGGACTCCTCGATCATCCGAGCTTCGGCGGTGCCGAAGAGCCGCCGGGCGGCCCGCGCCTCGGCTCCCGGGTCGGGGAAGTCCGGGTCCTTGGAGCCCATCAGCACCAGCACCGGTTGCCGCACCTGCGGGGCACGGGCGGTCCAGTGCGGCTCGGCCGGTGCGATCACGCCGCGCGTCGCGGCCATCCGACCGGGCTCGCGCAGGTTGGCCACCATCGAGCGGCGGTACGCGGCGTCGTCGACGGGCCGGTGCACCGGGAAGAGGGTGTTGTGGAACATCCCGAACAGTCGAGGATTGTGCAGCACCGACCACATCGCCATCCGCAGCAGCGGGTTGAGCTTCGGCTGACCGACGAACGCGCCGATCTGCACAATGCCGGTGACCAGTTCGGGTGCGTCGGTGGCGGCGAAGACCACCGCCGCCGCGGCGGACGAGCTGCCGACCAGCACGGCCGGACCGGCGTCGAGGTCGCGGACCACGGCCAGCAGGTCCCCGCCGACCTCCGCCGGGGCGTACGTGGGCCAGCCGGCGCTGGACTCGCCGTGCCCCCGGACGTCGACCGAGGCGACCCGGTGACCGGCGGTCACCAGCAGCGGCACGAGGTGCCGGAAGCTCGCCCTGTTCTCGCCCATGCCGTGCGCGAGGACCACCAACGGCCCCTCGCCCTGCACCTCGTACGCGATGTGTCCACCGTCCCGCCGCACCTGGCTAGTTGTCATAGCTTTAAAGCTAATCTACTTAGCCAACGTTGGCAAGCCGGATAGCCGAAACGGGCCGGCAGTGACCCGACAGGTCACCGCCGGCCCGTCGGCCGAACCGGAGGAACTACTTCTTGGAGATCAGGGCACGGCCGAAGAAGACCAGGTTGGCGGGGCGCTCGGCGAGCCGGCGCATCAGGTAGCCGTACCACTCGTCGCCGTACGGGACGTAGGTGCGCACCGTGTAGCCCTCGCCGGCCAACCGGGCCTGCTCCTCGGGGCGGATGCCGTAGAGCATCTGGAACTCGAAGCGCTCGGGACCCCGGTCGAACCACCGGGCCCGGTCCTCACCGATGGCGATCATCCGCGGGTCGTGGGTGGCCAGCATCGGGTAACCGTCGCCGGACATCAGGATGTTCATGCAGCGCACGTACGACTTGTCCACCTCACGGGCCGACTGGTACGCCACCGACTCCGGCTCCTTGTAGGCGCCCTTGCACAACCGCACCCGGGACCCGGCCGAGGAGAGCTCCCGGCAGTCCGACTCGGTCCGCCGCAGGTACGCCTGGAGCACCGCGCCGGTCGACGGGAAGTCCTTGCGCAGCCGGCTCAGCACCTCCAACGTCGAGTCGGTGGTGGTGTGGTCCTCCATGTCCAGGGTGACAGTGGTGCCCGCCGCGTCGGCTACCGCGCAGATCGCCCGCGCGTTGTCGTACGCCAACTGCTCGTCGAACATCTGGCCGAGGGCGGAGAGCTTCACGCTCACCTCGGCGGCCGGGGTGAGCCCAGCGGCGCCGAGCATCTTCAGCAGTTTCAGGTATTCGTCCCGGGTGGCGGTGGCCTGCTCGGGGCGGACGGTGTCCTCACCGAGGTGGTCGAGGGTGACCGCGAGGCCGTCGTCGACGAGCCCGCGGGTCGCGCGCAACGCGTCGTCGGTGGCGGCGCCGGCGACGAACCGGCGGACGACGTCCCGGGTGTACGGGGCAGTCGCGACGAGCCGCTCGACCTGGGATGACCGGGAGGCGGCGAGGATGACGGAACGGAGCATGAGCCGAGCGTAACGCCCCTGTGAGGGGCCCCGCCGAGGGGCGGCCGGGCCACCTCGGCCCGGGGGCGGGGCGGCGGCGGTGGCGTTGATCGGCTACAACGATGCCGTGGACCAACGCCCCCGCCGCCGACTCCGCTCGGCCTCCGTGCAGCTCGGCGCGCTCACCGCTCTCGCGCTCGCTCTCTCTGGCTGCAACATGACCTCGGACGACGACGATGACGACGACTGCGCCCTCGGGCCGGTCGGCGGCGGCGGCACCGTCGCGCTCGCGATGCGGGTCAGCGACCCGGCCGCCGGTCGCTCCGCCCCGGAGCCGACCACCGCCGCCCTGCCCGAACGCGGTGGATTCGGCACCCACCTCGCCGCCTGCGGCGGCTGACGTGCGCCGCGAGACGGTCACGCCGCGCCCCGACTGGGACGCCACCATCCGGTCGCAGGGTCTGGTCTACGTCGACACCGAGCTGCCCGACGGCGGGATCATGTCGTACTGGGACGAGACCGCCGCGTACGCGTTCGACCTGGACGAGGTGCTGCGGCTGGAGGAGGCCACCGAGGAGCTGCACCGGATGTCGGTGGCCGCCGCCGAGCACGTGGTGACGCAGCGCCGGTACGCCGAGTTCGGCATCCCGGAGTGGGCGGCCGAGGCGGTGGCCCGGTCGCTGCGGGAGGCGCCACCGACCCTGTACGGGCGCTTCGACCTCGCGTACGACGGCACCTGGCCTCCGAAGATGTTGGAGTACAACGCGGACACCCCCACCGCGCTTGTCGAGGCGAGCATCATCCAGTGGTACTGGTTGGAGCAGACCCGGCCGGAGCTGGACCAGTGGAACAGCCTGCACGAGCGACTGGTCGGCGCCTGGGCCAAGATCGGGGCGGGGTTGCACGACCCCCTGGTGCACGTGCTCTGGTCGAACGAGGAGGAGTCCGGCGAGGACCACATGACCGCCGGCTACCTCGCCGAGACCGCCCGGCAGGCCGGTCTGAGCGTCGAGCTCCAACCCATCCAGGAGATCGGCTGGGACGGCCGACGCTTCGTCGACGCGGACGACCGCCCGGTGACCACCTGCTTCAAGCTCTACCCGTGGGAGTGGATGCTGGCCGAGCCGTACGGGCCGGCGGCCCTGGCCCCGGGCACCCCGACCACCTGGATCGAGCCGGCCTGGAAACTGCTGCTCTCCAACAAGGCACTGCTCGCTGTCCTCTGGGAGCTGTACCCCGGCCACGAGCTCCTGCTCCCTGCGTACCTCGACTCGCCGCGCGGCATGCCGGAGTACGTCGCCAAGCCGCTGCTCGGCCGCGAAGGCGGTTCGGTACGCATCGTCACCGCCGATGAGGAGATCACCAACCCGGGGATCTACGGCGACGAGGGCTGGTGTTACCAGGAGTTCCGGGCGTTGCCGCAGTTCGCCGGCAACCGGATGGTGCTGGGCAGCTGGATCGTGGATGGCGAGTCGGCAGGCGTGGGCGTGCGGGAGAGCGCCAGTCTGATCACTGACGGCTACGCGCGGTTCCTGCCGCACTACATCGACGCGCCGCGCACCCGCTGAGTCGTCTACCGTTGGGGGTGTGAACTTCGACGCGTACGCCCGGACCGGTGTTGACCTGGTCAACGCCCGCCTGGACGACCTCGACGACCTGCGGGCCCTCTTTCCCGACGAGAACGGTTGGATGCGCGACGAGGTCGCCGACCGGGACGTCGCCATCTTCCGCCGGGCGCAGAAACGGTTGCGCGACGTCTTCGAGTACGGCACCTCGGGGCGCGACGCAGAGGCGGTCACCGAGCTGAACGCGCTGCTCGAGGCGTTCCCGGTGCAGCCGCGCATCTCCGGGCACGACTCCAGCGACTGGCACATGCACGTGACCAGCCGCGGCGCCTCGGTCAGCGCCGAATACCTGGCCGGCGCGGCCTGGGGGCTGTCGGTCTGGCTCTGCGAGTACGGCAGCGCCCGGTTCGGGGTCTGCGCCGACGAGCGGTGCGGCAACGTCTACCTGGACACGTCGTCCAACTGCTGCCGGCGGTTCTGCTCGGAGCGCTGCGCCACCCGCTCACACGTCGCCGCGCACCGGGCCCGCAAGCGGGCGGCGGTCGGCGAGCAGGTGACCGTCGCCCCGCAGCAGACCTCCGCCACCGACTCCCTCTCACCGGTCAGCTGACCGACACCGCCCGATCGTGGGCGGACGGGTCAGGCGTCGACAGGTGACGGCGCGGTCAGGTGCTGGCGGGCGAACTCCAGCGCGGCGCGCAGGTCCGCCTCGCGCACCGCGCGGCTCTTCGCGCCCCGGGTGGCGACCTCCACCGCGACCGCCCCGGTGAAACCCCGGCCCGCCAGCGAGGAGAGCAGTTCCCCGCAGGGCTGGGTGCCGCGCCCGGGCACCAGGTGCTCGTCGCGGCCCTCGCCGGTGCCGTCACCGAGGTGCACGTGCGCCAGCCCGGCGCCCATCCGGTCGGCCATCTCCAGGGGGTCGCTGTGCGAGGCCGCGCAGTGCGACAGATCCAGGGTGTACGACGGGTAGCCGGCGTCGGTCGGGTCCCAACCGGGCACGTACGGGACGAACTGCCGGCCCGCCATCCGCACCGGGTACATGTTCTCCACAGCGAAGCGCAGCCCGCTGAACCGGTCCGCGACGCCTGCCAGACCCTCGGCGAAGTTGCGCGCGTAATCGCGCTGCCAGGTGAACGGTGGGTGCACCACGACGGTCGGCGCGCCCAGCGTCTCGGCCAGCTCGGCGGCCTTGCGCAGGCGCTCCCACGGGTCCGGGCTCCACACCCGCTGGGTGACCAGCAGGCAGGGCGCGTGCACCGAGAGCACCGGCACGTCGTAGTGCGCGGAGAGACCGCGCAGCGCACCCGCGTCCTGGCTGACCACGTCGGTCCAGACCATCACCTCGACGCCGTCGTAGCCGAGCGCCGCGGCCAGTTGGAACGCCGCCGCGGTCGGCTCGGGAAAGACCGACGAGCTGGACAGGAGCACGGGAACGCGGGAAGTCACATCAGCCAGCGTAGCCCGGCAGCGCCGGGGGCATCGTGACGAGCGCCGGCAAAACGGCCGAAAACGGCCGCCGGATCAGATCGGCTCCAGTTGATCGAGTCGACGGAGGATGACGCCCTCCCGCAGCGCCCACGGGCAGATGTCCAGCGAGTCCAGATCCAGGCGGCGCATCACCGCCTCGGCGACCACGGCACCGGCCAGCAACTGGTGGGCCCGACCCGTGCTGACCCCCTCCAACTCCATCAACTGCGCCGGTGGGATGTGCCGGATGAAACCGATCACCTGCCGCAGACCGGCCCGGGTGAGGCTGCGTCGCGCCCACAGCCCGGCACCGGACGGGGCGGCCCCGGCGAGTCGAGCCAGCGTGCGGAACGTCTTCGAGGTGGCCACCGTCCGGTCCCAGCCGACCTGGGTGACCTGGTCGACGACCTTGTCCAGCCGGCTGTCCACGTACTCCCGGAGCTTCTCGACGGCCTCCGCCGACGGCGGCGCCGCGCTGGCCGGGTCGACCCGCAGCCGCTCGCGGGTCAGCCGGCCGGCACCGAGCGGCAGGGAGACCGCGACGTCCGGGTCCTCGTCGATGCCGGCGGCGATCTCCAACGAGCCGCCACCGATGTCGAGCACCAGCAACCGGCCGGCCGACCAGCCGAACCACCGCCGGACGGCCAGGAACGTCGACCGCGCCTCGTCCGCCCCGGAGAGCACCGCCAGGCGTACGCCGGTCTCGTCCCGGACCCGGGCCAACACCTCGGCCGCGTTCGTGGCGTCGCGCACCGCGGACGTGGCGAAAGCGATCAGGTCGTCGGCGTCCAGCCCGGCAGCCGCCGCCTTGGCCATGCCCACGGCCTTGACCAGGCCGTCGGCACCCGCCTCGGTCAGCGCGCCGTCGGGGCCGATCTGCTCGGCCAGCCGGAGCACCACCTTCTCGGAGTGCGCAGGCCACGGGTGTGCGCCGTGGTGCGCGTCCACCACAAGGAGATGCACCGTGTTGGATCCGACGTCGAGGACACCCAGTCGCATGGTGAAGACAGTAGGCGCAACACGTTTGCGCGGCTCACCGGCCTGCGGACGTCACCGCGCGTACGCTGGGCCGAGTGACGATGGAGCTCCGTGTGCTGGTGGACGACCCGGGTGACCCGCGCAGCCGCGAGGTGCCCCTGGACTTCCCTCGGGAATGGATCGAGTTCACCGATCCGGCCGACGAGACGCACCTGATCCGGGCCGACCTGACCTGGCTGCTCTCCCGCTGGACCTGCATCTTCGGCAAGGGCTGCCACGGCATCATCGCCGGCCGGGCCGCCGACGGGTGTTGCTCGCACGGCGCGTTCTTCACCGACTCGGACGACGAGAAGCGGGTTCGCAACGCCGTCCGGCGGCTCACCCCGTCGACCTGGCAGCACTTCCGGCGCGGGTTCAAGAACTGGACCGACGAGGACACCATCGACGGCAAGAACCCGGCCCGCCGCACCGCCACCCAGAGCCCCGACGCTCCGTGCGTGTTCCTCAACGACGCCGACTTCGCCGGCGGTGGCGGTTGCGCCCTGCACGCCCAGGCGCTGCGCGACGGGGTGCACCCGTTGGAATACAAGCCGGACGTCTGCTGGCAACTGCCGATCCGCCGCGATCAGGACTGGGTGAAGCGACCGGACGACAGCAAGGTGCTGGTCTCCACCCTGTCCGAGTTCGACCGGCGAGGCTGGGGAGCCGGCGGGCACGACCTGGACTGGTGGTGCACCTCCTCGACGGACGCGCACGTCGGCACCGAGCCGATGTACCTGTCGTACGCCCCGGAGTTGACCGCGCTGATCGGCGCTGCCGCGTACGAGCGGCTGGCCGAGCTGTGCGCGACCAGGACGAAGCAGGGCATGATCGCCCCGCACCCGGCCGACCAACTCTAGGGATCTTGGCAGCATTCCCGCTGCCCCGGCGGTCGCCGCTCAGCGCAGGGCGGCGTCGACAAGCGTGCGAGCGCTGCGTTGGGCCGCGTCGGCGATCAGGGGGTCGCCGTCCAGCACACCGGCGACGAGCCCGCCGTCCAGCAGCAGGGTGAGCTGCTGGGCGAGCAGTTCCGGGTCGGCCGCGCCGGCCCGGCGGGCCAGCTCGGTCACCCAGGCACGGACCACGGTCTTGTGCTCGACCGTCCGGGCGTGCACCGGCCCAGCGGCGGACGACTCGGCCGCGGTGTTGATGAACGCGCAGCCGTGGTAGCCCTCCCGGCGACAGGCGCCGGTCAGCGCGTCGAACATCCCCACCAGTTGGTCGCGTGGCTCGTCGCCGGCATCCCGGGCCGCGGACCGCAACGCGCCGAACCACGCTTGGTCGACCCGATCGAGGTACGCCAGCACGAGGTCGTCCTTGCGCGGGAAGTGCTTGTAGAGCGTCGCCTTGGCCACGCCCGACTCGGCGATCACCGTGTCCACCCCCACGCCGCGCGGCCCGTGCGCGTAGAAGAGCCGGAACGCGGTGTCCAGGATCCGGTCCCTGGCCGAGCCGGCCGGAGTGCGGGGCGCGGGCATCGGTGCTCCCTCGTTCTGCTGACGACAGCCCTGATCCTATAGACGGCTTCGTCTACGGAGGCAGTGCCCTCGGCTCCGGCGACCCCGCGAGGGCCGCGCGACTACGGCACGACGGCCTCGCGAAGGCCTCGCGGACGAGGGGCGCGGGACATTGGTCCTGGGCGCTTTGGAGCTGAATCGCTTGTGACATCAGCGGAAGACACCGACTGGCGGCGGCGGATGACTCGTTTGTGACATCAGCTCCAAAGGACTGCCAACCGCACTGCCGCCCCTCCGGACGTCCAGTGCGGGCTGCACGCCGACACCTCTGCGACTCGACGGGAGGGCTGTGGTAGACAGACCTGTCTGTTAGCCTGCTTGCGATCGGCACGAGCCGATTCGATGTCCCGACGGAGGATCGATCGACATGCGTATCGCAGTTCTCGGCACCGGCTCGGTCGGTCGAGCCATCGCCGCCCGCACGGCGGAGTTGGGTCACCAGGTGACCATCGGCACCCGCGACGTCGCGGCCATCCGGGCCGGCGACCACGCCCACTGGGTGGCGCAGCACCCCGAGGTCGGCCTGGCGACCCTCGCCGAAGCCGCAAGCGGCGCCGAGCTGGTGGTGAACGCTACAAACGGCAACGGCTCGCTCCCGGCACTGGCCGCAGCCGGCGCGCCGAACCTGGCCGGCAAGGTTCTGCTCGACATCGCCAACCCGCTCGACTTCGGTGCGGGTTTTCCACCCACCCTGTCGGTGTTCAACACCGACTCCCTCGCCGAACGCATCCAGCGCGAGTTTCCACAGACCAGGGTGGTCAAATCCCTCAACACGGTGACCGCCGAGCTGATGGTGCACCCGCATCAGCTCGCCGAAGGTGCGCACAGTGTCTTCGTCTCCGGCGACGACGCGGAGGCCAAGCGGATCGTCACCGGACTGCTCGTCAGCTTCGGCCACACCGACGTGATCGACCTCGGCGACCTCTCCACCGCGCGGGGCACCGAGATGCTGCTGCCGCTCTGGTTGCGGCTCTACGGTCGACTCGACACCGCGAACTTCAACATCAAGGTGGTCCGCTGACCGAGTGGAAACAGCCCGAAGGGGGCCCGCGTCGAGCGCAGACCCCCTTCGCGTACGCCGATCACGGCTCGAACTTGTAGCCCAGACCCCGCACCGTGACGATGAAGCGCGGCGCGGACGGCTCCGGTTCGATCTTGGAGCGCAGCCGCTTGACGTGCACGTCGAGCGTCTTGGTGTCACCCACGTAGTCGGCGCCCCAGACCCGGTCGATGAGCTGGCCGCGGGTGAGCACCCGGCCCGCGTTGCGCAGCAGCAGCTCCAGCAACTCGAATTCCTTCAGCGGCAGCTGCACGGCCCCGCCGTCGACTGTCACCACGTGCCGCTCGATGTCCATCCGCACCGGGCCGGCGGCGAGCGTCGGCGCACCCGCCTCGGCCACCTCCGGGCTCTGCCGGCGCAGCACCGCCCGGATCCGGGCGACAAGTTCCCGCGGAGAGTACGGCTTCGTGACGTAGTCGTCGGCGCCGATCTCCAGCCCGACCACCTTGTCGATCTCGCTGTCCCGAGCGGTGACCATGATGATCGGCACGGCGGAGCGCTGCCGCAGTTGCCGGCAGACCTCGGTCCCCGACATCTCGGGCAACATCAGGTCGAGCAGCACGATGTCGGCGCCGGTCCGGTCGAACTCGGTGAGGGCGTCGGTGCCGGTCGCGGCGACCGAAACCTCAAAGCCCTCCTTACGGAGCATGTACGACAAGGCGTCGGAGAACGACTCCTCGTCCTCGACCACGAGAACGCGGCTCAACGGGGATTTCCTTTCCATCTGCTGTCAGACCTGCCGTAGACCAGTCGGACCGGACTCGATCCCAACCGGCGGCAGTGTCGCCAGGAGGTCATCCGGTGGACTGGCGGGCAGCCGGAGGGTGAACGTCGATCCACCACCAAGAGTGCTCGACACCTCGACCCGTCCGCCATGGTTGCTCGCAATGTGTTTCACGATCGCCAGGCCGAGCCCGGTGCCGCCGGTGGCACGCGAGCGGGCCTGGTCGGCCCGGTAGAACCGCTCGAAGATCCGGTCCACGTCGGTGGGGGCGATACCGATGCCCTGGTCGGCGACGGCGACCTCGACGTGCTCGTCGTCGCCCCGCAGGGTCACCCGCACCGTGGTGTCCTCGCCCGAGTAGTTGATGGCGTTCTCCACCAGGTTCGCCACCGCCGTGGCGAGTTGGGAGTCGCTGCCGTACGCGGTCAGGCCACGTTGCCCGTCCACGATCACCGCGACACCCCGGGCGGAGGCCGTGGTGCGGGTCCGGTCGACCACCTCGGCGATCACCCAGTCCAGCGCGACTGGCTCCGGTGGCGGCTGCGGCTCAGCCCCCTGCAACCGGGTCAGTTCCAGCAACTCCTGCACCAGCCGACCCAGCCGGGTCGACTCGTGCTGGATCCGTTCGGCGAACCGACGGGCGGCCACCAGGTCCTCGGAGAGGTCGGGCGCTGCGGCGTCGGCCGGCTCGGTCGCGTCCAGCAACGCCTCGGCGAGCAGTTGCAGGGCACCGATCGGGGTCTTCAGCTCGTGGCTCACGTTCGCCACGAAGTCGCGTCGTACCCGGGTCAGCCGGTGCGACTCGGTCACGTCGACCGCCTCGACCGCGATGAACCCGTTGCCGAGACCCATTGCCCGCAGGTGCACACCGAGCGGGTTCTCCCCCGCGCTGTCGCGACCTCGGGGCAGGTCCAGCTCGATCTCGCGTCGTACGCCGGTGCGTCGCACCTGACCGGCGAGGGTACGGATCAGCGGGTGCGCGGCGATGGAGCCGGGTGTGCTGCCGGTACGCAGCAGCCCCATCGCGCGGGCGGCCGGGTTGATCAGAACGGGGACATCGTCGTTGTCCAGAACCACGACACCGGCCCGGAGGGAGTCGATCGTCCGACGACCGAGCCCGGCCTGCTGCTCGTCGACTATCGCGGGCCTCCCCCTGTTCCAGCGGAAGCTGACGCTCCCCGTCGACGTGGAGCGACCGTCCCGCCTCGGCAGGAACCGGGGCAGCAGCAAGCCGGCGGCCATCCCGGCCACCAACGCCACGGCCACCACGACCGCCACCGTCCACTCCACCCGGCGATCGTAGGGTCATTGTTAACCTGGCTACCACACAGAACGGGACGAACTACCCTCACTTACGGAAGTGTTCACCCCCACGTCTGGCGTCGTTCACCGTGGTTCATCCGGGATCCGTCCGAGCGCCCTACCGTTGGCGTCGCACCTGCTCAACCCCCTGCGCCGGCACCCGTCGGCGGCGACCGACCACAGGACGTGATGATGCGCGACGAGTTCCGGGCCGACCTCCAGATCGTCAGCCAACTGCTGGTGGACATGGCGGAGGGCGTCCGCGCCGCCATGCGCCAGGCCACCCGGGCCCTGCTCACCGCCGACCGGCAGGCCGCCGAGACGGTCATCGAGCGGGACGCCGAGATCGACGACCTCTACCGGCACGTCGAGGAGCGGGTCTGTGACCTGCTCGCCCGACAGGCGCCGGTCGCCTCCGACCTCCGGGCGATGATCACCGCGCTGCACGTGGCCGCTGATCTGGAGCGGATGGGCGACCTGGCCGAGCACGTGGCGAAGACCGCGCTGCGCCGGCACCCCTCTCCCGCCGTCCCGGCCGAGCTGCGGACGGTCTTCACCGAGATGTCCGAGATCGCCGACCGGATGGCCGTCAAGATCGGTTCGGTGCTGGCGAAGCCCGACGCCGACCTCGCCGGCGAGCTGGACCGCGACGACGACGCCATGGACGAGCTGCACAAGAACCTGTTCGCCGTGCTGCTCGGCGACGACTGGCCGTACGGGGTGGAGACGGCGATCGACGCCACCCTGCTGGGCCGCTTCTACGAGCGCTTCGCCGACCACGCGGTGAACGCCGGCGAGCACGTGATCTACCTGATCACCGGGGAGAGCGCCCCCAGCGGTAATTGACCGGCAGGCAGAGGGCCCCTCACCATCGCTGTTCGCGATGACGAGGGGCCCCCTTCTCTGGTGGCTCAGCTTCTGGTGGCTCAGCGCCCCTGGTTGGCCACCGCCGCGGCGGCTGCCTTCGCGGCGGTCGGGTCGAGGTAGGTGCCGCCCAAGGTGAGCGGACGCAGCTGCGGGTCGAGGTCGTAGCGCAGCGGGATGCCCGTCGGGATGTTCAGCTTGGCGATCGCCTCGTCGGAGATCTGGTCGAGGTGCTTGACCAGGGCGCGCAGCGAGTTGCCGTGCGCGGCCACCAGCACCGTCCGGCCGGCCAGGATGTCCGGCACGATCGAGTCGTACCAGTAGGGCAGCATCCGGTCGACGACGTCCTTGAGGCACTCGGTGCGCGGCATCAGCTCGGTCGGCAGCAGCGCGTAGCGCGGGTCACCCACCTGCGACCACTCGTCGTTGTCGTCGATCGGCGGCGGTGGCGTGTCGTACGACCGGCGCCAGAGCATGAACTGCTCCTCGCCGTACTCGTCGAGGGTCTGCTTCTTGTCCTTGCCCTGCAGGGCGCCGTAGTGCCGCTCGTTGAGCCGCCACGACCGGCGCACGGCGATCCAGTGCCGGTCGGCGGCGTTGAGCGCCAGCTCGGCGGTGCGGATCGCCCGGCGCATCAGGCTGGTGTGCACGACGTCCGGCAGCAGGCTGTGCTCGCGCATCAACTCGCCGCCGCGCCGCGCCTCGCCCTCGCCCTTCGCGGTCAGGTCGACGTCCACCCAGCCGGTGAAGAGGTTCTTGGCATTCCAGTCGCTCTCACCGTGGCGCAGCAGGACCAGCGTCCCGACGGTGGGCCCTTCGCTCGCAGTCATGCGGATCATCCTGCCTCAACCGCCCGGCGGACACGCGGGCAGCCGTCGTGACGACCACCACGTGAAAAAGCTGATGACCAGCGGATCCGGCCGCCACTAGGGTTGTAAGGCACGCCAGTCAGATCGGTCATTACTTGCAAGCGGGGCGCCATATGCGGACGATGCGGAGTTGGTTCCGGGACACCACCGGCGGCCTACCGACCACTTTCTGGTACCTGTGGTCGGGCACCCTGATCAACCGACTCGGCTCGTTCGTCCTCGTCTTCCTCGCCATCTACCTGACCCAGGAACGTGGCTTCTCGGCCTCGCAGGCCGGCCTGGTGATCGGCCTCTGGGGCGTCGGCGGGGCGTTCGGCACCACCGCCGGCGGCACCCTCGCCGACCGGTGGGGCCGCCGGCCGACGCTGCTCACCGCCCACGTGGGCGCGGCGGCCATGATGCTCGGGCTCGGGCTGGCCCGGGATCTCTGGGCAGTGGCGCTGGGCGCGCTGCTGCTCGGCATGTTCGCCGAGGCGGCCCGGCCCGCGTTCGGGGCGATGATGATCGACGTGGTGCCGGCGAAGGACCGGCTGCGTGCCTTCTCGCTCAACTACTGGGCGATCAATCTCGGTTTCGCCTGCGCCGCCGTCCTCGCCGGCCTCGCCGCCCAGGCCGACTACCTGCTGCTGTTCGTGGTCGACGCCGCCACCATGCTGATCACCGCGTTGATCATCTTCAGCAGGGTGCCGGAGACCCGACAGGCCGGTCCCGCCGCCGCCGTCACGGCAGCGGCGGCTCCGCGCGGTGCCCTGCGCACCATCCTCACCGACCGGGTCTACCTCGGCTTCGTGGCACTCAACCTGTTCGCCGCGCTGGTGTTCCTCCAGCACATCTCGATGCTGCCGATCGCGATGGGCGACGACGGTCTGAGCCCCGCCACCTACGGCTCCGTGATCGCGCTCAACGGCATCCTCATCGTGGTCGGCCAACTCTTCGTGCCTCGACTGATCCGGGGTCGGAGCCGCTCACACGTGCTCGCGCTGGCGTCAGTGGTGATGGGGGTGGGGTTCGGACTGACCGCGTTCGCCGGCACCCCCTGGTTCTACGGGCTGACAGTGCTGATCTGGACGGTCGGCGAGATGCTGAACTCGCCCTCCAACTCCACGCTGATCGCCGAGTTGTCCCCGGCCGAACTGCGCGGGCGCTACCAGGGTGTGTTCTCCCTCTCGTGGCAGATCGCAGGGGCCAGCGCGCCGATCCTCGGTGGCCTCGTGCGCGAGCACGCCGGAAACGACACCCTCTGGTACGGCTGCGCCGCACTCGGCCTGCTGACCGCGGTGGCCCACCTGGTGTCCGGGCCGGCCCGGGAACGGCGTGCGGCAGCACTGCGCCACTCCGGCGAGGCACTGGCACCGACGACCGTCTCCCGCACGGCACAGCCCGCCGAGGCGTAACGAGTGGCGCGGCGGTGCCGGATTTCCTACTGTGCAGGTTGAATAGTTAAGAACCTGAACTGTCGGGAGGTTGGGTGCACGCCCTGCGGCGCTGGTGGCACGACACCGCAGGCGGACTACCCGCCACCTTCTGGTACCTGTGGGCCGGCCTGCTAATCAACCGGGCCGGCGCGTTCGCCATGCTCTTTCTCTCGCTCTACCTCACCGACGTACGCGGCGCGAGCGAGGCGCTGGCCGGCACCGTGGTCGGCGCGTACGGGGCCGGCGGGGCGGCCGGCGTACTGCTTGGCGGGGTGCTCGCCGACCGGTGGGGCCGCCGGGCGACCCTGCTCGCCGCGCACCTGGCCACTGTCGGTCTGATGGTGGCGCTGGCCTTCACCCGACCCCTGCTGCTGATCGCGGTGCTCTCGGCGCTGATCGGCGTGGTCCACTCGATGCCCAGCCCGGCGTTCGTGGCAGCGATCGTCGACGTGGTGCCCGCCGAACGCCGCTCGCGCGCGTTCAACCTTCAGTTCTGGGCGTTCAACCTGGGCATGGCGGTCGCCTCGCTGCTCGCCGGGGTGCTGGCCGAGGCGAGCTTCACCGCGCTCTTCCTGGTCGACGCGGGCGCCACACTGACCGCCGCCGCCGTGATCGCCTGGAAGGTGCCCGAAACCCTGCGGCTGGCCCGGCCAGCGGCCGGCCCCACGCCCACCACCAGCGCGGCAGCGAAATCCGTCCGGGCCCGTCGGCCTGGACTGCACACCGCGCTCACCGACCGCACCTTCCTGGTCTTCGTCGGGCTCACCTTCGTGCTGGCCGTACTCACCATGCAGACGTCGACCATCATGCCGCTGGCCATGCGCGCGGACGGCCTGGGCCCATCGGCGTACGGGCTGGTGGTGGCGCTCGGCGGCGCGCTGATCGTGGTCGGGCAGTTGTTCGTGCCCCGGCTGATCGACAGGCACCGCAAGGACGTGGTGCTGGCTGCCTCCACGGCGCTGCTCGCGCTCGGTTTCGGGGCGCTCGCCATCGCCGACGAACTGGCCATCTACCTGGGTGCCGCTGTGGTCTGGACGGTCGGCTCGATGCTCGCCGCCCCGCCCAACGCGCAGATCAACGCGGACCTGGCGCCGCCGCTGCTGCGAGCCCGCTACCAGTCGGTCTTCTACCTGACGTTCCCCGCCGCGGCGTTCGTCGCGCCCACCCTCGGCGGGGTGAGCCTCCAACACCTCGGCGACCGGCACTGGCTGATCGTGGGCGGGCTGGGTCTGCTGGCCGCGCTCGGACACCTGCTCGCCGGACCACCCCGGGAGCGGCACGTCGCCGCGCTGCGTCGGAATGTCGACCCAAAGCCGACAATCGACGCGGACCGCGTACGGATCGGATGACCGACGCAAAGCGCCCACCACGTCCCTGAGGTCGTGGTGGGCGCTCGAAGGCGGGGCCGGCGGCGGCGGGCAACACTCACCCCCGTAAGCATCGCCCGCTCACGCCGCCGGTCCAAACAGGTGGGAAACCGTCCCCCAACGGTTGTTCCACCCGTCCCCTCGCGCCTCGTCTGGTGCGCGGATCTGATCGATCCGCCGCTCCCCCGAACGTTTCCAAACGTGGCGCGGTGCAATAAAGCTAGTTCGCCCGGATTCTGGATTCAACCCAGAACGGCTGTCTCGCCGGTCACAACTGGCGAGTATCCGCTGCTCCAGCCTCGTCCGTTGGCAACAGCCGGGTACCCGTCGGCCATTCCCGCAAACACCTCAACCGTCTTCCCGATCGGGTGACTCGGTCCGGAAGAAGCTGCTCTGACGGCCGTTCCGCAACTGTTCCTGATAAATCAGGTTCAGCCGCCGCAGGTCAAACGTGTAGAACCACTCATCCCAGGTGATCTCGCGAATCCGGCTGCTTTCCCGGTATCCGGGAATGTTGAAGGTCAACACACCCGCACGGCCATCCCGCTCGGTGCCGGCGATGGTCGCCGGCTTGGCCCCACGTTCCCGGGCCCACCGCTGAATCACCTCGTGGTTCGCCGTGATCAAACTCCGTCCCGGCCGCTCCGGCCGGTCCGTGATCGACGAGATCACCTGCGAACTGCGGACCGACCGCCCCGTACCCCGTCCGGTCCGGATCCCGCCGGCCGCCGTCCCGCCACCGGCCGACGGCGTCAACGTGCGCTTGGCCGCCGCGCTCTTGGCCGGTGCGGTGCGCTTCGCTGTCGTACGCTTCGCCGCCGCGCTCTTGGCCGGTGCGGTGCGCTTCGCTGTCGTACGCTTCGCCGCCGCGCTCTTGGCCGGCGTCGCGCGCTTCGCTGCCGGCCGCGCCGGTGCCTTCTTCGCCGGTGCCTTCCGCGCGGGCGCCGTACGCGCCGTCGCTGTCTTGCGGGCCGCCGTGCTCTTCCGCGCCGCAGCGGTCTTCCGGGCGGCGGTGGTCCTGCTCGCGGCCGTTGTCCTGCTCGCGGCCGTGCTCTTGCGGGCGGCCGTCGACGTCGCCGCTGTGGTCTTCTTCGCGGCCGTCGCCTTCTTCGCAGGTGCCCTCTTCGCCGCCGCCGTCGACTTCCGCCCGGCTGTCGCCTTCGTAGCGGCGGCCCGCTTCGCGGGCGCGCTCTTGTTCGCCGGCGCGGCCTTCGCGCGGCTCGACGCCGGCCTGGCCGCCGACTTCCTGGTGGCGGCGGCACGACCCGCCGACGCCCTGGTGCCGGCGGCCCGGCCCGACGGGCCCGTGCTGCTCCGACCCGCGCCGGCCCGCATCGAACGCACCAACTGTTTCACCAGCTCCGGCTTGCGCAGAGCGGAGATCCCGGAGACGCCGCGTTTGCGCAGCTGCCCACGGATGTCGTCCACCCGCATCCGGGAAATCTCCGACTCGGAGACTCCGGGCGTACCCGGCGTCTGATTGCCGGACTGTCGCTTCGTCCTGGTCGCAGTCGCGCCGCGACCTGAGCTGTTCCGCTGAGCCATGGGACGCTCCGCTCCTTGGCACTCCGTCATCGGCGCGCGGGGGTCCCTTGCCGCACCGCGCGGAGCGGCATACCCGTCAGGAGCACTCCGAACCACCGCCAACTCGCCGTAGCGCCTTGCCCGCGCCGATCTTGCGTTTTCGGTCGCGGAAAAGCGAGGAATGCCCGCTACGCCGGGACAGTAAGTGCAAGATCGCGGCTAAACCTGGTCGATCATGGAGTTGTGGTGCCTGGTTTGGTGTGATGCGCGGACTTTGTCACCCACCACAACTCCATGATCGACGAGGCTGGGGCGGGGTGCCCCGGGGCGGGGGCGGGGGGGCGGGGGTCAGGTTGGGTCGGGGGCGGCGGCGGAGGGCTCGAAGAGGTGGGCGAAGGCGGCCAGGTTGGCTGTCGACTCGCCCCGCTTCACCCGCCACTCGTACTCACGCCGGATCGAACTGCCGAAGCCGATCTCCAGCATCGTGTCGAACGACTCGTCGGCGTACGTGAGGACCGCGCCGAACAGCCGGTCCAACTCGTCGGCGTCCACGCCGGCCGGGTTGACCCGACCGGTCAGGTACACGTCGCCGACCGCGTCGGTGGAGAAGGAGACGCCGTACATCCGGGCGTTGCGCTGCAACAGCCAGGCCCACAGCTCCTCGCGGCGCTCGTCCGGCTGGCGCATCACGAACGCCTCGATCCGCAGCGCGTGCTCGCCGACGATCAGGTTGCAGATCGTCTTGAGTTTGTGGGTGCCCGGCAGCGTCACCGCGTACGAGCCGGGGCCGGTCGACTCCCAGGCCAGGTCCCGCTCGGCGCAGACCGATTCGATCAGGGTCGCAAGATCGCTCTTCGGGCTCACCGGACCCACTCTACGACCGACTCGGCTCACGCACCGGGTGACAGCCGGCCCCCCGGGGGTCACCAGGAGCAGGAGAGCGCTGGGTCGCCCGCCAGGTCGGCGGCGAACCGGGCGCGGTGCCCGGCGATCGCCTCGCCGTAGACGCCGAGCAGACCGGCGACCGTGCGCTCCCAGGAGAAGTGCCGGGCGTGCTGCTCGGCACCTCGGGCCAGCACCGACCGGAGCGCCCGGTTCGGCAGCAGGCTGCCCATCGCACGGGCCCAGTCGACCGGGTCGTGACCGTCGATCAGTACGCCACTGACCTGGTCCCGCACGGCGGTGACCAGTCCTCCGACGGCGGCGGCCAGCACCGGTGTACCGCAGGCCTGCGCCTCCAGGGCGACCAGCCCGAACGATTCGTTGTGCGACGGCACCGCGACCAGGTCCGCCGCCCGGTACAGGGCCGGCAGGTCGTCCCCGGTGAGCGGCGGCAGGAACCGCACCCCGTCGCTGACGCCGAGCTTGGCGGCCAACTCGATCAGGGCGGTTGGCCGATCCAGCCCACTGCCGCTGGGTCCGCCGCAGATCACCACCGTCACCTGATCGGCCAACGCCGGATCGCGCTCCCGCAGCGCGGCGATCGCGCGGATCAGCACGTCGGGGGCCTTGAGCGGCTGGATCCGACCGACGAAGGCAACCACGTACCCGTCGACTGGAAGCCCCAGCCGGCGACGGCCCTGGCGGGCGGCCGCGGACCTGTCACCCGGCGCGGGCCGGAACCGGGCCAGGTCGACACCCGGCTGCACGACGGACACCCGGGTCGGGTCGGCGTCGTACCGGTCGAGCAGGTCGCTGGCCTCGACCCGGGTGTTGGCGACCAGCCGATCTGCCTCGGCGACGACCTGTTCCTCGCCGATGACCCGGGCCTTGGGCTCCGGCCGGTCCCCGGCCGCGAGCTGGGCGTTCTTGACCTTCGCGAGGGTGTGCGCGGTGTGCACCAGCGGCACCCCCCAGCGTTCCTTGGCCAGCCAACCGACCTGGCCGGAGAGCCAGTAGTGGGAGTGGATCAGGTCGTAGTGGCCGGGCGGACGGGACGCCTCGGCACGCAGCACCCCGGCGGTGAAGGCGCAGAGCTGACCGGGCAGCTCCTCCTTGGTGAGGCCCTCCAGGGGGCCGGAGGTGATGTGTCGAACCTGCACGCCGGGCGCCATCTCGACCACCGGGGGGAGGTCACCGGAGGTGGCCCGGGTGAAGATCTCCACCTCCACGTTGGCCTCGGCGAGACGCCGGGCGACTTCGAGGATGTAGACGTTCATCCCCCCTGCATCACCCGTGCCGGGCTGATGCAGGGGGGAGGTGTGTACCGACAGGGTCGCGATGCGGCGAGGCCGGGGCCACGGTTGGGCACCTCGCTGACGCCCGACACCGGTGTGCATTTCCGCCACATCCGCTCCTTCTTCACGGTTGATGCCGTCTCGCACGACCGGCGCTTCTCGGTCAACCTGCACGCCGGACGTCATCTTCCCCATCGGGCTTCGGAAATTCCCCGGCGCGGCCCCTCGGCGTGACGGACCTCATCACCGAACACGCGCCCATGACTGCCGCACGCCCGGTCGGAACGGGTCGTACGCCCGCTGTGACAATGTCGGGATGACAGCAGTCGCCATCGTCACCGGAGCGTCCAGCGGGATCGGCGCGGCCACCGCCCGCCGGCTCGCCGCCGAGGGCTTCCACGTGCTCGCCGCCGCCCGCCGCGCCGAACGGCTCACCGAGCTGGTCGCCGACATCACCGCCGCCGGTGGGCAAGCCACCGCCGTGACCTGCGACGTCACCTCGGACGAGTCGGTGGCCCGGCTGGCCGAGGCTGCCGGGAAGGCACCCGGGCCGGTCACCCTGCTGGTCAACAACGCCGGCGGAGCGCGCGGGCTGGACCCGGTGGAGTCCGGCTCGGTCGCCGACTGGCAGTGGATGTACGACGTGAACGTCCTCGGCACCCTGCGGGTCACCCAGGCGCTGCTGCCGGCGCTGGAAGCCTCCGGCTCCGGCACCATCGTGGTGGTCTCCTCCACCGCCGGCCTGACCGTGTACGAGGGCGGGGGCGGCTACACCGCCGCGAAGCACGCGCAGACCGCCATCGCCGGCACGCTCCGCCTGGAGCTGTGCGGCCGGCCGCTACGGGTCATCGAGATCGACCCGGGCATGGTGAAGACCGACGAGTTCGGGCTGGTCCGCTTCGAGGGCGACGCGGAACGGGCCGCAGCCGTCTACGCCGGGGTGCCGGGGCCGCTGGTCGCCGAGGACGTCGCCGACTGCATCGCCTGGTGCGCCACGCGTCCCGAACACGTCAACATCGACCGGCTGGTGGTCCGGCCTCGGGCACAGGCCGCCCAGCACAAGGTGCACCGGATCTAGCAGAGCTGCGCGAGGCGTGAGCCCGGTTCGCGAACGGTGAGCCGGGTCTGCGCGCCCCGCAGTCGCGAACGGAGATTGGCCCTGAGGTCGACATGAGCCCTGCGGCGCGGCGCCGGCCGGTCGGCGTGGTCACGCGCGGCACGACGAACCCGAACCGGCTCCGTCGGGTCGACAACTGGATCGTCGCCACCTGCGCCGACCGGTTGGTGACGGCGGACGACCCCCTGGTGGTCGACCTCGGTTACGGCGCCACCCCGGTGACCGCTGTGGAATTGCGCGCTCGACTCGCGGCCGGGATCCGCCCGGACGTACGGCTGGTCGGGTTGGAAATCGACGCGGCCCGGGTGGCGGCCGCGGCGCCGGCCGCCGACCCACCCGGGCTGACATTCGCCCGGGGTGGGTTCGAGTTGGCCGGGCTCCGGCCGGTGCTGGTCCGCGCGTTCAACGTCCTGCGACAGTACGACGAGAGCCAGGTCCCCGAAGCCTGGCAGACGATGACCGCCGCGCTCGCCCCCGGCGGAGCGCTCGTCGAGGGCACATGTGACGAGTTGGGGCGGCTCGCCAGTTGGCTGCTGATCGACGCCGACGGCCCGCGGACGCTGACCCTGGCCGCGAAGCTCACCACGCTGGGCAGCCCTGCCGAGCTGGCCGAGCGGCTACCCAAGGCGCTGATCCACCGCAACGTTCCCGGTGAGCCGGTGCACGCGCTGATCCGCGCCCTGGACGACGCCTGGCAGGCCGCCGCCCCGTACGCCACCTTCGGCCCTCGCCAACGTTGGCTGCACGCGGTGACCCGCCTCCGCGAAACCGGCTGGCCCATCCTCGACAAGCCCACCCGCTGGCGCCAAGGCGAACTAACCCTCCCCTGGCCCCTCCCCTAACCGCCCCGCCCCGCCCTCGCCCCACTCCGCCCCCGCCCGTCGCCCGTCGCCCGTCGCCCGTCGCCCGTCGCCCGCCGATCTTGCACTTTCGGTCAACGATTTGTTCCCTTAGAGCACCTATGTCCCAGCAGGAACTGCAAGATCGCCGGGGCGAGGCCGGGGCCGGAACGGAGGTCCGGACGGGCGGCGCGGGGGCTGGGGTACGGCCGTGGCACGCCGGGGGTGGTGGGTGGGTTAGAGGGTGCAGTTGATGAGGACTGGTTCGGGGTGCAGGGTCACGCCGAAGCGGGCGTGGACCTGGTCGCGGATGGTGCGGGCCAGGGTGAGCAGGTCGCTGGTGTGGGCGGTGCCGCTGCGGTTGGTCAACGCCAGGGTGTGCTTGCTGGAGATGGCCACTCCACCCTCGCCAGGATGGCCCTTGGTGAAGCCGGCCTTGTCGATCAGCCAGGCGGCGCTCACCTTGACCAGGCCGTCCGCCCCGGGCCAGGCTGGCGGGTCGCCCCGCTCGGTGGAGCGTTCCAGGAGCTGTTCGTACGTCGCGCGGTCGAGCACCGGGTTGGTGAAGAAGGAGCCGACCGAGCGAGTGTCCGGGTCGTTGGCGTCGAGCACCATTCCCTTGCCCGCCCGCAGCCGCAGCACCACCGTGCGGGCGTCGGCCAGCGGCACCTGCTCGCCCACCTCGACACCGAGGGTTCGGGCCAGCTCGGCGTAGCGCACCGGCCCGGAGAGCGGGGACCTGGTGAGTCGGAAGTCGACCGAGAGCACCACCCAGCGGTCCACGTACTTGAAGATGCTGCCCCGGTAGGCGAAGCCGCACTGGGCTGCGGGGATGACCTGGCGGGTGCCCTCGACCCGGTCGTACACCTCGACGCCGGTGATCGTCTCGGCGACCTCCTGGCCGTACGCGCCGACGTTCTGGATCGGGGTGGCACCGGTCGAGCCGGGGATGCCGGACAGGCATTCCAGCCCGGCCCAGCCGTTGGCGACAGTGGCGGCGACGAGGTCGTCCCACGGCTCGCCGGCGTCGACTCGTACGGTGACCGAGGTGGCGTCCTCGGCGATGACCCGCATGCCACGGGAGCGCACCAGCACGACGGTGCCGGGGAAGCCGGCGTCGCCGATCACCACGTTGCTGCCCCCGGCCAGGATCAGGACCGGCTCCGTCGCGGCGCGTACCGCGTGGACGAGCTCGTCGGCGCTGCCGGCGGCCACGATCCGCTCGGCCGGTCCACCCGTTCGCAGGGTGGTGTAGCCGGCGAGTGGACCGGGGATGGCACGATCGGCGTCGGTTGTCGGCTGGGCGGAGGCGTCTGGCACGCCCTTCACCTTAGGCTGACAAGTAGCCGTGGCACCCACTGGTCGCCCGGCACCCCCGGGAGGATGGCGATGAGCAGACTGCAGGGCAGCAAGGATTTCTGGATCGGGGCGCTCCGGACGGAGGGTCCGGCTTTCGCGGCAGCGGTGGCCGAGGCGCCGCCGGAGACACCGGTGCTGTCCTGTCCGGGCTGGACGGTCAACGACCTCACACTGCACCTGGCCGGCTTCTACCACTGGGTGTCGTCGTTCGCTGGTTCCGGCCAGACCAGCCAACCGCCCCGGTGGGAGAAGGCCGAGCCCGACCCGGGCGTGAACGCGCTTCAGCTGTGGCAGCAGGGTTACGACCGGGTGATGACCCTCTTCGACGGGCTTGACCCCGAGGCACCGGCGTGGAACTGGGCCCCGCAGCCGAAGAAGGCCGGTTTCTGGCCGCGACGGACGGCGCACGAGACGGCTGTGCACCGCTGGGATGCCCAGCTCGCCATCGGCGCCGGCGACCCGGTGGAGGCGAAGCTAGCGGCCGACGGGGTGAGTGAGGTGCTGGACACCTGGCTGCCGGCGGGCCGGCGGCAGGTGCCGGGTGACTGGCACGGGGTGGTGCAGCTCCGCGCGACCGATGCGGACCAGGAGTGGTATCTGCGGTTGCGCGGCGAGGGGGTGGCGCTGCTCGACACCGCGACCATCTTCGACCACGACGATCACCACGCCCGAGCCCAGGTCAGCGGCACCGCGAGCGACCTGCTGCTGGCGCTCTGGGGGCGGGTGAGCTTCGAGACGCTGGACGTCGTCGGTGACCGCGGGCTGTTGGACGGTCTGCGCACCGGCTGAGCGATCCACCACGAACGAGGGCGTCACCCCATTGGGGGTGGCGCCCTTTGTCGATGTCGGGGGTTGCCCTCGTCTGCCGGGCGCCGCACTGGCGTTGAGCGTTGATCACGGGACCACAACGCTGAGAGAGCGCTCTCTTGACAGGGGGTTGGCGACACACCACCCTGTCGTGAGAGCGCTCTCTTAGCCATCTGCCACCACCCGCCTGCCTTGAGAGAGGTCGATAAACCATGGCTGTCTTCCCGCGCCGCCGCCTCGCCGCGGTGGCCCTCGCCGCCGCCACCGCCCTGCTCGTCACCGCTGGCTGCGGCGGCGGCGACGAGCCCGGCGACGGATCGATCACCCTAACCGTCGACGTCTTCGGCCAGTTCGGCTACGAGCAGCTCTACCAGGAGTACATGACCGCGAACCCCGGCGTGAAGGTCGTCGAGCGCGGCACCGGCACCAACCTCGACGAGTACTCGCCGAAGCTCACCCAGTGGCTCGCCGCTGGCCGGGGCGCCGGCGACGTGGTGGCCATCGAGGAGGGTCTTCTTGTCGAGTACAAGGCCAATCCGGCGAACTTCGTCAACCTGCTGGATCACGGTGCCGCCGAGCTCAAGGGCAACTTCCTGGAGTGGAAGTGGAACGCCGGCCTGACCGCCGACGGCAAGCAGCTCATCGGCCTCGGTACCGACGTCGGCGGGATCGCCATGTGCTACCGCAAGGACCTTTTCCAGAAGGCCGGCCTGCCCACCGAACGTGACGAGGTCTCCAAGCTCTGGCCGACCTGGCCGGACTACATCGCCACCGGTGAGAAGTTCGTCGCGGCCAAGACCGGGGCGTCCTTCCTCGACGCGGCCACCAACACCTTCAACACCATCCTGCTCCAGACCGCCGGCAACACCTCCGGCTACAGCTACTACGACACCAGCGAGAAGCTGGTCGTCGACAGCAACCCGGCCGTGCGACAGGCATACGACACCACAATGGACATCATCGACTCGGGCCTCTCCGGCAAGTACGGCTCCTGGTCCGAGGAGTGGGTGTCCGCCTTCAAGCAGTCGAAGTTCGCCACCATCGCCTGCCCCGCCTGGATGACCGGTGTCATCGAGCAGAACTCCGGACCGAGCGCCCAGGGCAAGTGGGACATCGCCCGGGTGCCCGGCAACGGCGGCAACTGGGGCGGATCGCACCTCGCCGTGCCCAAGCAGAGCAAGCACCAGGCCGAGGCGATCAAGCTGGCCAAGTTCCTGACCAGCGCCAAGGGTCAGATCGGCGCGTTCAAGGCCAAGGGCCCGCTGCCGTCGTCGCCGCAGGCCCTCGACGACCCGGCGATCGCCCAGTCGACGAACGCGTACTTCTCCGGGGCACCCGTCGGCTCGATCTTCGGCACCGGCGCGAAGAGCCTGAAGCCGGTCTACATGGGCCCGAAGAACCAGGCCGTACGGACCGAGGTGGAGAACGCCGTACGGACCGTGGAGCTGGGTCAGCGCAGCCCCGCGCAGGGCTGGACCGACGCGGTGACCAACGCGAAGAAGGCCGCCGCCAAGTAGCCCAACCAGCGTGCGGGCGGGCTCCGACGAAGGAGTCCCGCCCGCACGGCGGAAAGGAGTTTCCGGGCATGACCGTCCAGCTCGACGCCCGTCCGCCGGTCGTACCGGCACCCCAGCGCCCGTCAGGTCGGCTCAGCCGGCTCGACACCCGGTTCTCGCCGTACCTCTACATCGCCCCGTTCTTCCTGATCTTCGGCGTCTTCGGGGCGTACCCGCTGGCGTACACCTTCTGGGTCTCGCTGCACGACTGGGACCTGCTCGGAGTCGACCGCCCCTTTGTCGGGGCGGAGAACTACACCCGGCTGCTGGCCGACGCCGACTTCTGGCACGCGCTGGTCAACACGCTGGGGATCTTCGTGATCTCGACCGTCCCGCAACTGCTCGCCGCGCTCTGGCTGGCCAACCTGCTCAACCGCGGCCTGCGGGCGCGTACCGGTTGGCGGATGGCGGTGCTCGTCCCCAACGTCACGTCCACGGCCGCGGTGGCGATCGTCTTCGGGGTGCTCTTCGGCCGCGAGTTCGGCATGATCAACTGGTTGCTCGACCTGGTCGGGCTGGACGCGATCGAGTGGAAGTCCAACCGGCTGGCGTCCTGGGTGGCCATCTCCGCCATGGTCGACTGGCGGTGGACCGGCTACAACGCGCTGATCCTGCTGGCCGCGATGCAGGCCATCCCCCGCGACCTGTACGAGGCGGCGGCGATCGACGGCGCCAGCCGGGCCCGACAGTTCTGGTCGGTCACCGTGCCGATGCTCAAGCCGACGATCATCTTCTGCACCATCATCGCCACCATCGGCGGCCTGCAACTCTTCACCGAGCCCCGGATGTTCAACTCCGGCACCAACCCGATCCGCGGCGGGCCACTGCGCGAGTCGCAGACGCTGACCATGTACATGTTCGAGAACGCGTTCGCCCCGCACTACAACTTCGGGTACGGCTCGGCAGTGGCCTGGCTGCTCTTCGCGCTCATCGCGATCGTCGCGGCGGTCAACGTGCTCATCCTGCGCCGCCTCGGTGGCGGGGACCGATCGCAGAAGGGAGCCGCGCGATGAGCCGACTCTGGCGGGCCAGCCCGCTCACCTACCTCGCCCTGGTCGTCGCCGCCGGCCTGTCGGTGTTTCCGATCTGGTGGATGTTCGTCGTCGCCAGCCGCAGCAACGACGCGATGGGCCAACTGCCACCCCCGGTCACCCCCGGCGGCAACCTGGGCGCGAACATCGCCCGCCTGTTCGACAACACCGACGCGTACTTCATGACCGGCCTGATCAACTCGGCGGTCGTCGCCACCACTGTGACCGTCTCCGTGGTGTTCTTCTCCAGCCTGGCCGGGTTCGCCTTCGCCAAGCTCAGGTTCCGCGGCCGTAACGCCATGCTGCTGGTGATCATCGCGACCATGATGGTGCCGACGCAGCTCGGCGTGATCCCGCTCTATCTGCTCATGAGCAAGCTGCACTGGAACGACCGGCTGCCCGCGGTCATCGTCCCGGTGCTGGTCACCGGGTTCGGGGTGTTCATGATGAGGCAGTACGCCGGCCAGGCCATCAGCGACGAACTGATCGAGGCCGCCCGCATGGACGGCTGCGGCACCGCCCGGATCTGGTGGCATGTCGTGGTGCCCGCCCTGCGTCCCGCCGCCGCCGTCCTCGGTCTGCTCACCTTCATGACCACCTGGAACGACTTCCTCTGGCCGTACGCTGTACTGAACGACCCGACGAATCCAACAGTGCAACTGTCCCTACGCGCACTGTCGGACGGGTATTACCAGGACATGTCGCAGGTGTTCACCGGAACGGCCATCGCGACGCTGCCCCTGCTACTGGTCTTCGTGTTGTTCGGCCGGCAGATCATCGGCGGAATCATGGAAGGTGCGGTCAAGGCGTGAACGAGCGGAGCGAGTCAACCAACCGGCCCGGCAACGAGATCCGGTTTCCCGAACACTTCCTCTGGGGGACGGCCACCGCCGCGTACCAGATCGAGGGCGCGGCACGCGACGACGGTCGCGGTCCGTCCATCTGGGACACCTTCAGCCGTACGCCGGGCAAGGTGTACCAGGGTCACACCGGCGACGTCGCCTGCGACCACTACCACCGGTACGCGGACGACGTGGCGCTGATGGCCGAGCTGGGCCTGCGGGCGTACCGGTTCTCGGTGGCGTGGCCGCGGATCCAGCCCGACGGCACCGGCCCCGCCAACCCCCGTGGACTGGACTTCTACGACCGGCTCACCGACACGCTGCTCGACCGGGGAATCGACCCGATCGTCACCCTCTACCACTGGGACCTGCCGCAGGCCCTGGGCGACCGGGGTGGCTGGACCAACCGGGACACCGCCGAGCACTTCGCCACCTACGCCACAGCGGTGTACGCCCGCCTCGGCGACCGGATCGACGTGTGGACCACGCTGAACGAGCCGTGGTGCTCGGCCTACCTCGGTTACGCCAACGGCCTGCACGCTCCCGGCGAGCAGGATCCGGCGGCGGCCTTCACCGCCGTACACCATCTGCTGTTGGGGCACGGCCTGGCGGCGCGGGCGTTGCGGGCGGCCGGCGCGCGCAGCGTGGGCGTCACCGTCAACCCGGCCGACGTACGCCCGGCAGACCCGCAGAGCGCGGCCGACGCCGCAGCGGTCCGCCTGGTCGACGGCCTGCACAACCGGATCTTCCTCGACCCGCTGCTGGCCGGCGGCTACCCGGACGACGTCCGCGAGCACGTGGCCCGGATCGTCGAGCCGACGTTCATCCGCGACGGCGACGAGAAGGTGATCGCCGCCCCGATCGACCTGCTCGGCATCAACTACTACGCCCCGACCTACGTGGCCGGTCGGCCCGACGGCGGCGGCAACGGCGCGTACCCGGGCACCGAGGGTGCTGTGCACTTCCTGCCACCGGCCGGGCCACTCACCGACATGGGTTGGATGATCGAGCCGGCCGGGCTCACCCGGCTGCTGGAGCGGATCGCCGCCGACTACCCCGGTGTGCCGCTGCTGATCACCGAGAACGGTGCGGCGTTCCCCGACAAGCCCGGCGCCGACTCGCCCGACGGCCCGACGCAGGTGATCGACGCCGATCGCATCGCCTACCTCGACGGGCACCTCCGCGCGGCGCACGAGGCGATCTCCCGGGGCGTGGACCTGCGCGGTTATCTCGTATGGTCATTCCTGGACAACTTCGAGTGGGCGGAGGGTTACCGCAAGCGGTTCGGGATCGTGCACGTCGACTACCTGACCCAGCGGCGCACACCGAAGGCCAGCGCCCGGTGGTACCAGGAGGTGATCTCCCGGAACGGGCTGTGACGAGCGGGGGGAAAGCGCGATGACGACGGCGCAGCGGCCGACGCTCGAAGCAGTGGCAGCGCGGGCCGGAGTGTCCCGCGCCACCGTTTCCCGGGTGGTCAACGGCTCCACCACCGTCGCCGAGCCGATCCGCGAGGCGGTCACCCGGGCGGTCGCCGAGTTGGGGTACGTCCCCAACCTGGCGGCCCGCAGCCTGGTCACCCAGCGCACCGACTCGATCGCCCTGGTCATGCCGGAGGCGGCCACCCGGGTCTTCTCCGACGACCAGGTCTTCCCCGGCATCATCCGGGGCGTCAGCCAGGAGTTGGAGGCGGCTGACAAGCAACTGGTGCTGATGCTCGCCGGCTCGCCGGCCGGGCACCACCGGGTCGAGCGGTACACCACAGGCCGGCACGTCGACGGCGTGCTCTTCGCGTCGCTGCACGGTGCCGACCCGCTGCCCGGCACGCTGGCCCGACTCGGCATCCCGGTGGTGGTCAGCGGTCGGCCGCTCGGCGACGTGCCCGTCCCGTACGTCGACGTCGACCACGTGGCCGGGGTGACCGCGGCCGTCCGGCACATGATCGACAGCGGTCGTCGACGGATCGCGACCATCGCCGGGCCACAGGACATGGTCGCCGGGATCGAACGGCTCAGCGGCTACCGCAGCACTGTCGCCGACGCGGGGCTGCCCGAGATGGTCGCCATCGGTGACTTCACCAGGGAGTCCGGGTCGGCGGCGATGCGGCACCTGCTCACCGAGCACCCCGACCTGGACGGCGTCTTCGCCGCCTCCGACCTGATGGCGCACGCCGCCCTGCGGACGCTGCGCGAGGCAGGTCGGCGGGTGCCCGACGACGTGGCGGTGGTCGGCTTCGACGACATCGAGACAGCCGCCTACACCGAGCCGCCGCTGACCACCGTCCGGCAGCCGATCGTGGAGCTCGGCCGCCGGATGACCCGCCAACTGCTCCGGCTGGCCGCCGGGGAGACCATCGAGCAGGCGATCATGCTGCCCACCGAGCTGATCCGTCGGGCCTCCGCCTGACCTGCTGGTCGGTGGCCGGTGCGGGAGCACGCGGTTAATGCGTCGTCCGGGCAGACGATCTTGGTTAGCCTCGCCGACATGCCGGATCCTGTCGCACTGCTCAGCTGCTCCCACCAACTCGTCGAGGTAGAGGCCGTCCTCGCGGCCGTACGGATGGGGGCCTGACGTGCGCATTCGTGTTGCGCAGCCGGACGATGCTCCGGGCGTGGTGGCGCTGCGGGCGATCGTCTTCCCGTACCAGGTGCGCGGCGTCGAGTCGACCCGGAAGATGATCGCCGATCCGGTACCGGGCCGGGACTGGGTCGCCTTCGTGGCCGAGGTCGATGCCCAGGTCGTCGGTTGGGTGACTGCGCAACGCAATGACTCGACCTCAACGGCCGGCTTCGGTGACATCTCCCTCCTGCACGTGCACCCGGAGCACCGGCGGCGGGGCATCGGCACCGCGCTGCTGACGACCGCGACAGGTCACCTTGCCCCGCTGGGGGTCCGCCGGCTCCGCGCCTTCGCTCAACCGGAGGCGCTGCCGTTCGCCCGTCGGCACGGCTACGAGCCCAGTCGTGAGCTGCGCTTCTCTGCGCTCGAACTGAACCCGGCACCCGAGCTGCCGGAGCCGCCGCCGGGCGTACGGCTGCTCCCGATCTCCGACCTCGACCCGCATCGCCTCTATGCGGCGGACGTGGCGGCAGCGCTGGACGAGCCGGGCGACGTACCGGTCGACTCGATCAGCTACGAGAGCTGGCAGTACGACGTCTGGGACAACCTGGGCCTGGACAAGGAGTCCAGCACCGCTGTCGAAGTCGACGGGGAGGTGGCCGCCTTCAGCCTGGTGAAGCGGGACGGGGACCGGATGTGGTCGGACTTCACCGGCAGTCTCCCGGCGTACCGGGGGCGGGGCCTCGCCCGGCTCGCCAAGACGGCAGCGCTGCACCGGGCCGCCGCGAACGGCGTGCGCGTCGCGTACACCTCGAACGACGAGGCGAACGGGCCGATGCTCGCGATCAACACCCGGCTGGGCTACCGCCCGGTGGCATCCGAGTGGTCCTGCCTGTCCGACCTGACCTGATCTGACGGCACACCCTGCGTCGATCTTGCACTTCCTGTCCCGACACAAGGGACACAGGCCCTCATGTCGACAACCGAAACTGCAAGATCGGCGGGGCGGGGCGGGGCGAGGGCGGGGCGGGGCAGGGCGAGGGCGGGGCGGGGCAGGGGCGGGGCAGGGGCGGGGCGGGGCGGGGCGGGGCGAGGCGAGGTCAGGGTGTTTCGAAGATTCTGCGGGCGGTGGCGTAGGTATTCGCCCCGAACAGCACCAGGCGGGCCTCGGTGACGGTGGCGGGCGTGGCCGGGCGCAGCACCGTCAGGGCCTGGCGGACCGCGTCGTCGACCGGCCAGCCGTAGATGCCGGCAGAGATCAGCGGGAAGGCCACAACGGCCGCGCCCAGTCCGTCGGCCACCCGCAGGCTGTTGGCGTAGCAGTCGCGCAACAGCGCCGACCGGTCCTCCGTGGCCGACCAGACCGGCCCGACGGTGTGGATCACCCAGCGGGCCGGCAGCTCCCCGGCCGTCGTCGCCACCGCCTGCCCGGTGGGCAGGCCCCTGCCGTAGCGGGACGCCCGCAACGCCCGGCACTCCGCGAGGATCGCCGGCCCGCCGCGCTGGTGGATGGCACCGTCGACCCCTCCGCCGCCGAGCAGGGACGAGTTCGCGGCGTTCACGATGGCGTCGACCCGCTGGGCGGTGATGTCGCCCTCGACCAGGGTGATCTCCACGTCAGTCCTTCTCGATGGATTGGCCGAGCGATCGGCGGGCCAGCAGGGTGGCGCCCGCGACCGCCGCCGGCATGATCAACACCGCGCCGAGTGGGATCAGGAAGCAGAGGAAGACGGCCACTCCGAAGCCGAGCGCGGTGGGTCGGTCGGCCTTCAGGATCGTCCGGCGCTGCGGCAGCCGCATCCCCCGTCGGTAGAACGGTGCACCTACCAACTCCACGGCGAGGAACCACCCGCCCACGGCCGCCCCGATGACCGGGACGACGGTCTGGCCGACCACCGGGATGAAGCCGGCGACGAAGAGCGGGATGCCGACCAACGCCGTGAGCGCCAGCAGGCGTACCGAGTCGGCGAGGCTACGGCGCAGCGACGACCAGAAGGGCACGTCCACAGCGCCCGGCGTGCCCCCGTACCGCTGCTCAACCTGCTCGGAGATCTTCTCGTAGAACGGGTCGCCGATGACCAGGGTGACGGCGGTGAAGGTGAGCACGCCAAGCAGGCCGCCGACCCCCAGGAAGGCCAACCCGGCGATCACCCGGACCAGGCTGCGTCCGGTGCTCGACCAGTCGTCGGCGAACGGGGTGACCAGCGCGGCGAGATCGTCCACGAAGTACACCAGTGTGGCGAGCGCGGCCAGGAAGAGCACGCCGGAGATCAACGCCGGCACGATGCCGAGCAGCATCAGCCCCGGGCTGCGGACGTAGAGGCCCAACCCACGCAGGAGCAGCCCTGCCCCGGCGAGGAAGCGTCCGACGACCCCGGTCACCGGGCTGGCGATTCTGCTGGCATCCACGATCGAGCAGCCTAACCAGCGGTGATCGGATCCGCCGGGCGGAGCGCTAGCAGCGAGCCGCCGCGTGCACATCAACCGGTTGACGGACGGCAGCGGTCCACCGGGGACGCCGAGGTTCGTCGCTGACCGGTCGATTCGCCGGCGGGCCACCCCGACCACCCTTGAGGGGTACGAAGTCAGCGGCGGCGAAAGGCGACACGATGCCGGTCATCGAGGTGACCCACCTGAAGAAGCGGTACGGCGACCTGGTGGCGGTGGACGACGTGTCGCTCGCCGTGGAGGCCGGGGAGATCTTCGGCGTTCTCGGCCCGAACGGCGCCGGCAAGACCACCACCGTGGAGTGTGTGGCCGGGCTGCGTGTCCCCGACGGGGGCGGGGTGTCTGTCCTCGGGCTCGACCCCCGCCGGGACGCGGCCCAGCTACGCCAGCGGGTCGGGGTGCAACTCCAGGAAAGCCAACTGCCGGACCGGTTGCGGGTGGCCGAGGCGCTGGAGCTGTACGCCTCGTTCTACCGCAACCCGGCCGACCCGGCCGAGCTGATCGACAAGCTGGGCCTCGGCGACAAGCGGAACACCGCGTACAAGAAGCTCTCCGGCGGCCAGAAGCAGCGGCTCTCCATCGCGCTGGCCCTGGTCGGCAACCCGGAGATCGCCATCCTCGACGAGCTGACCACCGGGCTGGACCCGCAGGCCCGCCGGGACACCTGGGGCCTCATCGAACAGGTCCGCGACAGCGGGGTGACGATCGTGCTGGTCACCCACTTCATGGAGGAGGCCGAGCGGCTCTGCGACCGGGTCGCGGTGATCGACCGGGGTCGGGTGGTCGCCCTGGACACCCCGGCGGGCCTGGTGTCGACGGTGGCTCCGGAACAACGGATCCGGTTCCGGCCCTCAGCTCCGGTCGACGACCGGCTCCTCACCGACCTGCCCGAGGTGTCCGCCGTGCAGCGAACCGGCAGCCAGGTGGTGGTGACCGGCACCGGCGAGCTGCTGCACGCCGTCACGTCGGTGCTCGCCCGCCACCAGATCGTCGCCGCGGACCTGCGGCTGGAGCAGTCCACCCTCGACGACGCCTTCGTCGAGCTGACCGGGCACCGGCCCGCCAACTGAGAGGAAGCACAATGCACGCCTTCCGCCAGATTCTGAGGGTCGAGGCGCGGCTCTACCTGCGGGACCTGCCGACGCTGCTCACCATAGTCGGGCTGCCCACACTGATCCTGGTGGTGCTCGGGTTGATTCCCTCGCTCCGCGAGCCGGATCCGAACTTCGACGGGCAGAACTTCGTCAATTACTTCGCCCCGTCGCTGTTGGTGGTCACCCTGGCCATGGTGGGGGTGAACACGATGCCCATGGCGCTGGCCACCTACCGGGAACGCGGCGTGCTGCGTCGGCTGGCGACCACTCCGGCGCACCCGGGCGCTCTGCTCGCCGCCCAACTGGTGGTGGCCCTGGCCGCGATCCTGGCCAGTGCGTTGCTGCTCATCGTCGTCGGCCGGTTGGCGTTCGAGGTGCCGCTCCCCCGGCACCCGTTCGGCTTCACCCTGGCGTTCGTCCTCGGCACGGCGGCGCTGCTGGCGCTCGGCCTGCTGGTCGCCGCCGTGGCCAAAACCACGAAGGCGGCACAGGCCCTGGCCGTCCCACTGTTCCTGCTCACCATGTTCTTCGGCGGGGTCTACCTCCCCCGGTTCCTGCTCCCCGACGTCGTGGCGCGGATCGGCGACTACACGCCGCCCGGGGTGCAGGCGCTCCTCGACGCCTGGACCGGCACTGCGCCACAGCCGCTGCACCTGGGAATAATGGCGGTGATCGCCGTGGCGGCCGGTGCCGGCGCGGCGAGACTGTTCCGCTGGGAGTGAGCGGGGATGCGATGACACGCGACGGTGGGCACGACCGTCTGGCCAGCTGGCGAGAACGCGAGGCGGTCCTCTACCGCGTCTTCCCCTTCGGTGGGCTGACTCTGGGCACCCTGCTGGCCCTCGTCGCACCGGCACCTGACCAGCCCGGGGCGTTGCCCACCCTCGCCGTCGCCGTGGCGGCCGGAGGCTGGGTCGCCTGGTTCGTCATCCTGCACCCCGGCTGGCAGAGCCGGCGCAGACCGATGGCGGTCTACTACGCCGGGCTGCTCACGTTCGCCGCCGCGCTGGTTGCGGCCAGTCCGTGGTACGGCTTCTTCGCCTGGATCGGGTACATCCACGCCTTTCCGGTGCTGCCCGGGCGCTGGCGCGTCGCGGGCGTGGTCACCACGGCCACCCTGGTCGCCACGTCGCAGGGCGGTGGTCTGTCGGTGGTGGTGTCGCACCTGCCGCTGTGGCTGTTGCTGGTGCTGTTCAACCTGGTGGTGGCCGGCTCGGTGAGCTGGTTCGCAATGATCGCCGAACAGGAGGACGCCAAACGCAAACGGTTGATGGCGGAACTCGGTGAGACCAACCGTCAGCTCACCGAGACGGTGAATGAGAACGCCGGGCTGCACGCCCAGCTGCTCACCCAGGCCCGGGAGGCCGGCGTGCTGGACGAGCGGCAACGAATGGCGCGGGAGATCCACGACACCCTGGCGCAGGGATTGACCGGCATCATCACCCAACTGGAGGCGGCCGAGCAGAGCCGCGACCGGTCGGCCGACTGGCGCCGGCACGTCGACAACGCGCTCGCCCTGGCTCGGGAGAGCCTCACCGAGGCCCGCCGCTCGGTGCAGGCGGTCCGCCCGGAACCGTTGGAAACGGCCCGGCTACCCGACGCCCTGGTCGAGCTGGGCGGGCGTTGGTCGGCCCTGAACGGGGTACGGGCCGACGTGGCCACTACCGGCACGCCCCGCCCGCTGCACCCGGAGGTGGAGGTGACCCTGCTGCGGGCCGCCCAGGAGGCGCTGTCAAACGTGGCCCGGCACGCCGCCGCGTCGCGGGTCGGGCTGACCCTGTCGTACATGGCGGACGTGGTCACGCTCGACGTCCGTGACGACGGGGCGGGCTTCGACGTCGCCGACCAGCCGGCGTCCCGTGAGCCGGGCGGCGGGTACGGGTTGACCGCCATGCGGCAACGGGTGACAAGGGTCGGTGGCGAGTTGGCCGTCGAATCCGAGCCGGGCAGCGGCACCGCCATCTCGGCGTCCGTTCCCGCGCTACCCGGAGGTGCCGGTTGACCGCCCCGATTCGGCTGCTGATCGTCGACGATCACCCGGTGGTGCGGGACGGCCTGCGGGGGATGTTCACCGGTGACCCCGATTTCGAGGTGGTGGGCGAGGCGGCGGACGGCTCGGAGGCGTTGGCCCTGGTCGCGTCGCTGCAGCCGGACGTGGTGCTGATGGATCTACGGATGCCCGGCATGGACGGGGTGACAGCCATCGGCAGGCTGGCTCGCACCGGCAGCACCGCCCGGGTGCTGGTGCTCACCACCTACGACACGGACGCGGACGTGCTGCCGGCGATCGAGGCAGGTGCGACCGGATACCTGCTCAAGGACACACCTCGGGAGGATCTGGTTCGCGCGGTCCGAGCGGCGGCCCGGGGCGAGTCGGTGCTGGCGCCGAGCGTCGCCGGCCGGCTGATGGGTCGGCTGCGCGCTCCCGCCGAGGAACCGCTCAGTCAACGGGAGCTTGAGGTGCTCACCCTGGTGGCCCGGGGCGCCTCCAACCGGGAGGCGGCGACCCGCCTGTTCATCAGCGAGGCCACCGTCAAGACGCACCTGCTGCACGTGTACGCCAAGCTCGGGGTCAACGACCGGGCCGCTGCGGTGGCCACCGCGTACGACCGGGGGTTGCTGACGCCCGGCGGGCGGTGAGCGGCACCGGGCAGGATGGGCGGATGCGCGCGTCCCGACTGATCTCGTTGCTGTTGCTGTTGCAGTCGCGCGGGTCGATGACAGCAGGCGAGCTGGCGCGGGAGTTGGAGGTCTCCGAGCGGACCGTCTACCGGGACGTTCTGGCGCTCTCCGCAGCGGGCGTGCCGGTCTACGCCGACCGAGGGCGGGCCGGCGGCTACCGCCTGCTCGGCGGGTACCGCACCCGGCTGACCGGGCTGACCCGGGACGAGGCGGAGGCGCTCTTCCTCGCCGGGCTGCCCGGACCGGCCGGCGAGATGGGGCTCGCCGACGCCGTCGCGTCCGCCGAGCTGAAGGTGCTCGCCGCGCTGCCACCCGCACTGCGCGACGCGCCGGCCCGAGCCGGGCAGCGGTTCCACCTGGACGTACCGGGCTGGTTCCGGCAGAGCACGCCACCGCCCTGGCTGCCCGAGCTGGCCCGGGCGGTCTGGGGCGACACTGTGGTGGAGCTGCGCTACCGACGCGGCGACCAGGAGGTGACCCGCCAGGTCCAGCCGTACGGCCTGGTGCTCAAGAGCGGGGTCTGGTATCTGGTCGGCCGCGTCGGCGACGATGTGCGCACCTACCGGGTGGACCGGGTCACCGGGGTCGAGGTGGGCGACGAACACTTCGACCGCGACGAGGGCTTCGACCTGGCCGGGCACTGGCGCGAGCAGGCCGGGTCGTTCCTGCGGACCATGCTGCGGACCGAGGTCGCCGTCCGCCTGAGCCCCGCCGGCCTGCGCCAGCTCCGGCACCTGGTCGACGCCCCCTTCGTGTACGACGAGGTGGTCGCCACCGCCGACGAGCCCGACGGGCAGGGGTGGGTCGTAACGCGGCTGCCCGTCGAGTCGGTCCCGGTGGCGTACCACCAACTGCTGGGCCTCGGCCCCGAGGTCGAGGTCATCGACCCACCTGAGCTGCGGCGGTTGTTCGCGGAGAGCGCCGAGCGGCTCGCCGCGCTCTACCGGTAGCCGGTCACGTCCGCCGGCTTGCCCGCGTCGACCACCTCGGTGATGTAGCGGAAACCCTCGGGTTGGCTGCCGTCGAGGTCGGTGAAGCCGTACACCTTGGACAGGCTGCCGGCGTCGACGGACCTGCCGTTCCAGCGGGCCTTCTCCTCGTCGGCGGCGAGCGCGGCCACCGCCCGGCCGACGAAGGCCGGGGTCTCCGAGATGAGGAAGTTCGGGTCGGTGGCGGCCCCGTCGCGCCAGTTCTCCTCGGTCACTCCGAAGTGCTCCAGCATCGCCTCGGAACGGATCCAGCCGGGGGTCAGTGCCACGGCCGTGCAGCCGTGCGGCTTCAGTTCGTGCGCCTGACTGAAGGCGAGCCGGTTGACCGAGACCTTCGCCAGGTCGTAGAAGACCGACAGCCGGTAGTTCTCGTCGTTGTACGCCTTGGTGCCGTCGCCCATCTCCACCACCAGGCCACCGGGCTTGCGGATCAGCAGCGGCAGGGCGAAGTGGCTGGTGATGATGTGCGTGTCGACGGCCAGTCGCAGGGTACGGAAGCCGGCGTCGAGCGGTTGCTCCCAGACCGGCTTGTCCCAGGTGACCAGTGGGTCGCCGCCCCAGATGTCGTTCACCAGCACGTCGAGTTGGCGGTGCTCGGCGTCGATCCGGGCGACCAGGTCGCGGACCTGATCGGGCACCAGGTGGTCGACCTGGACGGCGATGCCGGTGCCGCCGGCCGCGGTGACCAGCTCGGCGGTCTCCTCGATGGTCTCCGGTCGATCCATCTCGGAGCGGCCGGCCCGGGAGCTGCGACCGGTGGCGTAGACAGTGGCCCCGGCCGCGCCGAGCTGAACGGCGATCTGCCGCCCGGCGCCACGGGTGGCACCGGCGACGAGCGCGATCTTTCCGGTTAGCGGTTGTGTCATGCCTGCGACGTTGTCAGGGATACCTGACAACCGACGTCCGAATTCGGTACTCGATCTAGTCGACCAGTCGGACCCGGACCCGGCGGTTGGCCCGGCCCTTGCTCTCCACCTTCACGACCTGGACCTTGCCGATCTGGGCGGTGGAGGCCACGTGGGTGCCGCCGTCGGCCTGCACGTCCAGCCCGACGATGTCGACGATCCGGACCTCCTGCTCATCCGGCGGGATGAGGTTGGACTGGGTACGGATGATGTCCGGCAGGGCCAGCGCCTCGGTGCGCGGCAGCACCCGGGTGGCGACCGAGCGGTCGGCGGCCACCTCGGCGTTGACCAGCTCCTCGATGCGACTCTTGAAGTCCGGGGGCACCTCGGGGAGGTTGAAGTCCATCCGGGCCTCGCCCGGTTCCATGGAGTTGCCGGTCACGAGCGCGCCGAAGTCGCGGAACACCACACCGCAGAGCACGTGCAGCCCGGAGTGGGTACGCATCAGCCGGCTGCGGCGCTCGTCCTCCACCGCGCCGACGACCTCGGTGCCGACCGGCGGCAGCGGATCACCTTCGGCGGGAATCAGGTAGGGGTCGTCGCCCTTGCGGGTGCCGACGATCCGGGTCTGCACGCCCTGCCAGAGCAACACACCGTGGTCGGGTGGTTGGCCACCACCACCCGGGTAGAACGCCGAACGGTCCAACACGATGCCCTGCTCGGCATCGGAGTGCAGGACCGTGCACGTCCATTCGCGCAGGGTCGGGTCGGCAAGGTCCAGCCGGTGCGTCCGGCCGTGCTGTGTGACGCCCATGACAGGGCAGGTTACTCGTTCAGGAAGCCGGAGATGCGGTCCCGCAGATCGGCGCGTTCCGACCAGAGCACGCCGGGCCGGTCGTACACGTGCAGGGTGGCCTGGGGCAGCGCCACGGCGAGCCGCTCGGCGACCTCGACCGGGTGCAGGTCGTCGCCCGCGCAACCGATCACCAACGCCGGTGCGGTGACCGCCGTCAGGTCACCGATCTGGCGCAGCGGTGTCTGGTCGGTGAGCGTGGCCAGACCGTCGGCGAGACCGTCGCGGAGCAGTTGGTCGAGTCGTTGTCGCAGGTAGGCCCAGCCGGCCGGGGTGTTACGCACCGCCGGGGGCAACTCCAGCGTGACGATGTCGGCGACCGCCGAGGCGTCGCCGCTCTCCACCGCTTCCAGGAGGTCTGTGATGCGCTCCCGGGCGGCCGGCCCGCGTGGCTCGTCGAGGACCGCCGGCAGGAAGAAGACCAGCTTGTCGAAGCGCTCCGGGCTCTCCACGAGGAGTCGGCAGAGGGCACCCGCGCCGAGACTCGCGCCGAACGCCCTGCTGGCGCCCGCGAGGTCGGCGATCGCTCGCAGATCCCGGGCCAGGTCCAGGTAGTCCCAGGGCCCGTCCGGGGCTTCGGAACGGCCGTGCCCACGGAACTGGAAGAACACCTTGCGACCGTTCACCCCACTGCCGAACGGTCGGGTGGTGGCGATGCCGTTGCCCAACCCGTGCGCGAACACGGTGACCGGGTCACCGGTGCCGGTGACCAGCCGTTCCAGCCGCACGCCGTGCGGGGTGGTGATCAGCTCGGTCTCCGGCTCCGGCAGCGCCGGCCGGCCGGTCCGCGGCCCACCCGGCCCGGGACCCCAGGTGCGGGGCCCACTGTCGGGTGGGGGCGGCCAGCGAAAACCTCTCACCAGAACCCTTTGCCGTCACCGAGTTCGCGGAGGCCGATTCGGACATCGAGCAGGTAGATCAGACCGGCGGCGATGCCGACCAGCCCGAACAGGCTGATCGGACCGAAGCCGAGCAGGGTGAGCACGAGGCAGACCGCCAGGATGGCGATCCAGCCGCCCTTGGGCAGCGTCCCGATGGCGGGGAAGGCGTCGGAGCGCTGCGTGATCGCGTGCACCAGGGCGACACCCTGAACGATCAGCGCGAAGACGAGCAGGATCAGCTGGATCACTTCACGGACGGCGAAGGCGAAGATCGGCGCGGCGTTGGCCATGCCGGCCAGTTTATGTCCACGACCCCGGCTACGTCCGACAAGGACGCCACCGGGGTCGCGGCCACGGTGAACTACTCGGCTGCCGGACGGGTCCGCTTGGTGGCCCGGGGAAGCTTCGCTGACGGGGTCTCGACCGGCTTGGCGGCCTTCGGCGCGCGGGCGGCCTTCTTGACGGCGGCCGGCTTGGCCTCGGCGATCTCCGCCACGTCGGCCGGGGTCGGCGCGTCGGTGGGGGCCGCAGCGGTGGGGATGGCCGCAGCGGTGGGGGTGGCGGCAGCCGTGGGGGTGGCGGCCGGCGTCACGGCCTCGGTGGCCTCGATGTCGGCGTTGACCGTCTCGGCGGCCTCCAGCACGCCGGCACCGACGACCCGCTCGCCCCGGGCGACCAGCGCGCCGTACGCCGCGAACGCACGCTCCTGGGCGACCTGGGCGCCCGCGACCACCAGGGCGGCGTTGCGGGTCGCGGCGGCGCGCAGCTTGTCGATGTCGGCGGCCTCGCGCAGCTTCGCCAGGTCGGCGGTCTCGTTGGCGGTGCGCAGCGTCTCGGTGGCCTTCTGCTTCAGCTCGAAGCCGGTCAGCACGGCCCGGCCGCCCAGGTCGGCGACGACCCGGGTGCTGAGGACGCCGACCACGGCCGGCAGCTTGCGCAACTGCTCGATGGCCAGTTCACCGGCGCCGGCTGCGGCGTAGATCGGGGCGGGGATGCGGTTGGTCTTCGGCTCGCTCATGACGTCTCCTCTTCGGCCGCCTCGGCGGCCTTCTTCTTCTGGGGGATGCTGGTGCTGCCCGGGGCGGGGGCGGTGCCCGCCTCGGTGACGGCGACCGACTCGAGCACGGCCTCGGTCGGGGTGCCGCCGACGGTGGTGGGGCCGGTGGCGGCCACATTGGCAAGGTCCGCGGCCTGGCTGGCGGGCTGGTCGGCAGGCTGGTCGGCCTGTGCCGTCTCGGCTTCGGCCTGGGCCTCGGCCAGCCGGGTGTTCTCCCGGCGGAACGTCTCGTAGATCTGACTGAGCGACTGCTTCTGCGCCATCGTCAGGTCGGCGTCCACGGCGATGGCGGCGAGCACCCCGTGGCCTTCCTTGTCGTCGAGCAGACCGGCGCGCAGGTACATCGCCGGCGTGGACACCCGCAGCGCGCTCGCCAGTTGCTGGAGCACCTCGGCGCTGGGCTTGCGCAGGCCGCGCTCGATCTGGCTGAGGTACGGGTTGCTGACCCCCGCCTGCTCGGCGAGCTGCCGTAGCGAGATCTTGGCGTTGCGCCGAAGATCGCGGATGAACCCGCCGACGTCGGGAAGGTCCTTGGGTGTGGCCATGGCAGCGACGCTAACCGCCCGCGCTAGCTGTTGCAAGCAAAACGCTAACCATAGTTAGCAAGGTCTCAGGACCCCGTTTGCGCGCCGCTCAACCGATCCGTACGGTCCGTCCGTGGACAAGATCACAGTCAATGGAGCAAGCATCGCGTACGACGAGGCCGGCACCGGTTCGCCCGTCGTTCTGCTGCACGCCGGAATCGCCGACCGGCGGATGTGGCGGGGGCAGGTGTCCGCGCTCGCCGCCCGGCACCGGGTGATCGTTCCGGACCTGCGCGGCTACGGAGACTCCGAGCTCCCCCCGACCCCGTTCACGCACCACGACGACGTGGCCGGGCTGCTGGACGCGCTCGACCTGCCCCGGGCCGCCCTGGTCGGCTGCTCCTTCGGTGGGGCGGTCGCCATCGACACCGCGCTGGCCCACCCCGACCGGGTGAGCGCGCTCGCGCTGTTCGACACGGCGGTCTCCGGGAACGAGTGGTCCGACGAGGCGAACGACCTCTGGGACGACCTGGTCGGCGAGGTCGACCCGGACGACTTCGTCGCCGGTGCGGCCGGTGAGGTCCGGTTCTGGGTGGTCGGCCCGCGACGCCAGCCGGAGGACGTCGACCCGGAGCTGGTCGCGTTCGCGCAGGAGATGGACCAGCGTGCCCTCGCCGCAGAGCTGGCGCTTGGCGCGGTCGAGGTGGGAGAGCTGTCGCCACCGGCGATCGGTCGTCTCGGTGAGCTGAAGATCCCCGTCCTGGTCACCGCCGGCGCGGCCGACGTGCCGGACATCAGTCGGCTCGCCGACCGGATCGCCGCCGAGGTCCCCGGCGCGGTACGACTGCCCGACGTGCCGGACGCCGCCCACCTGCTGCCGCTGGAGCGCCCGGAGCCGGTCAACGCCGCACTGCTCGACTTCCTGAGCTAGAGCGCGCTCACCAGAGCGGGCGGACCGCCCCGACCGGTACCCCACCACCGAAGAGCGGCACCTCGGCGTACTCGGTCAGCACCGGAGCGTCCACGCCGAGCCGGCGCAGCGCGGAGACCAGTACCGGCATCCGGGCCCGGTCGGCGCCGTCGTCGATCTTCAACGCGACGGCGCCGACGCCCGGCAGCGCCACGGCGATCACGCCCTCGGCACCGACCTTGGCCAGCGCACCCGGGACACCACGCATCAGCCGGGTGTCGTCGGCCTGGGTGCCACCCACGATCTCCGGGTACGCCCGCATCGCGTCGGCCACCGTGCGCGGCACCGAGCCGGGCTCGGCGTCGACCAGCCGGAGGTACGCCCCGGCCAGACCGGCCAGCGACACCGCGAGGACCGGCGCGCCGCACCCGTCGACCCCCACCGCCGCCGCCTGCTCGCCGGTGAACTCCTCGATGGCGGCCCGCAGCCGCTGCTGAAGCGGGTGCTCCGGCCGCCAGTAGCCCTCCCGCGACCATCCGGCGGCCTCGCAGGTCAACAGCATCCCGCTGTGCTTGCCGGAGCAGTTCATCTGCACCCGGGTCGGGCCGCCACCGGCCCGGAGCACCGCCTCCCGGGCCGCGGCCCCCACCGGCAGGTCGGGCGGGCAGTGCAGCGCCGACGCGTCCAGCCCGGCGCGCTCCAGCAGCGCACCGACCCGGGCCAGGTGGAACTCCTCGCCGGCGTGGCTCGCCGAGACCAGCGCCACGTCGGCCGGGTCGGTCAGGGCCAGGCCGGCCCGGAGCATCCCGATCGTCTGCATCGGCTTGCTGGCCGAGCGGGGAAAGATCGGCGAGGTCACGTCCCCGGCGGACGCCACCGCGACACCGGCGGCGTCCAGCACCACCACCGAGCCGCGGTGCGCACCCTCCACGAACCCGGACCGGACCACCTCGGCGAGCGGCGCGCCACCCTCGTACGTCTTCGTCACGCGCTGGACGGTACCGACGGTCCGGGGGTGCCCGGCGGCGGGGTGACCAGGAGGTCCACCGCCCGGGTGACAGGGGCGCGGGACAGACCTGCCCTTACAGCCCGAGCAGTTCGCGAGCCTCGGCGGTGGTCAATGGCGGGCGCTGGGCGAGCTGGGCGAAACCCACCGCGCGGGCCACCAGTTGCATGTTCGACTCCACCGGACGGCCCTTGGCGTACGTCACGGTGTCCTCCATGCCGACCCGCAGGTGCCCGCCGGTCGACAGAGCGGCCAGCATCACCGGGATCGTGCTGCGGCCGACGCCGGTGGCCGAGAAGGTGGTGCCCTCGGGCAGGTCCCGCAGCATCCGGTGGGCCGCGACGAGGGTCTCGGTGGTGCCCGGCATCCCGCCCGGCACGCCCATCACGAAGTCGACGTGCACGTGCCCGCCGGCCGGCAGCCCGTACTTGCCGAGCAACCGCTGCAACGCGGACAGGTGGCCGAGGTCGAAGATCTCGTACTCCGGCACGATCCCGCGTTCCTGCATCCGGGTGTGCAGGTCGACGATGAACTCCCAGCGGTTGAGGAAGACGTCGTCGCCGAAGTTGACAGTGCCCATGGTGCAGGAGGCCATGTCCGGACGGGCGTCGAGCACGGCGAGCCGGGCGGCCTCCGGGTCGGTCACCGCGCCACCGGAGGAGAGCTGCACGATCAGGTCGGTGCTCTCCCGCAGCGCCGCTACGGTGTCGGCCAGCCGCACCGGGTCGAGCGTCGGCCGGGCCTCGTCGTCGCGGATGTGGACGTGGATCACGGCGGCGCCGAGCGCCTCGCACTCCTTGGCGGTGAGCAGCAACTCGTCGAGGGTCACCGGCAGCGCCGGCACCTCCGCCTTGGCCGACTCAGCGCCGGTCGGGGCTACCGTGATCAACGTCCCTGTCGTCATGCCGGCGATCCTAGACGGCCCGCTCAGGAGGGGTCGATCGCCGCCGCGGTCTCGCCGATCAGCAACGCGGCGTCGTCCGGGACGTTCCGCTTTATTACCGCGAGCGCGACCTGGCCCAGCTCGTGGTGCAGCACGGCGGTGCCGACGAAGCCGACCGCCCGGCCATCGAGCGTCACCGGCGTACCGGCCACCGGCGGCTGATCGGTGGTCACCCCGTCCAGATGCAGGAGTACGAGGCGACGCGGCGGCCGGCCCATGTTGTGCACCCGTGCCACCGTCTCCTGCCCCCGGTAGCAACCCTTGTCCAGATGCACCGCCGGGGCGATCAGGTCGACCTCGGCCGGGATGGTCCGGTGGTCGGTGTCCACCCCGACCCGGGGCTGCCGGGCGGCCACCCGAATCGCCTCGTACGCCCACAGCCCCGCGAGCGGCACGCCGGCGCCGCGCAACTCCGCCACCACCTGGTCCATCGCCGACCGGGGCACCAGCAGGTCCACCCCGAGCGGGCCACGTCGGGCCCAGCCGCCGATCGGCAGCGGTCGTACGTCGTACCGTGCGCTCGCCCGTGGTGGCACGGCACCGTGCGGGAACTTCGGACCCGGCACCGCGACCACGTCCGGTGCGGCGAGCCCGGTCACGCCGAGCGTGCCGAGCGCCTCCATGGCCGCCGGCCCCACCAGCGACAACAGCGCGCGGTCGGCCGTCGCGTCGCGTGGCTCGACCTTGCTGAAGAACCGCATCTTCTCCAGGTAGGTCAGCAGGCCCTCGGTCGCACCCGGCTCGGTGTCGAGCCAGGCGGTCTCGCCGTCCTCGGCGACCATGGCGTGCTGCTCGACGTGGCCGTGCGGGGACAGCACCAGCAACTCGGTGCCCTCGCCTGCGGAGAGCGCGGTCAGGTGCTGCGAGGTGACAGTGTGCAGCCAGCCGGCCCGCTCTTCCCCGGGCACCGCGATGACCCCCCGGTGCGACCTGTCGACCAGACCGACAGCGGTGTCGAGGGTGCGCTGCTCGCGCAGCGGGTCGCCGTAGTGCGCGGCCACCCCCCGCACCCCGGCCGCGACGTGCGCTGGATCCGGCTGGTCACGGCTGGCCTCGTCGATGCTCTCGACTGCCACCGCGCCCGCGATGTCGATCATTTCTCGTCCCCGTTCTCGCAGCGTACGCAGACGCCGAAGAGTGACACGTGCCCGATGTCCACCCGGAACCCGCGCTGCGCGGCCAACTGGTCGGCGAGCGGGCGGAGCAGCTCCGGATCGATCTCGTCGATCGCGCCACACTCCCGGCAGACCAGGTGGACGTGTTGGTGCTCACCGGCGGCGTGATAGGTCGGTGAGCCGTGCGACAGGTGCGTGTGGGTGACCAGACCGAGCCGTTCCAGCAGCTCAAGCGTGCGGTAGATGGTGGTGATGTTGACGCCGGCGGCCACCTCCCGGACTGCGGTGTGCACCTGCTCCGGGGTGGCGTGGCCCAGATCGAGCACCGCCTGGAGAACGAGCTGCCGCTGGGCCGTCAGCCGCAGCCCACGGGCCCGCAGCATTTCCGCGAGGGAGGATTCGGACACGCTCCGATCATAGTTCGGCCACCAGGCTGTCCCCCGCACCGCGATCGATCACCGCTACGCTCGCGGTCATGGTGACGTCGTCCGTCGGCAATGTCCCGGCTGCTCCCAGCCCGCGGATCGCCGTGCTCGGGCGGGGCCTCATCGCGACCAACGAGCCCGTGCTCCGCGGCGACGACCTGGGCGTTCTGCGCGGCGACGGGCTCTTCGAGTCCATGCACCTGCGCCAGGGCCGGCCGTGGTTGCGCGACGAGCACCTGGCCCGAATGACCACGGCTGCGGCGGCCGTCGACCTGGATCTGCCCCCCGCCGACGCGCTCATCGACCTCCTCGACACGGTGCGTGCGGGCTGGCCCGCACCGGTGGAGGGCGCGCTACGGCTGGTCTGCACCCGGGGCTCCGAGGCCGGCGGCCCGCCGACCGTCTACGCCACGCTGACCGAGGTGCCGGCGTCGTCGCGGGCGGCCCGGCGGAACGGGATCACAGTGGCCACCCTGCCGTTGGGGGTGCCCGCCGACGCGCGTACCGGGCTCGACTGGTTGCCGGCCGGGATCAAATCCACGTCGTACGCGGTGAACAGCGCCGCCCGCCGCTGGGCACAGCGGGCCGGCGTGGACGACGTGCTCTGGGTCTCCTCCGACGGGTACGCCCTGGAGGGGCCGATCGCGAACGTGGTGTGGCTCACCGCGGGCACGCTCTGCACCGTGCCGGCCGCGACCACCGGCATCCTGCCCGGCACGACAGCGGCCTGGCTGCTCGCCCACGCTCACGAGCTGGGCCTGGACGCCGCCGAACGGATGGTCACCCCGGCCGAGCTGCACGCCGCCGAGGGGGTCTGGTTCAGCTCGTCCGTGCGCGGGCTCGCCGAAATCCGAATGCTGGACGGGGTGCGCCGGAACCCTTGCCCGCGCACCCCCGCCCTGCACTCACTGCTGGGCTTCCCCGTCGGGTAGCGGTCAGCCGCCGACCCGGACGAGTCGGGCGGAGAGGTGCGGGCTGAGCCCGTGCCCCATGGCGGCCATCTCCTGGGCGTAGAGCAGCGCACCCTCGACGATGCCGAAGAGCCGGTGCCCGCCGGTGACCTCCTTGGCGGTCGGAGTCCGGACCACCGCGTCGGTGGCGAATTCGATCTGCGTGCCGGTGCGCTTGCCCAGGTGCAGCTCCATGATCCCGGTCGGGGTGGTGATCAGCGCCTCCAGCTCGTCGGTCGCCCGCCCGTCCACCAGCACCGGTCGCCACCAGCCCGCCTCGCGGCCGGCCGGACGGACCGGCTTGCTCTGCTCGTCGAGGATCCACGCACGCGACTCGTAGTGCAGGAACGGGCGGCCGTCGTGGCTGATCCGGATCTCCTGCGCGTAGTCGAAGTCCTCGATGGTGGGGAAGCCACCCTTGCCCCGACCGCGCCACAGACCGATGTACGGCAGCAGGGCGTCCAGCGCGGGGTGCAGCTTCGGCCCGACCCGCAGGTCGTGGCTCTCCTCGAACGGGTACTCCTCGACCGGCGGCGCGTTCAGCCACGGCGGCTGCAGCGGGTTCTCGCTCATCAGCGTCACCTTGCCTCTTTCGTTCGCGACTGCGGGGCTCGCAAAACCGGCTCACTCCTCGCGCTCACCAGCGTCCTCTCGAAATGCGTACGGCAAGGTAGACCAGGCCACCGGCGAGCCCGCCCAGGCCAGCGACCAGCAGGCTGACAAACCCGATCTCGGTAACCATCCCGGCCATCCTATGCTGGGCCACATGGCCCGCAATCTCGTCGTGAAGGCCACCGCGGGGGCGGACGCCCCGGAGCGGTGCGCGCAGGCATTCACCGTCGCCGCGACGGCGGTAGCGGCCGGGGTGGACGTCTCGCTCTGGCTGACCGGTGAGTCCACCTGGTTCGCGCTGCCCGGTCGCGCCCAGCAGTTCGACCTGCCGCACTCCGCGCCCCTGGCCGAGTTGTTGCACGTCATCCTGACCAGCGGCCGGGTGACCGCCTGCACGCAGTGCGCGGCCCGTCGGGAGATCGGCCCGGACGACGTACTCCCCGGCGTCCGGATCGCCGGTGCAGCGGTCTTCGTCGAGGAGGCGTTGGCCGAGGGCGCGCAGGCGCTCGTCTACTGACCGCACGGCGGCGGCCTGTCGATCCGAGCGGAGTGCCGATACCGACCCGACATCTCGGACGGCTGCCTACGATTCGGATGTGACCGAGGCGGCGGAGAGGTTCTTCGAGACACTGCCGTCGCGCGCAGCCGAGGTTCTGGGCGGCCTGGCCGACGGCACCCTCCAGATCGACCTCGGCGACGACCACCGCACCGAACACTGGCTGGTCCGGATGCGGCCCGGGTCGGTGCAGGTCACCCGGGAGCGTGGGCCGGCCGACGCGATCTGGTACAGCAGCGCCGCCCTCTTCGACCGGCTGATCAGCGGCGAGGCCCAGGGGGTCGCGGCGGTGCTGCGCAACGAGAGCACGTTCAGCGGGAACGTGGTGCTCTTCCTCGCCTTCCGCCGGTTCTTTCCCAACCCGCCCGGCACCCGCGACCCCCGCGAAACGGCCCGCCGAGCAGCGGGGCGACTTCGGTGAAGGACCTCGTCAGCATCCTGGACGGCAACACCTTCCTGGTCAGCGACCGGCGTGGCGACATCGAACCCTCCTACGACTTCCCCACCGGGATGTTCTCCTTCGACACCCGCTTCCTGTCCACGTGGGTGCTCACCCTGGACGGCCAACGGCTGCACGCCCTCTCCGTCGACGATGCCGAGTCGTACCGCACCCGGTTCTTCCTCGCCCCCGGCGAACCCACGCACTATCTGGACGCCAAGGCGTCGGTGATCCGCAGCCGGGCGATAGTGGGCAGCTTCGAGGAGGAGCTGACAGTGCTGAACCACCTCGGCGCGGAGGTCGAGTGCACCCTCCGGATCGAGATCGGGGCCGATTTCGCCGACCTGTTCGAGATCAAGAACTCTCGGCAGAAGCGGGGACGGACCACGATCACGGTCGCCGAGAACGAATTGCGGCTGTCCTACCGGCGAGAGGCGTTCCACCGGGAGATGGTGGTCAGCACCACCGCGCCGGCGCAGGTCGACGACACCGGAATGACCTTCCGGATCCGGATAGCCCGCAACGACAGCTGGACCACCAGACTGCACGTGTCCAGCGTCGTCTATGGCGCCCGGGGCGAGGACATCCGGGCCACCCTCCCGTACGGCGGCAGCCGCAGCGCGGACGCGATCCGGGCCGAACAGCAGGAGCTCATCGACCGGGCGCCGAAGCTCGGCTGCGACTGCGAGCCGCTGGCCGGGGCGTACCGGCGCAGCCTCAACGACCTGGCCGCGCTGCGCTACGAGTCGATCGCCCTGGGCGTACGGCTGATCGCCGCGGGACTCCCCTGGTTCATGACCCTGTTCGGCCGGGACAGCATCATCACCTCGTTGCAGGTGCTGCCGTTCCTGCCGGAGCTGGTCCCGCCGACGATCCTGATGCTGGCCGGACTACAGGGGGAGCGGGTGGACGACTTCCGGGACGAGGAACCCGGCAAGATCCTGCACGAGCTCCGGTACGGGGAGACCGCCGGCTTCGAGGAGCAGCCACACTCGCCGTACTACGGGTCGGCCGACTCGACGCCCCTGTTCATCATCCTGGTCGACGAGTACGAGCGGTGGACCGGTGACGCGGCACTCGTCCGCAAGCTGGAACCGCAGATCCGCGCGGCGCTGGAGTGGATCGACACCTACGGTGACCTGCTCGGCACCGGTTACCTCTGGTACCAGACCCGCAACCCGGAGACCGGCCTGCAGAACCAGTGCTGGAAGGACTCCTGGGACGCCATCTCGTACGCCGACGGTCAACTGCCCGGCTTCCCCCGGGCCACCTGCGAGTTGCAGGGCTACGCCTACGACGCGAAGGTCCGAGCCGCCCGGCTGGCTCGGACCTTCTGGAACGACCCGGAGTTCGCCGACGAGTTGGAGCGGCAGGCCGCCGACCTGAAACGGCGGTTCGACCGCGACTTCTGGATCGCCGACCGCGAGCACTACGCGCTCGCGCTGGACGCCGACGGCCGGCAGGTGGACGCGCTGACCTCGAACATCGGGCACCTGCTGTGGAGCGGCATCGTGGACGAGTCCCGCGCCGGCAAGGTGGTCGAGCACCTGCTCGGGCCACGGCTGTTCTCCGGCTGGGGGGTGCGGACGCTCGCCTCGGACGAGGGGCGGTACAACCCGATCGGCTACCACGTGGGCACCGTCTGGCCGTTCGACAACTCGATCATCGCCTGGGGGTTGTGGAGGTACGGCTTCCGGGAGGAGGCCGGGTTGCTCTGCGAGACGATGCTGGCCGCGTCCCGGTACTTCGGGGGTCGGCTGCCGGAGGCGTTCGCCGGCTACGCCCGTGACCTCACCGACTATCCGGTGGAGTACCCGACCGCATGCAGCCCGCAGGCCTGGTCGGCAGGCACCCCGCTGCTGCTGCTGCGCGTGATGCTGGGGTTGGAGCCGCAGGGCGAGCACCTGATCATCGACCCGGCCGTGCCGCCGGGCATGGGCCGGGTGGAGCTGCTGGACATCCCCGGCCGGTGGGGCAAGGTCGACGCGTTGGGGCGCAGCCGTGGCCCCGAGGACCAGCCGGACGGCCGCTGACCCGCCCGGCTCAGCTCGGGCAGCCGACGGTGGCGGCGAGTCGGGTGGCGTCCGGGCTGATCTCGGCCAGCACCGTGACGGCGCCGCTGCGGTACGCGTACACCGGGGGTTGGTCCAGCAGTGGGGCGTTGCCGGCCAGCGGGGCGAGGGCGACCGTCGAAGCCGCCGGGCCCTGACCGTCGACGAACCAGGCGGTACGGGCGAGCCCGCCGCCCGGGCAGGGCGCGGTGGCCAGCTCCGGCGTGGCGTCGCCCGGCCGGTCGAGGGCTTTCAGCGCGGCGGTCAGCGCGGCGGCCTCCGGGCCGGCAGCGGTGGCCGGAGCCGGCGTGTAGCCGGCGCCGACGGGCCGGCAACCGGTGTCGACGACCAGTCGCACCCGGCCGTCGACGGTCGGCCGGCCCTCGACGGCCACGAAGTCTCCTGCGTCGGCGCGCAGCTCGGGGCCGTCCATCCCGGGCCCGACCCCGGCCCGCCAGCTCGCCGGCAGCCGCTCGGCGATGCCGGCCAGCACGGCCCGCTCGTCACCGGTGGCAGCCAGCACCCCGACTTCGCGTCGCAACCTCGCCCCGTCGGCGAACGGGGTGACCCGGCAGCCGGACGCGACCCGCGCCGGGCTCAGTTCCAGCAGTCCAGCCGCACCGGCCGCGCGAGCCAACTCGCCGACCGCCCGGTCGACCACCGGGCCAGCCTGATCGAGGGAACGCTGCTCGCGGACTGTCGGCGGGTCGTTTCGCACCGATATCCAGGTGAGCCCGGCCAGCAGCACCGCCCAGGCCACTGTCACGGCCAGCAGCCAACGCCGCCGCGACCGGGCCGGTGTCGGCGCGGCGGGGCCGGCCGAAGAGGCCCAACCCGTCTGGACAGCACCGCTCACCCGGCCATGGTGTCACGCGCCCGCTGCCGGGCCGGCAGCGGAGGCGGTCGGCCCGACGGAGCGACAGCGGGTCAGTGGTCGTTCAGCCGGGGCGGCGGGTCGAGCCGGTAGCCGACGCCCCGCACGGTGTGCACCTGCGGGCCGCCCGGTAGACCCCGCAGCCTGCGGCGAAGCCGCCTGACGGTGGATTGCAGCGCCGCGGTGTCAGCGCCACCCAGCGCGGCGACGCAGAGCCGTTCGTAGCTCCACACCACCAGCGGTGGACCGATGAGCAGGGTGAGCAACTCCCGTTCGGTGGGGGTCAGCGGGAGCACCTCGCCGCGCCAGGTGACCCGATGTCCGGCCCGGTCGACGACCAGCTCACCCCACTTCACCAGGCCCCGCGCCTCGTTGAGTGGAAGGACCGTGGGGCTGACCCGCGCCGGACCCGCCGGCGACGACAACAGCTCGCGTAGCTCGGTCAGATCGGAACAGCTGAGCACCGGGGCACGCCCGTCGAGTTGGCTCAGCACCCGCTCCCGCAGCGACATGTCGGTGCCCACGCAGAGGACGATGGGGACCGCTTCGTCGGACCCGCCGCTTTCATCCCTGAAATTCACCAGTAGATAGTGACGCACGCCGATGGATTTCGGCACCCGCCTCGGCGTGCCGGCACGCCGAGGACAAACGACCGGGGCCAGCCACCCCCGGGAGGGTGACCGGCCCCGGTCGATCAGAGCAGTGGGTCAGGCGACGGTGACGGCAACCTCGTTGACGCCTCGGCCGGCAGTGACGGCGGTGTCGCCGTTGCCGTGCCGGGACAACGCCCGCAGCGTCCAGGAGCCCGGTGCGGCGAAGAACCGGAACTGCCCGGCGGACGAGGTGACCACCTCGGCGGTGAACTCACCGGTCGAATCGAGCAGCCGGACGTACGCGCCGGGCACCGGCTCGGCCTCGGCGGAACGGACGATGCCGGTGATCACGGTTTCCTTCTCCAGGTCCAGGCTGGCCGGCAGCGGCGCGGCCTGGTCCGGTGCGGCGCAACCCGCGGCGGTGGGAAGAGTCATGATCATGCCTCCCCGGGTTCGTCGCCGAGCGCGACAGGCACACCGACCAGCGAGCCGTACTCGGTCCAGGAGCCGTCGTAGTTCTTGACGTTGCGGTGACCCAGCAGCTCCTGGAGCACGAACCAGGTGTGCGACGAGCGCTCACCGATCCGGCAGTACGCGATGGTCTCCCTGCCGTCGTCGAGCCCCGCGTCGCCGTAGATCCTGCGCAGCTCGTCGTCGGACCGGAAGGTGCCGTCCTCGTTGGCCGCCTTGGACCACGGCACGCTGATCGCGGTGGGGATGTGACCGGCCCGCTGCGCCTGCTCCTGCGGCAGGTGGGCGGGGGCGAGCAGGCGACCGGCGAACTCGTCGGGGCTGCGCACGTCGACCAGGTTCTTGGTGCCGATCGCCGCGACGACCTCGTCGCGGAACGCCCGGATGGACGTGTCCGGCTCCTGCGCGACGTACTGCGTCGCCGGGCGGGACACCGCGTCGGTGACGAGCGGACGGGCGTCCAGCTCCCACTTCTTACGGCCGCCGTCGAGCAGCTTCACGTCCCGGTGGCCGTAGAGCTTGAAGTACCAGTAGGCGTACGCGGCGAACCAGTTGTTGTTGCCGCCGTACAGGACGACGACGTCGTCGTTGCTGATGCCCCGCTCGGAGAGCAGCGCCTCGAACTGCGACTTGTTGACGAAGTCCCGGCGGACCTGGTCCTGGAGGTCCGTCTTCCAGTCAATCTTGATGGCGCCGGCGATGTGGCCGGTCTCGTAGGCCGAGGTGTCCTCGTCGACCTCGACGAAGACGACGCCCGGGGCGTCGAGGTTCTTCTCGGCCCACTCGGCCGAAACGAGTGCGGTGTCGCGACTCATCGAATCACTCCCTGGTGAGGATGGATGGTGAGCCAACGCGCGGAGATCGATGGATGCAACTGTCGCACCACGCGCGGGACCCAGCGGAAGGACGGGATCACGGGTTCGTGCGACGGCGCCGCTGCCGGGCGTTCGGTGGGATGACCGGAGGGTGTGAGAACCCTGTGCCGGTGGCCGCCGTCAGGCGGCCGGAGACAGCCCCGCCGTCAGATGACGGGGCGACACAGGCAGGTGGCCACGCGGCACAGGTCGACCGCGCGCCGTTTGGTGAGGTGGGTCCCCATGGCCAGGGAGCTTACCAGCCAGTGACCGTGCTGCCACTGGGCCGACCACCATCCGGGAATCGCCGGGATCGCCGGGGACTCCGGCGTCCCACCGCGCCTCCGGTGTCAGCCAGCGGAGTTGATCGGCACGTTCTTCGCGTCGACGGTGACCGCCAGCCCGTCCGGCAGTGGACGGACCTCGCGGACCGCGAGCTGGAACGGCAACTCCGGCAGGGGAACATCGATGGAGATGCTCTTGGCGTAGTTGCTCAGAAAGGCCCGGGCCAGCGGCAGGTTCGGCAGACCGGCGGCGTCCAGGTCGTTGAACCGCAGGGCGACAGCGCCGTTGTCGGCGACGGTGACGTCGGCGGTGCCGCTGATGGTGAGCTTCTGACCGAGGATGTCGGCCGGGGCCGTGACGGTGAGCTTGCCGTTCTGCTCGCCGAGCGTGAGACCCGGGCGCTTCAGCAGCGCGGCCAGACTCTCGTAGCTGATCGTGCCGGCGCCGTTGACGGTGTCCGCCACGATGTCACCCTGGCCGGTGCGCAGGGTGTCCAGCGAGGCTCGCACCTTGCGGGCGGTCACGTCGAGCACCGGGAGCCGAACGGCTTCGCCCTCGACCGGGGCCTGCACGTCCCGCAGGTTGATGGTGATCCGCTGGTAACGGCCATCCAGCACCTGGGTGAGGAACGGGGTCCCGCCCACCTCCACCTCAGGAGCGGCGGACTGCGCGCCCTGCTTGGTGATCTCCTGACGGACACGGTCGGCGATCATCCGCTCGGCGACCCCGACCGCGACCCGGTCGGCGACCACCAGCAACCCCGCCAGCAGCAGGAGCAGCACGAACAGCCCGATGAGCAGCTTGCGGCCACGCCGTCGGGGTCGCGCCTGGTCCACCGGATAGTCCTGCGCCACGCCGCCTCCTGTCTCCGCCCGTCGCGCCGCGACGGGTCGTTCATACCGACGCCGCAGGGCGGCGCACCCGTAGGTACCCGACCGGCGAAGTGCTCAACCGCGACTCAGAGGAGAAGCATGCACATGGCGTACGCGGCGGGCGCCGCCAGGGCGAAGCCGCCGAGCGGGCCCTGCATGTGCCGGGCCACCCACATCGTGGGCGGTTCACCGGCCATCAACCGGCCCGCCTCCGCGTACCCCACGGCGAGGTCGGAGAGGACGGCGGTGACCGCCGCGACCAGGCCGATCACGGCGGCCCGGGTCGGCGTGAAGGGAGCCACCAGGTAGCTGCCGAGGAGGGCGCTGGTCAGCGTGCCGACCATCGCGCCGGCCACCACGCCGGCGGCGCCCCGGGGCACCTGCGGTGCGAGCCGAGGCCAGGGCAGAACGGCGTCGGTGAGCCGGGCCACGGTGAGCGCGACACCGCTCGCGGTCAGGCAGACGGTGATCGCCTGGGTGCCGGCCGGGATCCGGCTGAGCACGATCAGGGTGCCGAAAGCCACCACCCCGACCACGATGAGCAGTGTGGAACCGAGGGAGTCGGTGACCCGGACCCGGTCGACGCGACGAACCAGTTGGCCGAGCACCGCGGCGAGGAAACCACCGGCGGCCAGGTAACCCAGCGGCGCCAGGCCGGCGACGTCGGTCTGCACCGCCGCGATGTCGACCAGCGCCGCGACAACGGCGCTGATCCCGGCGACCACCAACAGCGCGGGCGGACGCATCGCCATCGTCCAGGCGAGCACGAAGAGCAGTTGGACGCCGAAGATGATGAAGGCGAACGGCAGCCGGTGACCGGGACCCGACGTCTGCGCGCCGAGCACCAGGCCGACGCCGAGCAGGGCGGCGAAGCCGGCGATGGTCAGCGCCAGTTGACGGTGCACCGCGACCGGGGGAATGACCTCCTCTTCCGGCTCGTCGATCTCGTCTTCGGATCGGCGGGCCGGCTCGCCGGAGCGGCGGGCACGGCGCGGCCCACCCCGTTCGCGGCGGTCGCCATCGGTGGTGGCCGGACCGGTACGCGGCGCGGGCGGTTGGCCGCGCGTCGCTGCGGCGGCCGGACCCGGTTGGGGCCCGGCGGGCCACGATTCGCGGCCGGCCTCGGGCGAGGTGGAGGGAAACACGACCCGATCGTGCCAGACCGACGGCCCGACGCGGTGGTCAAGGGTTTCAGCGACGTTAAAAACCGGGCCACGATCAGGGGCAAGCTAGACAAACGGGAAATGGCCTGACGGCGCGGCCGAGGCGATCGGTTAGGCTCAACGCGTTACCCGCCCGTCAGCGACGCCGGGACCACGCAATTTCTCAGCGCACTCCTTGATGAGTGCGACTGGTCGCGTGCGGCCTCGCGCCGCCGGGACGGAGGTGATCGTGGAGATCCTGCTGCTGGTGACCGCGCGCGCAGGAGAACCGTCGGCTGTGCTGCCGGCGCTCGACCTGCTACCGCACTCGGTCCGCACCGCGCCGCGTGACGTTCGCACACTGGTCGCGGGCCCCAGCCCCGACGCGGTGATGGTGGATGCCCGATCGGAGTTGAGCGAGGCCCGGGCGACCTGCCGGATGTTGCACGCCACCGGGCTCGGCGTGCCGTTGGTCGCGGTGGTGACCGAGGCCGGCCTGATCGCACTCAACGCCGACTGGGGCGTCGACGACGTCATCCTCGCCTCGGCCGGCCCCGCCGAGGTCGAGGCACGGCTGCGGCTGGCCGTGGGCCGGCTCAGCAACGCGACCGCTGGCGCGGGTGGCTCGATCCGGGCGGGCGAGTTGACCATCGACCCGGACACCTACGCGGCCAAGCTCAAGGGCCGTCCGCTCGACCTCACCTACAAGGAGTTCGAGCTGCTCAAGTTCCTGGCCCAGCACCCGGGCCGGGTGTTCACCCGGGACCAGCTCCTGCGCGAGGTCTGGGGCTACGACTACTTCGGCGGCACCCGCACGGTGGACGTGCACGTCCGGCGACTGCGCGCCAAGCTCGGCTCGGAGTACGAGTCGATGATCGGCACCGTTCGCCAGGTCGGCTACAAGTTCGTCGTGCCTCCGTCGCGGTCGCTTGCCGAGGCGGAGCACGCGCCCCTGCCGGTCTGATCCGGAGACGGCTCCGGGCGATTTCCCATATGCCCTTTTTGCACAGCTTGGCAGCTCTATTCTGACTGCCGGGTTTGTCGGAGAAAGGGGCGACGGTGCGCGCACTGACCACGGGGGCGACGGGCCGGCGTGACCGGCAAACCAGGCGGAAGTCGTGACGCGGGGCAGCACCACCGCCCGGGCCGCGGGGATCGTGACGCTGGTGGTGGCGGGGCTGCTCGGCTCCGCGTACATGCTGGGCCGCAGCCTCGTCCCCGACCAGACGCCTCGGCATTCCACCGGTGTCACCACGAGCGCCGACGGACCGCACTACGCCGACCAACCCAGCGTCGGCGAGCCGGGCGGAGCCCCGAGCGCCAGCGCGAGCGCGGTCCAGACCGGCCCGGCCGAGACCGGCCAGGACGGGTCCGGACGGGTGGCCGGAGGCGACAACCTGTTCGGCGCGCACGCCACCACCGGCACCCCGCGGCTCGCGCTGACCTTCGACGATGGGCCGGACCCGCGCTACACGCCGCAGGTCCTCGCCCTCCTGCGCGAATACGACGTGCGCGCCACGTTCTGCGTCGTCGGCGAGAACGCGCAGAACCACCCCGACCTGATCCAGTCGATCGTGGACGACGGGCACACCCTGTGCAACCACTCCTGGCACCATGACGTCGGCCTGGGCACCCGGTCGGCCGACGCGATCCGCTCCGACCTTCTGCGCACCAACGCGGCGATCCGGGCGGCGGTGCCGAACGCGCCGATCGTCTGGTACCGCCAGCCTGGCGGAGCGTGGACGTACCCGGTGGTGTCGGTGGCGCGGCAGCTCGGCATGACCCCGCTGCACTGGTCGGTGGACCCGTCGGACTGGGAGCTACCCGGCGCCACCAAGATCACCGCGACGGTGCTGAGCCAGGCCGCGCCGGGCTCGGTGGTGCTGCTGCACGACGCCGGTGGGGACCGGCAGGGAACGATGGACGCGCTGCGCCGCATCCTGCCCGACCTGACCGCCCGGTTCGAGCTGGAGGCACTCCCCACCGACCCGACGTGAGCCGGGGCTTTACGGAGACGCTCCGGGCGTCACGACACGCAACGGATACGGTGGCGGGATGAGCAGCGCGGAGCCGACCAGCGACCAGGTGACCCGGAGCGACCAGCTGGCGCCGGCGGAGATCGCCGACGTACTCGCCCTCGCCGGCGCCGCAGGTGACACGGACGGAGCCGACCCGCTCGACGAACACGTCCTGCTGCGGCTGCGCGACCCCGACGCCCCCGCCGTGCATCTGATCGCCCGCGCCGACGACGGCACCCTCACCGGGTACGCACACCTGGACACCACCGACCCGGTCGGTGGAATCGGGGTGGAGCTGGTCGTGCACCCCGCGTACCGGCGGCGGGGCACCGGGCGGGCGCTCGCCCGGGGCGTACTCGCCTCGGCCACCGGGCCGCTGCGGGCGTGGGCGCACGGCGACCACCCCTCGGCCGCCGCGCTCGCCGTCGACCTCGGCTTCGCCCGCGCCCGGGTGCTCTGGCAGCTGCGCCGGCCGTTGGCGGCCCCGCTGGGTGAACCGCGCCTGCCCGACGGGGTGGCGCTGCGCGCGTTCCGGCCCGGGGCGGACGACGCGGCCTGGTTGGCCCTCAACGCACGGGCCTTCGCCGAGCACCCCGAACAGGGCCGGTGGACGTCGGACGACCTACGGGTCCGCCTCGCCGAGCCGTGGTTCGATCCGGCAGGCTTCCTGCTCGCCGAAGAGACCGCGACCGGCCGACTGCTCGGTTTCCACTGGACCAAGGTGCACGAGCGGCCGGGGTCGGCCCGGATCGGCGAGGTGTACGTCCTGGGGGTCGAGCCGACCGCGCACGGTGGCGGGCTGGGCCGGGCCCTGACCACCGCCGGGTTGGCACACCTGCGGGACAAGCGTGGCCTCGACCGGGTGATGCTCTTCGTGGACGACTCGAACACCGGGGCCGTCGCGCTCTACGAGCGGCTGGGCTTCGCCCGGTGGTCCGCGCACATCAACTACCACCTGGGCTGACCGTCGGCCGTCGCTCCGAGCGCGTCACCGATGGGTAACGGGCGAGCGTCGGCGGGATAACGCCGAACCAGAAATATGGCCATACTTCCGACAGGTGTATCCGGGTTCACTTAACGGACAACTCACCCTCAGCAAGCGGTCATCTCAGGGGCCGTACGTGTTCACCTTGCGTTCACTTGCGACCGGCGAACCGGCTACCTGGCACTTCTAACTTTCGTGTCAGCCGGTCAGTGCCGGTCCTCGGGCCCCGGGATCGGGGCGCCAAGTCAGACGCGAAGGGAAACCCCTCAGGTGAAGCTCCAGCGGTACGGCACTATTGCCTGCCTCGCTCTTGCCGCGACGCTCGGCCTCAGTGCATGCGGCTCGGACAACAACGAGCCCGCCTCCGGCGCGAGCGCCTCGGGCTCGGCCGCCGCGGTCGACTGCGCTACCGGCACGCTGAACGCCCAGGGCTCGTCGGCGCAGAAGAACGCCATGGCCGAGTGGATCAAGGCGTACCAGCAGAAGTGCCAGGGCACCACGATCAACTACGAGGCTTCCGGCTCGGGCGCCGGCATCCAGGCGTTCATCGCCGGGACCGCCGACTTCGCCGGCTCCGACTCCGCGCTCAAGCCGGAGGAGCAGCCGCAGGCGGACGCCAAGTGTGTCGGTGGCAAGGCCATCCACCTGCCGATGGTGATCGGCCCGGTGGCCGTCGCCTACAACGTCAGCGGCGTGGACAACCTCCAGCTCAAGCCGGCCACCCTGGCGAAGATCTTCGCTGGCAAGGTCACCAAGTGGGACGACGCCACGATCAAGGCCGACAACCCGGAAGCCAAGCTCCCGGCGACCACGATCCAGACCGTCCACCGTTCGGACGAGTCGGGCACCACCGACAACTTCACCAAGTACCTCTCGAAGACCGCTGAGAGCGACTGGACCCTGGGCAACGCCAAGGCGTGGAAGGCCCCGGGCGGCACCGGCGCCAAGGGCTCGGACGGCGTGGCCAGCCGGGTCAAGGGCGCCGACGGCTCCATCGGCTACATGGAGTGGTCGTTCGCCGAGAACGCCGGTCTGAAGATGTCGAAGATCGGCAACGGCAACGGCGAGTTCGCCGCGCTGACCGCCGAGGCGGCCGGCAAGACCATCGCGGGCGCTGCCATCGAGGGGCAGGGCGACGACCTCAAGCTGAAGATCGACTACAACACCAAGGAGGCCGGGGCCTACCCGATCGTCCTGGCCACGTACGAGATCGTCTGCAGCAAGGGCCTCGCGGCCGACAAGCTGAAGCTGGTCAAGGGCCTGCTGGGCCACGCCGCCAGTGCCGAGGGCCAGGCCTCTCTCACCGAGCTGGGCTACGCCCCGCTGCCGGAGACGGTCCGCACCAAGGTCGAGACCGCGGTCAAGAACCTCTCCTGACCCGATTCCACACCTCCGCAACCGAATCGAGCGAGCAGATGGGTGAAACCCCTCACCGCTCGGCCGACGCCGGCACCGGCGGGACGCGCGTGACCCAGAGTCACGAGTGGCCCGCCGGTGCCTCGGCGCGTGTGGCCGAGGCACCAGTCAGCACCCGTTCCCCGGGCGGCACCGGGCTGGGCGGCGGCGGCGCGCTGCCGCGCAGCCGTAAGTTCGGCGCCGAGCGGGCCTTCCGCGGCCTCACTCTGGCCGCCGGCACCGCCGTTCTGGTCATCATCGCCGCCATCGCGATCTTCCTGGTCGCCAAGGCGGTGCCGGCCCTACGCGCCAACACCGAGAACTTCTGGTCCTACGAGGGCTGGTCCCCCAACGACACCGAGCCGAAGTTCGGCATCGGTGCGCTGGCCTTCGGCACCGTGCTCAGCTCGGCCCTCGCACTACTCATCGCGGTGCCGGTGGCGCTCGGCATCGCGCTCTACCTCTCGCACTACGCGCCGCGCCGGTTGGGCACCGCGCTCGGCTTCCTGGTCGACCTGCTGGCCGCCGTACCGAGCGTGGTCTTCGGCCTCTGGGGGCGGGACGTCTTCAGCAGCCCCGTCCGGGACTTCTCGGTCTGGCTGAACCAGCACTTCGGCTGGATCCCGCTCTTCGGTGGCGACGGCCCCTTCGGGGCGTCCGTCATGCTCGGTGCCCTGGTGCTCGCGATCATGGTGCTGCCGATCATCACCTCGCTCTCCCGCGAGGTGTTCCTCCAGACGCCGACGGCGAACGAGGAGGCCGCCCTCGCCCTGGGCGCCACCCGCTGGGAGATGCTCCGCACCGCGGTGCTCCCCTACGGCCGTCCCGGCATCATCGCCGCGATGATGCTCGGCCTCGGTCGTGCGCTCGGCGAGACCATCGCCCTGGCGCTGACCCTCGGCATCACCTTCGGCATCTCGTTCAACCTGATCCAGAACGGCGGCAACACCATCGCCGCCAACATCGCCAACGCGTTCGGCGAGGCGAACGAGACCGGCCGGGGAGCGCTCATCGCCTCCGGTCTGGTGCTGTTCACCATCACGCTGATCGTCAACATCACGGCGCGGGCGATCATCTACCGCCGCCGGGAGTTCACGGAGTCGGCCGCATGACCACAACCGCCACCTCCCACCGCACCCGGCCGCCGGCCCAGCCCGACTCGCTGCGGGCAAAGCGACTTCCCTGGTACGCCGCCCCGGCCATCGCCGTGGCGGCCCTGGCGCTCTCCGCCGTGGTCGTCTACGGCACCAGCATCGGCGGCCCGGTCCTCGTGGTCGTCCTCGGCGCGATCCTCTACCTGGTCGGGCTCTTCGCCGCCGCCAACGCGGTCGAAGGACGCCGATCGGCCCGCAACCGCACCTGGAGCGCACTGATCCACTCCGCCTTCGTGCTGGCGGTGCTGCCGCTCGTGTCGGTGGTCTGGACGCTGGTCAGCAAGGGTGCCGACCGACTCGACGTCAACTTCTTCCAGACCTCGATGAACAACATCGGGGCCCGGGACGCCAACGGCGGCGCGTACCACGCGATCGTCGGCACGCTGGAGCAGGTCGGCATCGCCACCCTGATCACCGTCCCGCTCGGCGTTCTCTGCGCGATCTACATCGTCGAGTACGGGCGGGGCAAGTTCGCCTTCGCGATCCGGTTCTTCGTGGACGTGATGACCGGCATCCCGTCGATCGTCTCCGGTCTCTTCGTGCTGGCGTTCTGGGTGCTCATCGTGTCGCCGTGGTTCAACGACGGTCGGCCCAGCTTCTCCGGCTTCGCCGCCGCGCTCGCGCTGAGCGTGCTCATGCTGCCCACCATCGTCCGGTCCACCGAGGAGATGCTCCGCCTCGTACCGGCGCCACTGCGCGAGGGCGCGTACGCGCTCGGCGTACCCAAGTGGAAGACCATCCTGCGGGTGGTCCTGCCGACGGCGCTGCCCGGCATCGTCACCGGCGTCATGCTCGCCATCGCCCGCGCGGCCGGCGAGACCGCCCCGGTGCTGCTGGTCGCCGGCGGTGGGGCCGCGATCAACACCAACCCCTTCGAGAACAACCAGTCGTCGCTGTCCCTCTTCGTCTACCAGCAGGCCGGCGACGCGTCGAAGTACGCCCCGGCACGGGCGTGGACCGCTGCACTCACCCTGGTCGCCCTCGTGCTCATCCTGACGATCGCGGCGAAGCTGCTGGCCCGTCGCAACAGGCTCAGCCGATGAACCCCGGAGGTACCACCATGGCCAAGCGCGTCTCCGCCTCGAACGTCACCGCGTACTACGGCGGCTTCAAGGCGATCGAGAACATCAACCTGACGGTCGAGCCGAAGACGGTCACCGCTCTCATCGGGCCGTCCGGTTGCGGCAAGTCGACGTTCCTGCGGTCGATCAACCGGATGCACGAGGTGCTGCCGGGAGCCCGGGTCGAGGGCAGCCTGACCATCGACGACCAGGACATCTACGACCGGGACGTGGACGTCACAGCGGTCCGGCGCACCATCGGCATGGTCTTCCAGCGGCCGAACCCGTTCCCCACCATGAGCATCTTCGAGAACGTGGTGGCCGGGCTGAAGCTCAACGGGGTCCGCAAGAAGTCGATCCTGGAGGACGCGGCCGAGAAGGCCCTGCGCGCCGCGAACCTGTGGGGCGAGGTCAAGGACCGGCTGGGCAAGCCCGGCGCGGGCCTCTCCGGCGGTCAGCAGCAGCGGCTCTGCATCGCCCGGACCATCGCGGTCGAGCCGCAGGTCGTCCTGATGGACGAGCCGTGCTCCGCCCTGGACCCGATCTCCACGCTGGCGATCGAGGACCTGATGTTCCAGCTCAAGGACAAGTTCACGATCATCATCGTGACGCACAACATGCAGCAGGCAGCGCGTGTCTCGGACCGGACCGCCTTCTTCTCGATCGAGAAGACCGGCGACCCGGGCCGGCTGATCGAGTACGACAACACCCAGAAGATCTTCAGCAACCCGAGCGTGAAGAAGACCGAGGACTACATCACCGGCCGCTTCGGCTGAGCCGACCTCGTCCGGTCACCGGCGCCCCGCCTCCCGGCGTGGCGCCGGTGCCATGTCCGCCGCCGACACCGCCCCGCCGGCCGGCCGGCCGCGTAGTGCGGCCGGGCCATCACGCCGCCGGCCCCGTCCCAGGGTCGCGGTGGCGGGCATCGAGGGCGCGCAGACAACGAACGGGGCCGGGCCGGGACTGCGGCACGGTGTGTGGGCTCAGCCCAGGACGAAGCGGGGTTCACCGTCCGGGGGCAGGTCCAGGCGCGGGATGACCGGAGTGATCGCGTCCCGATCGGCCGCCGCCCGCGCCACCCCGGCCAGGTCACCGGCAGCCGCCACCTGGGCCAGCGTGACCAGGGTCGGTGGCAGCATCGTCAGCTCGCCGGCCTGCGCGCGGGCCAACGCGTCCGCCGGGCGGATCCACAGGGTGTGGTCGGCCTCGCCGGAGACGTCGCGGGTCCGCTGGCCCGCCGGCAACAGGGCGACGAAGAAGTACGTGTCGAAGCGGCGCGGCTCGAACTCGGGAGTGATCCACCGACTCCAGGGCAGCAGCAGGTCCGACCGAAGCGTGAGCTGACGGTCGGCGAGCAGCGCCGCGAAGCCCAGCCGGCGTCCCTCCAGGTCCTGTCGGGCCGCCTCCCAGTCGTCGCCGCTGACGTCGCCCACCACGGTCTCCCGGTCCGGGCCCGCGAGCAGCACACCGGCCTCCTCGAAGACCTCCCGCGCTGCCGCGCAGACCACCGCCTGCGCGGCCTCCGGGGCCACTCCGAGACGGTCCGCCCACTCGCCCGGCGTCGGGCCGGCCCAGTCCAGGTGCGCCTCCGAGTCGGAGCGGTCCACCCCGCCTCCGGGGAAGGCGTACATCCCGCCGAAGGTCATCGCGGCGACCCGACGGATGACGTACACCTCGAAGTCGGCGTCGGTCGGACGCAGCAGCAACACGGTGGCCGCGACCCGCGGCGTCGCCGGGGTGCCGCCCTCGGCCTGGAACCGGCGGGCGTGCTCGACCAGGGCGGCCGGGGCGGGGAAGCCGTCACTGTCGATCGTCATGCCCGCGAGCCTAGTTCCCGCCTGGGGAACGCCGGCCGCGCGCTGGGCGGTCGGCGCGGTCGGCGCGGTCGGCGCGGTCGGCGCGGTCGGCGCGGTCGGCGCGGTCGGCGCGGTCGGCGCGGTCGGCGCGGTCGGCGCGGTCGGCGATTCGAGCGTGATGACCCTGAGACATCAATATGCCTCTGAGTCATCACGCTCATCACGGCGTCAGGCCCGGAAGCGCCGGGCCGGGATGTGGTCGCGTCGCAGGCCGGGCAGCGGGCGGTTCACCTGGCTGGGCTAGCGTTCCGGCATGACTCGTTGGGGCATCCTGGCCACCGGCCACATCGCCAGCCGTTTCGCCGAAGACCTCCGGCTGGTGCCGGACGCCGAGTTGGTCGCGGTCGGTTCCCGCGCCGCGGAGAGCGCACAGCGCTTCGCCGACACGTACGGCGCGAAGCGCGCCTACGGCTCCTGGGTGGAGCTGGCCGCCGACCCGGAGGTGGACGCGATCTACGTGGCGACCCCGCACTCCGCGCACTACGAGGCGGCGATGACCTGCCTCACCGCCGGTCGGGCGGTGCTGTTGGAGAAGCCGTTCACCCTCGACCTGGCCACCAGCACCGAGTTGGTGGAGACCGCCCGCGCCGCCGGGGTCTTCCTGATGGAGGCCATGTGGATGCGGCTGAATCCGATGATCCTGCGGGTCGTCGAGCTGATCGCGGACGGGGCGATCGGCACGGTGACCGGCGTCCGGGCCGACTTCGGGGTGGCCGGGCCGTTCCCGCCGGAGCACCGGATGCGCAACGCGGCGCTGGGCGGGGGCGCCCTGCTCGACCTGGGGATCTACCCGATCAGCCTGGCCCACCTGCTGCTCGGGGTGCCGCAGCACATCAGGTCCTGGGCGCAGCTCGGCCCGGAGGGGACGGACGAGAACACCGGCATGCTGTTCGGCTACGACACCGGAGCCCTGGCGACCCTGAGCTGCGGCATGGTCGGGCTGAGCGGGCAGACCGCCTCGATCACCGGCACCACGGGGCGGATCGACCTGCCCGAGCCGTTCTTCCGGCCGGGTTCGGTGACAGTGCACCGGGCCGGCGCGGAGCCGGAGACGCTCGTCGCCGACGGGGCCGGCAACGGCTACCAGTACGAGGCGATCGAGGTGCAGCGCTGCCTGGCCGCCGGGCTGACCGAGAGTCCGGTGGTGCCGCACGCCACGACCCTCGAGGTGATGAGGCTGCTGGACACGGTCCGCGAGCAGATCGGCGTGCGCTACGTCTGAACAGCGGAAGGGCCCCCGGCCACGGCTGAACCGTGACCGGGGGCCCTTCCGGAGACTCAGCCGAAGAGCGGCCGGACCAGCAGGTACGTGACGCACGCGATCAGCGCGGCGGCCGGGAACGTGATGATCCAGGCGAGCACGATGTTGCCGGCCACGTTCCAGCGAACCGCGGAGAGTCGCTTGGTCGCGCCCACACCCATGATCGCCGAGGTGATGGTGTGGGTGGTGGAGATCGGGGCCTTCAGGACCAGGGCGTTGAAGTAGAGCACAGCGCTGGCGACGGTCTCGGCGGCGAAGCCCTCGGGCGGACCCAGGTCGATGATCTTGCGACCGAGGGTACGGATGATCCGCCAGCCGCCGGCGTAGGTGCCGAGGGCGAGCATCGTCGCCGAGGTCCAGAACACCCAGCCCGGGATGTGCGTCTTGCTCTCCTGGAAACCGCCGGTGTAGAGCGCCAGCACCACGATGCCCATGGTCTTGGCGGCGTCCTGCATGCCGTGGCCGACCGACATGGCGGCTGCCGAGGCGGTCTGCGCCCAACGGAAGCCCCGGTTGAGCTTGCCCGGCTGTCCCTTTCGGAACAGCCACAGGATGGCCAGCATCAGCAGGTAACCGAGGGTGAGGCCGACGATCGGCGACAGCACCATCGGCAGCAGCACCTTCACGCCGATGTTGCCCCACTGCACGATGCCGCCGGTGGAGAGCAGGGTGGCGCCGACCAGGCCGCCGAAGAGCGCGTGCGAGGACGACGAGGGCAGACCGAAGTACCAGGTGATCAGGTTCCAGGCGATCGCTCCGAGCACCCCGGCGAAGACCACGCCGAGGCTGCTCACCCCGGTGGGGAGGGTGACCAGACCGTCACCGACGGTCTTGGCGACGCCGGCACCGAAGTGGGCGCCGATGAAGTTGCCGACCGCGGCGAGCCCGAGGGCGATCCGCGGTGTCAGCGCCCGGGTGGAGACGCTTGTGGCGATCGCGTTGGCGGCGTCGTGGAAGCCGTTGGTGTAGTCGAACGCCAGGGCCACCGCGATCACCGCCAGCACGGCGATGAGTTCAGGGGACACCGGCTCAGGACTCCTTGACGGCGATGGTCTCGACGGTGTTGGCCACGTGCTCGAAGGCGTCGCAGGCAGCCTCCAGCTCGTCGGCGACCTCCTTCATCTTCAGCACCGTCAACGCGTCGTACTCACCCGAGAAGAGGCGGACGAGCAGCTGCCGGTTGATCCGGTCGCCCTCATTCTCCAGCCGGTTGCACTCGATCCAGTAGTCCTCGAGGTCCTTCATCGACTTCAGCCGGGGCATCGCGTCGGCGGTCAGCTTGGCCTGCTGGTCGAGCACGTTGACCATCTCGTGCAGCTCGCGGGGCAGCGCCGGAAGCTCGGTCAACCCGTACAGGTAGAGCAGGTCGCCCACCGCTTCCAGGTGGTCCATCACGTCGTCCAGCAACGAGCCGAGCCGGTAGATGTCCTCCCGGTCGAACGGGGTGATGAAAGTCGAGTTGATCTTCTTGTACAGGTCGTGGGTGATCTGGTCGCTGTCGTGCTCGACCTCGGTCAGCCGCTCGCTGACGGACTGCACGTCCACGCCGGGCAGGGCCAGTTCGTTGAGCAGCGCGGTGCCCCGGACCAGGTTCTGCGCGGCCCTGGTGAAGAGCTCGTAGAAGGCGCCCTCGGTGGGGCGGAAGGAAAACTTCACAGCACAGACCTCGTCGCGTCGGTGGAAGGGTGGCGGTGCCCGAGAGCGCCCGCTCGGTGAATGCTAGGAAACGGCGGAACCGGGAATTCGCCGGCCCACCCCTGGCCAGGCGTCATTCACCGCTCGTTCACCTGCCGTTCATCTCGGCCGCCCCACCAGCACCCGCTCCCCCAGCCAGGAGGCGCTTCCGCTCCCGCGCCACGTCGAAATCGGCAGCCGGATACCCCAGTTCGAGCGTGTCGAACGTCTCACGCAGCAGGTGGGCCACCGCCCAGTCCCGGTACCACTTGCGGTCCGCCGGCACCACGAACCAGGGCGCGGCGTCCGTGCCGCACCGGCTCAGGGCCTCGGCGTACGCAGCCTGGTAGTCGTCCCAGTGCCCTCGCGAGTCGATGTCGGAGGGGTTGTACTTCCAGTGCTTACGCGGGTCGGTGAGCCGATCCATCAGGCGCTTGCCCTGCTCGGCGTACGAGATGTGCAGCATCACCTTGATCAGGGTGACGCCGCCCTCGGTCAGCTCCTGCTCGAACGAGTTGATCTCGTCATAGCGGGCTCGCCAGGTCGTCTCCGGCACCAGCGAGCCGACCCGGGCGATCAACACGTCCTCGTAGTGCGAACGGTTGAACATCCCCACGTAGCCCTGCGGTGGCAGCTCACGCCGGATCCGCCAGAGGAAGTCGTGCCGCAACTCCTGGCGGGTCGGCGGTCCGAACGAGCGGATGTGCAGGCCCAGCGGGTTCATCGCGCCGGCCACCCGCTTGATCGTGCCGTCCTTGCCGCCGCAGTCCATGGCCTGGAGCACCAGCAGCACCCGCTGCGCCGGCCGTTCCGACCCGGTCTTGGCCATCGCGAAGAGCATCTCCTGCTGCCGGCCCAGCTCCTCGCCGACCAGTTCCACCTGCTCCCGCGCCCAGGTCTTACGGTGCTCGCCGCGGCCTGCGGGCTCCGGTAGGCCGGGCATGGACCGCGGGTCGATCGCGCCGAGATCCACCGGCGCGGTGACCCGCAGCAGGTCCCGCACGGAACCGCCCTCGGGTGCCACGACCTGCCCTTGCTGGGGTGCGCTCATGCACGGATCATCGCCCACCCACCGCCGTTCCGCCCGCCGAGGCCCACCTCCGAACCTGGCCCGCCGATCGGCACCGACCGACCTGCGCCCACGGCGAGCACCGGTTTGCCGGGCCGTCTCGGGGCAGCCGTGGAGCCCGCTCGGCGGGAGGATGTAGTCCGGGACGCCGACCGGAAGGGGTGGTGGGTCGTGCGGGAGCTGGCGACGGAGTTCGAGGCCGAGCGGGGCCGGTTGCTCGCGGTGGCCCACCGGATGCTGGGCAGCCGCAGCGAGGCGGAGGACGCCGTACAGGAGACCTGGCTGCGCTACGCCGGGGCGCTGGCCGACCCGGCGGCCCGCGCCGAGATCAGAGACCTGTCCGCCTGGCTGACCACCACCTGCGCTCGGATCTGCCTGGACGTGCTCCGCTCGGCCCGGGTCCGCCGGGAGGCGTACCCGGGGCAGTGGCTGCCGGAGCCGGTGGTGAGCCCATTGGGCGGCCGGTCGCCGGCCGACGGCTACGCGCCCGACCCGGCGGAGCGGGCGGTGCGCACCGACGAGGTCGGCACGGCGCTGCTGGTGGTGCTGGAGCGGCTCGCGCCGGAGCAACGGGTCGCCCTCGTCCTGCACGACGTGTTCGCGCTGCCGTTCGCCCGGGTCGCGGGGGTGCTCGGCACCACCGAGGTGGCGGCCCGGCAGCTCGCCTCCCGGGCCCGGCGGGCGGTCACCTCGCCGGACGTACCCCGGCACACCGCCGACCCGGCCGAGCAGCGTCGGGTGCTCGAGGCGTTCGTCGCCGCCACCGAGTCCGGCGAGTTGGATCAGCTGCTTCAGGTGCTCGCGCCGGACGTGGTCTTCGTCGGCGACTCGGGCGGGCACTTCCCGGCCGCCCGCTGGCCGGTGTTCGGCGCGGACCCCGTGGCTCGCCTCACGCTCGGCCTGTTCGGCCGGACCGGCCGGTACACCGGCCGGGTGCTGGCTCGGCCCGTGCTCGTCGACGGCATTCTCGGCCTCCAGCTGGAGACCACGCACAGCGATGGTCGACCGATCCGCCTGGTCACCGCGTTCGCTGTCGACCAGGGCCGGATCACCGCCATCTACAACCAGCTCAACCCGGAGAAACTGACCGACCTGCCACCACTGGGCGCCGACGACGGCTGGCCGCCACGCTGGTGAGCCGGCCAGACCGGCCGTGCGGCCTCAGACCACCAGGGCCAACCACTTGCGGTACGCGGTGGCGAACGGCTCGGTGCCGTCGCCGAGCGCCCTCAGCAGCCGTTGTGCCGCGGCCTCGGCCTCGGCCACCACATCCTCCGGGTAGCCGAACCGGGCCCGGTGCTCGGCGAACTCGTCCTCGTCGAGCAGCTCCACCAGGCCGGTGGCCCGACGCCTGACGACGTCCAGGTCCAGGTCGATCAGGTGGACCGTGTCGTCGGACTCCCAGCGGGCCGGGGTGGTGATGTCGCAGTAGACCTCGCTGGTGCGGGGTGGGGGGTTGAACATGCCCGTCCACCAGGCGCGGTGTGGCACCAACAGCACGAACGGGATCTTCTCCACCGAGGGCCGGCCGTGGTAGACCGACTCGGTGCCCTCCGGCACGCCGAGCCAGACGCCGAGATCGTCCTCGGTGAGCCGACGGGCCGGGTAGTCGCGGTGGGCGCTGCCGTCGTACTTGCGGTAGATCACTCGGACCATGTCGCTCGGCATGATTCGCACCCTAACCGATACAGCCCAACGCGTCGTAGCGTGGCCGTAACCGGACGGGGTCGACCACGACACCTCGCCCCGGTCGGCATCGCGCCACGCGGCGGATGGGCGCGGTCGGTGTCGGCGGCGCCGGGTACCGTCGCACGGTGACTCCGCCCCGCACCGCCACCGGTTCCGCCACCCCGTCGGCCCGTGCCAAGGGCCGGCGGCGGGGTGCCCGACCCAGTGGCACCGAGCTGCTGGCGGCGGCGGTCGGCGCGGTGCCAGGCGGCGCGGAGCGCCCCGGCCAACTGCAGATGACCACGGCGATCGAGGAGTGCGTGGCCGGCGGCGAGCATCTGCTCGTGCAGGCGGGCACCGGCACCGGCAAGTCGCTGGCGTACCTCGCGCCGGCGCTCACTGTGGACGGTCCGGTGGTGGTCTCCACTGCCACCCTGGCGTTGCAGTCCCAGCTGGTCGACCACGACCTGCCCCGGCTCGCCGACGCGGTCGAGCCGGTGCTCGGCCGTCGGCCCACCTTCGCCGTGCTCAAGGGCCGCCATCACTACCTCTGCCTCGCCCGACTGGACAACTCCACCGAGGAGGAGCCGGAGGACACCCTCTTCGACGCCCCCGCGGCGCGCCCCGGCGGCGCGGTGAAGTGGCTCGGTGAGGCGGGCCGGCTGGGCAAGCAGATCGAGCGGCTGCGCGACTGGGCCGAGAAGACCGCCACCGGCGACCGGGACGAGCTGGACCCGGGCGTCGAAGACCAGGCCTGGCGGCTGGTGTCGATGCCGGCCCGCGAGTGCGTCGGCGCGGCCCGTTGCCCGTTCGGGCAGGAGTGCTTCGCCGAGGCGTCGCGGGCCCGCGCCCGGGAGGCCGACATCGTGGTGACCAACCACAGCCTGCTCGCTGTCGACATGCTCGCCGACCGGCACATCGTGCCGCCGCACAAGCTGCTCATCGTCGACGAGGCGCACGAGCTGGCTGACCGCGTCTCCTCCGCCGCCCAGGCGGAGCTGGTGCCCGAGCTGATCGACCGGACCACCCGGCGGGCCCGTACGCTGCTGCGCCCGGAGACCGCCGAGGCGCTCACCGCCGCCGGGGACGCCCTGGCGGTCGGGCTGGCCGAGGCGCCGGCCGGGCGGATCACCGCGGGGCTGCCGACGCCACTGCGGGAGGCGTGCACGCTGCTCGACGCGGCGACCCGCTCCGCCCTGGACGCGATCGGCGACATCAAGGCCGACGACCCCGACCCGGTCCGTAAGCAGCAGGCCAAGGCCGCCCTGGACGAGCTCTCCACCACCGCGCAGCGGCTGCTGGAGGAGGGCGACCACGACGTGGCCTGGGTGGAGAAGAACGACAGCGGCAACCGCCGGGCGCTGGTGGTCGCGCCGCTGTCGGTGGCCGGCACCCTCGCCACCCACCTGTACGACGAACGCACCGTCGTGGCCACCTCGGCGACCCTGGCGCTGGGCGGCCGGTTCGACACGGTAGCCCGTGCCCTCGGACTGGACGCGCCACCGCCCGCCCCGCCGACCCCCGCCGCGGCCGCACAGGCCGCCCGCACCGGCCCCGGCCGGCCGGCTGCCGAAGCGCCCGGCCGTCGCCTCGCCGGCGAGGTCACCCCGAACGCCGTCGTCCCGGCCACCGAGGGCCCCGGGTGGCGGTCACTCGACGTCGGTTCGCCGTTCGACTACGCCCGGCAGGGCATCCTGTACGTCGCCGCGCACCTCCCCCGCCCCAGCGTCTCCGGGTTGCCCGATGCTGCCGGGGAGGAACTGCTCGGGCTGGTCGAGGCGCTCGGTGGTCGTACTCTCGGGCTCTTCTCCTCCCGGCGGGCCGCGCAGCAGGCGGCGGAGCTGTTGCGTGCGCGGACCGACCTGCCGGTCCTGCTTCAGGGCGAGGAGGCGCTGCCGCTGCTGGTGCGTCGCTTCCGCGAGGAGCGCGCCAGCTGCCTGTTCGGGGTGATGTCGCTCTGGCAGGGGGTGGACGTGCCGGGCGACGCCTGTCAGCTCGTCGTCATCGACCGGCTGCCCTTCCCCCGCCCGGACGAACCGCTGGCGGCGGCCCGCGCGGCGGCGGTGGACGCGGGCGGCGGCTCCGGCTTCGCAGCGGTCAGCGTGCCGATCGCGGCGGTGAGGCTGGCCCAGGGCGTGGGCCGGCTGATCCGGGCGACCGGCGACAAGGGCGTGGTCGCGGTGCTCGACTCCCGACTGGAGACGGCGCGGGGCTACGGGCCGTTCCTGCGCCGCTCGCTGCCCCCGTTCTGGTACACGACCCGCCCCGAGGTGGCCCGAGGCGCACTGGAACGCCTCGCCAAGTCCTGACCCTCGCCGCGCCGCACCTGGGCCGCTCTGACCGGCCCACGATCGCGCTACAACAAGGAAAGAGTGGTCTCCCGCTGGCGGGAGGCCACTCTTTCCGTGATCCTGCGTGATCGCGGCCCTAGGGGGCCTGGGAGGCGACGACCACGGCGTCGGGCGGGGTGTCCGGCACCCTGCGGGCGGCAAGCCGGCGGACCGCGGTGTTCAGCACCGCGATGAGCGGCACGGAGACCAGCGCGCCGGTGATGCCCGCGAGGACGACGCCGGCGGCGATACCGATGATCACCGCGAGCGGGTGCAGGGCGACCGCCCGGCCCATGATCAGCGGCTGGAGCACGTGCCCCTCGATCTGTTGCACGCCGATCACCGCGCCCAGGATGATCAACGCGGTGACCGGGCCGCTGTCGACGAGGGCCACCAGCACCGCCACGCCGCCGGAGAGCGCCGCACCGACGATCGGGATGAACGCGCCGAGGAAGACCAGCGCGGCCAGCGGGAAGGCGAACGGGATGTCGAAGGCGACCAGGAAGATGCCGATGCCGACCGCGTCGATGAAGGCGACAAGCACTGTCGCGCGGACGTAGGCGACGAGCGTCTGCCAGGAGGCGCGGCCGGCGTCGTCGACCTTCCACCGGGCGGCCACCGGCAGCAGCCGGACCAGGAACCGCCAGATCCGGTTGCCGTCGCGCAGGAAGAAGAACGTCGCGAAGAGCACCAGCAGCGTGCCGGTCAGCACCTCGGCCAGCGTCGCGGCGGTGCTCAGCGCGCCGCTGGTGAACCTTGAGGTGTTGTTGTTGATCCAGGCCTGCGCCTCGTCGATGTAGCGGTCGAGCTGGGTGTCGGAGAGGTGCAGCGGGCCCGTCTTCAGCCAGTTCTGGATCTGCCGGACGCCCTCCGAGGACTTCTCGCTCAGCTCCGGTACGCCACGGATGAACTCGTTGACCACCAGCGTCAGCGTGCCGATCACCGCGGCCAGGCCGCCGACCAGCACCACCGCCGTCGCCAGCGACCGGGGGAACCGGACCCGCAGCAACCAGCCCACCGCAGGGGCGAGCAGTGCGGAGAGCAGCAGCGCGATGGCCAGCGGAATGATCACGATCTTGACCGTGCCGACGATCCGCAGCAGCGCCCAGGCCACCACGCCGATCACGATCAGTCGCCAACACCACGCGGCGGCGATCCGCAACCCGTGCGGAACGTCGGCGTCGTCCCGACTGGAGGTGGAGCTGTGCAGGTCCACCGGAGGTTCCGCGCCGTAGACAGCGGCGCTCGGCGGCGCGGTCGGCCCCGGCACGGCCGGCGACGCCACCCGGGCCGCCTCCGACGCGTCGTTCAACGCGTCACTCGCGGCGCCCTCGTCGGCAGGCGCCGACTCCTGTCGTGACTGGTAGGCGCGGCGAAGCCGCCCGCGTACCCGCTCGAAGCGGCTCAAGCGCACCTCCTGGCAGAAAACCCGGCCCGCCGACGGCGACAGGTCGGACAGCATACGTCCGTTCCCGACACCGTAGGGCGGTTCCACCACACAATGCCCCGACCACCTCCGGCGTAACCACCGGCCGGCCACCGTCGGCCACACGGTAGCGTCTGCGACGTGACCGCCGACAACGATCTCGACGCCGGCCTGCCGATCCGCCTGCTGCACGACCGCGTGCTGGTGCGGATGGAGGGCAGCGAGGGCGAACGCCGCTCCACCGCTGGCATCGTCATTCCGGCGACCGCAGCGGTCGGCAAGCGCCTCGCCTGGGCCACCGCGGTCGGGGTGGGGCCGAACGTGCGCGCCATCGTCTCCGGCGACCGGGTGCTCTTCGACCCGGACGAGCGCTCCGAGGTCGAGCTGCACGGCCGCGGTTACGTGCTGCTGCGGGAGCGGGACGTGCACGCCGTAGCCGCCGAGCGGATCGAGAACGACTCGACCGGCCTCTACCTCTGACGCACCTCCCCCGGCCACCAGGCCCCGTCGCGCACCGTTTGCCCAGCCGCACGACGGGAAGCCATCCGGCGACCGTGGCCCTGGGGAGGGACGATGCCGGTATTCGTGAAGAAGCTCTTGACCTGGGGCAGTGTCGCGTTCCTGATCTACTTCATGGCCTTTCGGCCGGACGGCGCCGCGCAGATGTTCCGGGCGATCGGCGCCGCGCTGATCGCAATGTTCCAGGGCCTCGGCGACTTCCTAACCTCGCTGATGACCTGACGCCCAGCGAGGCCACGCGCCACGCCACGCCACGCCACGCCACGCCGATCCGCGATCTTGCACTTACTGTCCCGGCGTAGAGGGCATTCCACGCTTTTCGACGACCGAAACTGCAAGATCGGCGCGGGCGGGGGCGGCGCGGGCGCGGGGCGTGGGCCTGCCGCGCCTTGCTGCGCTGCTTTGGTTGGGCGGTAGCCGGCGGTGTCAGGGGTGCGTTGGGGGCCAGGGGGAGGCCGGGCGCAGGCCGGGCCCACCGGGCGGGGCGTAACCCATCGGAGCCGGGGCGGGGGCCAGCACCACCGGGATCGGCACCACCGGCTCGTCCGGCGCGTCCACCGCGCGCTCGGTGCCGTCCGGGAAGCGCAGGTGGTAGCGGCTGCCGTCCCAGACCCCCGCCGGGGCCTGCGGGTCCCGACCCACGAAGAACGACCGGTATCCGGTGATCGCGTCCAGCAGTTCCCGCTCCTCGCGGGCGGTCCGCTCCTGGTCGGCGGGTTTGCGGTCCAGGCCGCGCAGCGCCCCGTCGCGCAGCAGGGCCAGCCGGGTGGCGGCGGACTGGTAGCCCCGCATCGCCCGCACCCCGGCGTCGCCGGCCACCCGTCGCGCCCAACTGCGGGCTGCGTGCCGCCGGCCGAGACTGCTCAGGGCGGCCACCTCGGGCGGGCTGAGCCAGCCGGCGCGTACGTAGTCGGGCAGGACCCGCTCGGTGAGTCGCCCCTCCCAGGCGCGCAGCCACAGCGCCAGCCCCACGGTGCCGAAGAAGACCGGCACCATGAGGCCCAGGAAGCCGTACAGCATGATCATGGCCTCGCCGGTGGCCTGGGTCAGCGTGGGCAGCAGGTTCCACGTGCCGTGCAGCATCATCGCCAGCAGCAGGCCGGCGATCGGGGCGAGCACCCGGATGCGCCGGTCCGCCGTCCGGGAGGCGATGCCCAACCCGACACCGGTCATCGAGGTGAAAAGGGGATGGGCGAACCCGAACAGCAGGATCCGCAGGATGAAGATCGCGATGACCTGCTGGATGCCGGTGGCCGGGCCGTACCGGTCGGCGCCGGACGCGTAGCCCAACCCGCCCAGGTAGAGGATGTTCTCCACCATCGCGAAGCCGACCGCGGAGAGCCCGCAGTAGACCAGGCCGTCGGTGATCCCCGACCACTCACGGCGGCGGAACACCAGCAGCAGGATCGGGCCCAGCGCCTTGGTCAGCTCTTCGATGAACGGCGCCACCAGTACCCCGGTGAGCGCCGACGGCAGGCCCCAGTCGGCGAAGCGGTTGGCCGCGAAATCGTTCACGGTGAGCGATGCGGCGGTGGAGACGAACGCTCCCCAGGCGAAGCAGAAGATCAGATACTTCAGCGGCTCCGGTTCGTACCGGTCCAGCCAGAGGAAGCAGCCGACCAGCACCGGCACCGGCAGAATGGCGGCGACCACCCCGATCAGCAGGGCCTGCGCACCGAGCGACTGGCCGAGCGTGAAGACCATGAAGACCGCGCACGCCGCGATCAACAGCACCACCCCGGCCAGCACCAGGAACCGCCGCCAGCCCAGTCGGCGCAGCGGCATTCGCGGCGTCTCACCCATGGGCGGGCCGGCGGGCGCGGGCGGGGCTGCGGGCGCAGGCGGCAGCGGTGAACCGGGCGGGGTGTCGGCCATGCGGTCAGCGTAGCCATCCGCCGCCGGCTGGTTCGGTCGCATCGGTAGCCGCTATGCTGCCGGCAGGTCACGAGCGCCAGCGTCAAGCCCCGGCTTGCTGGCCGGCAACCCTCGTCGAGTTCGCGGTGGGGTGCCCCGGGTGATGACCGGGCCCAGCCCGATCGGTGTGCTGGGCAAGCGCGGACCCCGTCCCGATGTCGCACCCGGGGTCCCTGACCCCGGAGGTTCCGGCGTGTCCGTCACTCTCGTACCCTCGCTGCCCAGCCTGCCCACCGTGCCGTCCGCGTCGCTCGACGTCCTCGGCGTGCCCGGCGAGATCAACCTGGACTACGCGGCCAGTGCGCCGTGCGCGCGGGCCGCCGCCGACGCGGTGGCCGAGCTGCTGCCCTGGTACGCCAGCGTGCATCGCGGAGCGGGAGCGCTGTCGCGGCGCTGCACCCTCGCGTACGAGCAGGCCCGGCAGACGATCGGGGACTTCTTCGGCGCTCGCGCCGACGATCATGTGATCTTCACCCGCAATACCACCGACGCGCTCAACCTGCTGGCACGGGCCGTGCCGGCCGGCACCACAGTGGTCACGAACGCCTCCGAACACCACGCCAACCTGCTGCCCTGGCCGCGCGGGTCGGTGCGGCTGCCGGTGCCCAGCGACCCCGACGGGGCGGTACGCGATCTCGCCGCCGCCCTCACCGAGCTGCGCCGGGGCAGCAGCCCGGCGTTGCCGGTGCTGGTAGCGGTGACCGGTGCGAGCAACGTGACGGGTGAGCGGTGGCCGGTCGCCGAACTGGCGCGGGTGGCGCACCGGCACGGTGCCCGGATCGTGCTCGACGCCGCGCAGCTCGCCCCGCACGCTCCGGTCGACCTGCTCGCGCTGGACGTCGACTACCTGGCCGTGTCCGGTCACAAGCTGTACGCGCCGTTCGGCGCGGGCGTGCTGATCGGTCGCGCCGACTGGCTGGACGCCGCCCCGCCCTACCTGGCCGGCGGTGGCGCCACCAGCCACGTCGGGCCGGCCACCCACGACGTGACCTGGGCGACCGGCCCGGCCCGACACGAGGGCGGCACCCCGAATCTGCTCGGAGCGGTCGCGCTGGCGGCGGTGTGCAGGGCGCTCGACGAGGCGGACCAGGGCGCGCTGGCCGCCCACGAGCAGGCCCTGCTGGCCCGGCTACGGAGCGGCCTCGCCGCCCTGCCGCACGTCGTCGAGCTGCGCACCTTCGGCCCGGACGCGCCCCGGGTCGGCATCGTCTCGTTCGTGGTCGCCGGCTGGGACTCCACCGAGGTGGCCACCCGGCTGGCCGCCGAGCACCACATCGGCGTACGGGACGGGTTGTTCTGTGCCCACCCCCTGGCCCGGCGTCTGCTCGGCGAGGCGGCGGGGCGTACCGGCCGGCGGGACCTGCCGCCCACCGCGCTGCGTGCCAGCATCGGGCTGGGCAGCACGGCCGCCGAGGTGGACCGGCTGCTCGCGGCCCTGGCCGAGCTGGCCTGAGGCCCGCCCGGCGGTCGTTTCCGCTCAGCCGACCGGCGGGGCGGTGGGTGGCTTCGGCGTCTCGCCGGGCTCGGCTGGCTCACCGACCGGGCGCTCCTGCTCCCCGAAGGCGGTGCGGATCCACCGGTTCGCCTCCTCCTGCTCGATGCCGGAGGCGACCAGCAGGTCGCTCGCTGTCGTCCGGATCTGGGCGATCACCACGCTGCCGGAGAACCCCACCCCGGCGCCGTACGCCCGGCCGGACTCGCTGACCGCCCGCAGCGACCGCTCCCGGGCCTCCTCCGGCTCCTCACCGGCGGCGAACTCGTGCTTGAGCAGCCGGACCGACTCGGCGAGGTGACCGATCGCGTCCGGCATCGGATCGGGTACCGGTTCGTCGTCCTCGACCAGCGTGACGGATCGGCGGATCAGGGTGCCGCTGTTGCGCATCGCCCGGTCGATCGGGTCGGCCGCCTCGGCGTAGTGGGTCAGTTCGTCGCGGCGGTGCCAGCGGGCCGGGGAGAGGGTGGCGGTCTCCTTCGCCCCCTCGATCGCCTCGCCCAGCGTGGCCAGCTCCTCCTTGTTGTTGCGCAGCCTCTCCAGTGCTGCCTGGATGGTGGCGCGGTCCCGGTTGCGCAGCCCGTCGGCGGTGGCGTCGAGCTGGGCGGCGAGCAGGTCCAGGGCGGGACGGGCCGCCCGGTTGATCACCCGGAGTGGGTTCAGTGGCAGCAGCAACGCCGTGACCAGCAGCGCGATCCCACCGCCGAGGAACGCGTCGACGAAGCGGGGGATCTCCAGGTTCTGGGTCGACGGGCTCAGCGTCACGATCAGCACCGCCGTGGCCGCCGCCTGGATGACGATGGCCACGCTCGCTCCGGCGAAGATGGTGAGCAGGATCGCCACGGTGACCACCAGGCCGAGCTGCCACGCCCCGGTGCCGAGCAGGTAGATCAGGAGGTCGCCGACGAAAACCCCAACCCCCACCCCGACGATCAGCTCCACCGTCCGGCGGAACCGCTGACCGACCGACGCGGCCAGGGTGCCGACCGCGGAGATCGGGGCGAAGACCGGTTGCGGGTTGCCGAGCACCTTGTGCGAGATCAGGTACGCGAGCCCGGCGGCGAGCCCGGCCTGCACCGCGAGTCCGCCGGCCATCCGTACCCGGTGCAGCCGATCGTGCAGGGTAGCCCGGCTGCGGTGGCGCAGTTGCTCGGTGGCCTCGGCGATCCGTGCGCCGTCGATGTCCACCAAACCGTCGCGCAGCGCGGTACGTCGCACCATCGGCTGTCGCTTGTCCCGGGCCACGGCCATGGGCGCGACTACCCGTGGTGGCCCCGCTGAACCCTCCCTACCCGCGCGTCGCGGGCGGATGCGGCAGACTCGGGCGGTGGTTGATCTGTTGGACCGGTGGCGCGCGGCGGCCCGGGGTGCCGGCGCGAGGCACGAGCCGGAGACCACCAGGGCCGGCGAGCAGTTGATCGCCCGCTGGCGGGAGCCGCACCGGCACTACCACACGGTGGCCCACCTGACGGCGGTGCTCGATGTGGTGGACCAGCACGCCGACCTGGCCGCCCAGGCCGATGCGGTCCGGCTGGCGGCCTGGTTCCACGACGCGGTGTACGACCCCCGGGCCGACGGCGACGCCAACGAACGGGACAGCGCCGCGCTGGCCGAGAGCGTGCTCACCGGGCTCGGGGTGCCGGCGCCCACGGTGGCCGAGGTGCGCCGGCTGGTGCTGCTCACCGCCGGGCACACGGTAGCGCCGGGCGACCGGGACGGGGCATTGCTGTGCGATGCGGACCTGGCCGTGCTGGCCGCGCCGCCGGCCAGCTACGAGCGTTACGCGGCGGCGATCCGCCGGGAGTACGCCCACGTGCCGGAGCCGGCCTTCCGGGCTGGGCGGGCCGCCGTGCTGACCGGCCTGCTGTCGCTGCCCGCGCTGTTCCGGTCGCCACCGCTGGCGAGCCGGTGGGAAGAGCCGGCCCGGGACAATGTGCGCCGCGAGCTGGCCACCCTCACCGGGGCACCGGAGAACGCGGGTTGACCAGGTGCTTCGGCCGACGCAGGTCGGCGGCGCGGAGCAACCGGACCAGCTCCCGGCTCGGCACCACCTGGGCACCGAGCCACACCGCCGCCGCGAACCGGTCCGCGGGGATGTCGTAGTGGTCCCGGTCGAAGCCGCGTCGGGGCGCGCCGAGCGCCTCGGCGAAGGCGTGCAGCTCGGCGTACGAGACGTCGCTGATCAGGTGCGACCAGAGCCGACCGCGCCACGGCCAGGCCGGCCGGTCCAGGTAGAGCATGGTGCCACGTTAACCCGACCAGTCGATCATGTTGATGATCGCCTGGGACCGCCCTAACCTCGGCTGCATGGCCCCCACCGCGCTCCTCGACGACCTGCGCGCCGCGCTCGGTGACGACGCCGTGCTCACGGACCCGGACCTGCTGCGCCTGCATCAGCGGGATGAGGCCGACCTGTGCGCCGCCGGCGTCCCGCTGGTGGTGACCCGCCCGCGCGACACCGAGCAGGTGGTCGCCGTGATCCAGGCGGCGGCGCGGCACGGCGTACCTGTGGTGCCGCAGGGCGCACGGACCGGGCTGGCCGGCGCGGCGAACGCGGTGGACGGCGCGGTGGTGCTCAGCACCGTCGCGATGACCGAGATCCGGGAGATCGACCCGGTGAGCCGGATCGCTGTGGTCCAACCGGGGGTGGTCAACGCGGCCCTGGCCGGGGCGGTGGCGAAACAGGGCCTCTGGTACCCGCCGGACCCCGGCTCCTGGGAGTCGTCCACGATCGGTGGCAACGTGGCCACCAACGCCGGCGGCATGTGCTGTGTGAAGTACGGAGTGACCACCGAGTACGTGCTCGGCCTGGAGGTGGTGCTCGCCTCCGGTGAGGTGCTGCGCACCGGCCGGCGTACGGCCAAGGGGGTGGCCGGCTACGACCTGACCCGACTGTTCGTCGGTTCGGAGGGCACCCTCGGCGTGATCACCGAGGTGACAGTGGCGCTGCGCCCCGCCCCGGCCGACTCACTGACCCTGGTGGCGGTCTTCGGATCCACCGCCACGGCCGGCGCGGCGGTGGCCGAGATCGCGGCTCGCGGGCTCACCCCCAGCCTGCTGGAGTTGCTGGACCAGACCCATTTGCGGGCGATCGAGGCGTACCAACCGATGGGGTTGCGGACCGACGCGCAGGCCCTGTTGCTGGCCGCCGCCGACACCGGCTCCCGGGCGGCGGACGACCTGGCCGTGCTGGCGGAGGTGTGCGAGGCCGTTGGCGCCGACGAGGTCTACGCGGCCACCGACGCGGTGGAGGCGGCGGCGCTGCTCCAGGCTCGCCGGCTGGCCCACCCGGCCATGGAGAAGTTCGCGGCGGACGCCTACCCGGGCGGCATCGGTGGTCTGGTGATCGACGACGTGGCGGTGCCGCGCGGCGCGCTCGCCGCGCTCCTGGACGGGGTCGCCCGGATCGCGGCCGAGTGTGAGGTGCCGATCGGCGTGGTGGGGCACGCCGGGGACGGCAACATGCACCCGAACATCGTTGTCGACCGGGCCGACCCGGCGAGCGTGGAGCGGGGTCGGCGGGCCTTCGACGAGATCATGCGGCTCGGCCTGGACCTGGGCGGCACGTGTACCGGTGAGCACGGGGTGGGGCTGCTCAAGCGGGACTGGCTGGCCCGGGAGATCGGGCCGGTCGGTGTCCGGGTGCATCAGGCGATCAAGTCGGCGCTCGACCCGGCCGGTTTGCTCAACCCGGGCAAGGTGCTCTGAGCGGCTGCGGTCAGCCCTTGACCTCGGCCGGGGTCGCCTGGGTGAGCAGCAGCAGGATCTCCCCGGCGACCGGCGTGAGCTCCTCGCCCGGGCAGTCCTGCGAGGTGATCAGCCCGGCCGAGGTGATGAGGCTGGACGTCAGCGCGTCGATGCAGGTTGTCCGGTACCGCCGGGCCTGATCGGTCTCGTCGGCCAGCTTCGGGTTGGCGAGCAGCACCTGAAGCCGTTCGGTCAGCTCCGGCGCGAGGGTGCCCCGGGAGGTCACGCCGTCGCCGGCGCAGTCGACGCACTGCCACCCGCCGTTCCGTTCGACGCTCAGGGTGCGCATCGGCCCGTCCTCGCCGAGCCGCTGGAGCAGGCTGACCTGACCGGCGGCGACGGTGGTGGGGATCTCCAGCTGCGAGCCGCCACCCGCCGTGCCGGGGGTCGGCTGCGCCACCGGGGTGCTCGGCTTGTCTCCGTCGAACAGGGAGCACCCGGTCAGGGCACCGGCGAGCGCGACGGCGAGCAACGGTAGGAGCAGACGAGGGCGCGCGCGGGCTAGCACGCGCGGAAACCTACCCCACCGTAGGTAGCGTCCGAAACCACCATCCGGGCCGGTATCGATGGTTACCCATCGGTAACGTCGCAATTCGTCATCGAGCGGACGAGCGCAGCTCCGCCTGGTTGTCGTCGCCCCGGTCGGCCGCGTAACCCCTGACGTCCGGAGCGCCGAGGCGGGCCGCGTCCGCCGCCGCGTCGTCCGGCATCAACTGGGACTGCCGCTCCGCCTCCACCCGAACCCGGTAGTGCTCGACCTCCCGCGCCCGGGTGGCCGCGTCCCAACCGAGCACCGCCCCCATCAACTCAGCGGTGTGCTCCGCCGACTCCAACCCCCGGTGGCTGGTCTCGAACGAGATGCGGGTCCGCCGGGTCAGCACGTCCTCCAGGTGCAGCGCGCCCTCGGCCCGCGCCGCGTACGCGACCTCGGCCGCCAGATACTCCGGAGCACCAGCCAGCGGGGACGCCAGCAGAGGATCGGCGTCGACCAGCGCCAGCAGGTCCAGGGTGAGGGTGCCGTACCGCTCCAGCAGGTGCTCCACCACGCCCACCGGCACGCCGTGCCGGCGGGCCAGGTCGGCCCGGTCCCGCCACATGGCCGGGTAGCCGTCGGCGCCGAGCAGCGGCAGGTCGGCGGTGCGCGACGAGCGAGCGCCACCGAGTCGACGAGCGGCCCGGTCGACCACGTCGGACGCCATCACCCGGTACGTCGTGTACTTGCCGCCGGCGACCAGCAGCAGCCCGAGCATCGGCTCGAAGACCGCGTGCTCCCGGGAGAGCTTCGAGGTCGAGTCGGCCTCGCCGGCCAGCAGCGGGCGCAGCCCGGCGTACACCCCCTCGATGTCGGCGGTGGTCAGTGGCCGTTCCAGCACGGTGTTGACCTGCTGGAGGAGATAGTCGATGTCGCGGGCCGAGGCGGCCGGGTGGGAACGGTCCAGCCGCCAGTCGGTGTCAGTGGTGCCGATGATCCAGTGCCCGCCCCACGGGATGACGAAGAGCACCGAACTCGCCGTACGCAGGATGAGCCCCGTCTCGCCGGTGATCGCCGAGCGGGGCACCACCAGGTGCACCCCCTTGGAGGCGCGCACCCGGATGCCGGGTCGCAGGCCGACGTCGTTCAGCATCCGGGACATGTCGTCGCTCCACACACCGGTGGCGGCGATGACGGTGCGGGCCTGCACCTCGAACTCCGCGTCCGGCGAGCCCGGTGGCGCCTCCAGGTCCCGGACGCGGACGCCGGTCACCTCGCGGGCCTGCCGGATCAGCCCGACGGCGCGGGCACTGCTCACCACTGTGGCGCCGAGGCTGGCCGCGGTGCGGGCCAGTGTGACAACCAGCCGGGCGTCGTCGACCTGCCCGTCGTAGTAGCGGATCGCCCCGGCCAGCGCGTCGGCCCGCAGACTCGGGAAGATGCGCCGGGCGCCTTCCCGAGTCAGGTGACGGTGCAGGGGCATCCCCCGACCACCGCCGAAAATCCCGGCGAAGGCGTCGTACGCGGCCACCCCGGCGCCGTAGTACGAGCGCCGGAAGACCCGGGCCGGCAGGTCCCGCAGGCCCCGGCCGGCCGGCAGCGGCACCATGATCGGCACCGGGCGTACCAGGTGCGGCGCGAGCCGCGTGGCCAGCAGGCCGCGCTCGGTGAGCGCCTCGTGGACCAGGTGGAACTCCAACTGCTCCAGATACCGCAGGCCACCGTGGATGAGTTTGCTGGACCGGCTGGAGGTCCCGGCGGCAAGGTCACGTGCCTCGACCAGCGCCACCTTCAGGCCACGGGACGCAGCGTCCAGGGCGGCACCGGCTCCGGTCACCCCGCCCCCGATGACCAGCACGTCGAAGCGCTCGGCACGCAGTCGACGCAGGTCGGACGCACGGCGGACCGGTGAGAGCTGACCGGCGACGGATCGGGAGACATTGGGGTCGCGCACCTGTCCACCGTAACCGTCGAGCCACCGTGTCGACATTCGCCGCCCGCCCCGCACCGCGCCTACCTGCTCCGGAGCGCACGACACGTCCCGCCACCCGATCCCGGCCGACCCATCGCAGATCTTGGACAGTTTCCGTCATCACGTGACGGAAACTGTCCAAGATCTGCACGCTTCCTCGACGCCTCGGAACCCGACGGTCGGGTCGAAACCCTTCCTCGTAGTCGTAAGGTTCTCGGATGCAAGGTCAACCTGCGTACCAGGGTCCCAGCAACCGCAGTTCCCCGTGGCCGGTGGTCGCGGCCGTGCTGGTCGGCTGCTGGACGGTTGCGGTCACCGTTGGCACCCAGACCGGGGGCTGGCTCACCGATCAGGTGCTGCTGGGCTTCGGACGGGACCGGCTCGGCTGGCTCTGGCCGGTGCTCGGCCTGGCCACCGTCGTGCTGGTCGGCACGCCCGCCCTCCTGCTGGCAGTCCTGCCCCGGTCGGGCGCGGTCCGGGCCACCGGGCGGGCCTGGTTGATCGGGGCGATCGCGCTCGGCGTGTTCACACTGCTGCGGGCCGTGCCACCGGTGCACCACGAGGCGTACCTCGCCGCGCTGGCCGCCGCCGCAATGCTCAGCGCGCTCGCCGTGCGCTGGTCGGCGCGCCGATGGGCGTACCCCGGGCTGGTTGGCTCGGTCGGCGGCCCGGCACCCACCGGAGGCGGCGACACCACGCGGCCCGAGGCCACCGCAGGCGGCGACACCACGCGGCCCGAGGCCACCGGAGGCGGCGACACCACGCGGCCCGAGGCCACCAGAGACGGCGACGCCACGCGGCCCGAGGCCACCGGAGGCGCGGAGTCGGTCGGACGGCGCGTGCGCCGTATCGGCCCGGTGCCGCTGCTCGCGGTGGCCGCCGGGTTGGCGCTGCTGCTGCCGTGGGCGTGGCTTGGTGCGCTCGGTGGCCTCCTGGAGACCGCTCTCGCGCTGGTGGCGGCCGCCGCGCTCGGGGTGCTCGCCGCGACACTGCTGGACGCCCCCTTCTGGGCCCGGTTCGCTGTTGGGCGACCACCCCGGCCGGCTCGGCTGGTGCTGGTCGGCGGTCTGGTCGCCGGGGTGGCGTTGCTGCTGCTCGCGGCCGGGACCGGGCAGTCCGGCGCGCAGTTACCCGCGCTGCTGACAGTGCCGCCGGTGGGTTTCGCGCTGGCCGCGCTCTGGGCCGCGACCTGGCGGCCCACCGCCGAGCCGGCCGAGGCCGAGCCTCGGGCCGCGACCCGGCAGCCCACCGCCGACCCGGCCGAGGCCGCGCTCTGGGCCGCGACGCGGCGGCCCACCGCCGAGCCGGCCGAGGCCGTGCGCGCCGGCCGAGCGGCGACCGGCTGGCTCGTGGGCCTGGCCGCGCTCGGCCCGCTGGCCTTCACCGACCCGGAAGAGATCAGCCTGCTGCTGGTCGGCACCCGGGACATCCCGTTCTGGGTGGCGGCCGCCGCCGGCGTCGGGCTCGCCGTCGCGGTCCTGGTCGCCATCGGGTACGCGGTGCTGCTCGCCCGGCCGACGGCACGCACCCCGAGCAGGCGGATGGCAGCGGTGGCGGCCGTGGTGCTGCTGGTGGCGTTCGGGACTGTCGACCTCGGCCCCGGCCAGCCGGGCCTGTACGGCGAGCGGCTGTTCGTGGTGCTGCGTACGCAGGCCGACCTGAGCGGTCTCCCGGCCGCCGCGCCGGGCCGGGCCGGACGGGACGCCCGCGCGGCGGAGGTCTACCGGCGGCTGGTGACGACCGCCGAGCAGAGCCAGGGCGACCTGCTCCGGGGGTTGAACCGGCTGCGGCTCGACCCGGTGTCGTACTACCTGGTCAACGCGGTCGAGGTGGACGGCGGCCCGGCGGTGCGGGCCTGGCTCGCCCGCCGACCGGAGGTGGCACGGGTGCTGGTCAGCCAGCGCCTGCGACCGTTGCCGGCCCCGGCCGGGCAGAGCCGGGGCACCCTGCCCAAGCCGACCGGCCCGGAGTGGAACATCCGTCAGATCGGCGCCGACCGGGTGTGGTCCCAACTCCGGGTCACCGGCGCGGGCATCGTGGTCGGCAGCTCCGACTCGGGGGTGGACGGCGGCCATCCGGCGCTACGTGCCGGGTTCCGTGGTGGGGACGACTCCTGGTTCGACCCGTGGGACGACACCCGGAGCCCGACCGACAAGGGCGGGCACGGCACCCACACGGTGGGCAGCGCGGTCGGGCGGGACGGCATCGGGGTGGCCCCGGACGCGCAGTGGGTGGGCTGCGTCAACCTGGACCGCAACCTCGGCAGCCCCGCGCACTACCTGGACTGTCTCCAGTTCATGTTGGCGCCCTTCCCGGCCGGCGGCGACCCGTTCACCGACGGCCGTCCGGAGCGCGCCCCGCAGGTGCTGACCAACTCGTGGGGCTGCCCGCCCATCGAGGGTTGCGACCAGCGCGTTCTGCGGCCGGCCACCGCCGCCCTCGACGCCGCCGGGATCTTCGTGGTCGCCGCAGCCGGGAACACCGGCCCGTGGTGCGCGTCGATCGACGATCCGCCCGCCCCCTACCCGGACGTGCTGACAGTGGGCGCGGTGGACGACCAGCGGCGCGTCGCCGAGTTCTCCTCGCGCGGACCGGTGCCGGGCGGCTCGGGTAAACCGGACGTGCTGGCACCGGGGGTGGGTGTGGTGTCGGCCATGCCGGGCGGCACCTACGCCAAGCTGGACGGCACGTCGATGGCGACCCCGCAGGTGGCCGGGGTGGTCGCCCTGATGTGGTCGGCGAACCCGGCGCTGGTCGGCGACGTGACCCGGACCCGGCAGATCCTGCGGGACACCGCCACTGAGGTGACGCCCACCTATCGCTCCGACAGTCCCTCCGACGCCTGCGGCGCTCCGGCGAACGTCACCGGCGCCGGCCAGGTCGACGCCTACGCCGCCGTTCGCGCCGCCCAGGGGTGATCGTCGCCCCACGGGTGGGGTGCGGCTCGACATCCGGTGATCTAGGGTCGGCGACCATGGACGCCGAGATCACCGTCACCGAGCTGACCGCCGACCTGGTCACCAGCGTCGTGCAGCTCTGCCAGCAGGCGCTCGACCTGCCCGAGGACTCCGCCGAGGCGGCTTCCATAGTGGACGTGCTCTGGACCCGGGCCGCCGCCGCCGACCGGCCCGTGGTCGGGCTGGGCGCGTACCGAGGTGCGGACCTGGTGGGGGTGCTGATCTGCTCGGTGTCGTCGGTCGAGCCGGGGATCGGGCACGTCGACCTGGTCGCGGTCCTTGCGGATCAGCGGCGTCGGGGCGTCGGCCGGGCGCTGCTCCAGCGGGCCGAGCGGGTGCTCGCCGACCGTGGGGCGACCGAGGTGCTGCTGGCCGGGAACCCGCCGTACTACGCGTGGCCGGGGATCGACGTCCGCTACACGCCGGCGGTCTGCGCCGCCCTCGCGCTCGGCTACCAGCAGGACCGGACCGCCTGGAACATGACCGCGGACCTGTCGTACGACGGGTCGCCGGCACTGCGGTCCACCGAGGCCACGGAGCGGCGGCTGGCCGACCAGGGCGTCACGGTACGCCGGGCGGAGCCGGCGGATCTTCCGGCGCTGACCGCGTTCGCCCGGTCCACCTTCGGCGGCACGTGGGACGGCGAGCTGGCCGGGTCGGTGGGGCGCGCCGACGCCGGTTGCCACCTGGCGGAGCGCGACGGCGAGGTGCTCGGCTTCGCCGCGTACGGGTCGTCCCGGCCGAGTTGGTTCGGGCCGATGGGCACCGCACCGGCAGCGGAGGGGTCGGGCATCGGTGGGGTGCTGTTGCGGCGCTGCCTGCGCGACCAGCGGTCGGCGGGGCTGGACCGGGCACAGATCGGCTGGGTAGGACCGGTGCCGTTCTACTCGGGCAGCGCGGGTGCGCGGATCGAGCGGGTCTTCTTCCTGTACCGGCGGACCCTGTCCGGGGGATAACCGGGGCAAACAGGACATGGATTCATTCGCCCGCATCGGCCAACGACGCCCCCTACCGTTTCGGTAGAGGAGGCAGCCATGACCACGGATGACAACCAGACCGAGGACGGCCCGCCGATCACCTGGAAGCCGGTGGGTGAACTCCCGGGCCAACTGCCGTTCGACAGGCTCGACTACGGCGACGCCGAGCAACTGGCCGAGATGACCACCGACGGCGAGCCGCCGGCGGCCGAGGAGTCGCAGGAGATGGTGGACGCGCCGATCCAGCTGCTCCCGCCGTACAACCGGGCACAGAAGCGGCGCAACCAGCGCCCACTGCCGACCTGACGACGAACGGGGCGGACCGCGTCAGCGGCCCGCCCCGTTCGGTGTCGGAACTGGACTCAGAAGTCCATGTCCCCGCCACCCGGGCCAGCCGGGGCAGCCGGGGTCTTCTCCGGCTTGTCCGCGACAACAGCCTCGGTGGTGAGGAAGAGCGCCGCGATGGAAGCGGCGTTCTGCAGCGCCGAACGCGTCACCTTGGCCGGGTCGATGATGCCCGCGGCCAGCAGGTCGACGTACTCGCCGTTGGCGGCGTTCAGACCGTGACCCGCTTCGAGGTTACGGACCTTCTCCACCACGACGCCGCCCTCAAGGCCGGCGTTGACGGCGATCTGCCGCAGCGGGGCGTCCAGCGCGACCTTGACGATGTTCGCACCGGTCGCCTCGTCGCCGACCAGGTCGAGCTTGTCGAAGGCGGTCTTGCCGGCCTGCACCAGCGCGACGCCACCACCCGGGACGATGCCCTCTTCGACGGCCGCCTTCGCGTTGCGAACGGCGTCCTCGATGCGGTGCTTGCGCTCCTTGAGCTCGACCTCGGTGGCCGCGCCGACCTTGATGACCGCGACGCCGCCGGCCAGCTTGGCCAGCCGCTCCTGCAGCTTCTCGCGGTCGTAGTCGGAGTCGCTCTTGTCGATCTCGGCCCGGATCTGGTTCACCCGGCCCTGGATCTGCTCGGCGTCACCGGCACCGTCGACGATGGTGGTCTCGTCCTTGGTCACCACGACCTTGCGGGCGCGGCCCAGCATGTCGACGCTGGCGGCGTCGAGCTTGAGGCCGACCTCCTCGCTGATGACCTGGCCACCGGCGAGGATGGCGATGTCGGTCAGCATGGCCTTGCGGCGGTCACCGAAGCCCGGCGCCTTGACGGCGACCGACTTGAAGGTGCCACGGACCTTGTTGACCACCAGGGTGGCGAGGGCCTCGCCCTCCAGGTCCTCGGCGATGATCAGCAGCGGCTTGCCCGACTGCATGACCTTCTCCAGGATCGGAAGCAGGTCCTTCACCGACGAGATCTTGCTGTTGGCGATCAGGATGTACGGGTCGTCGAAGACGGCCTCCATACGCTCCGGGTCGGTCATGAAGTAGGCCGAGATGTAGCCCTTGTCGAAGCGCATACCCTCGGTGAGCTCCAGCTCCAGCCCGAAGGTGTTGCTCTCCTCGACGGTGATGACGCCTTCCTTGCCGACCTTGTCCATCGCCTCGGCGATGATCTCGCCGACGGTGCTGTCGCCAGCGGAGATGGAGGCGGTGGAGGCGATCTGCTCCTTGGTCTCGACGTCCTTGGCGAGCTTGGACAGCTCCTCCGAGACGCTCGCGACAGCAGCCTCGATGCCCCGCTTCAGGGCCATCGGGTTGGCGCCGGCGGCCACGTTGCGCAGGCCCTCGCGAACCAGGGCCTGGGCCAGGACGGTCGCCGTCGTCGTGCCGTCGCCGGCAACGTCGTCGGTCTTCTTGGCGACCTCCTTGACCAGCTCAGCGCCGATCTTCTCGTACGGGTCCTCGAGCTCGATCTCCTTGGCGATGCTCACACCATCGTTGGTGATGGTGGGGGCACCCCACTTCTTCTCGAGCACGACGTTGCGGCCCTTGGGGCCGAGGGTCACCTTTACGGCGTCGGCGAGCTGGTTCATGCCCCGCTCGAGGCCGCGGCGAGCCTCTTCGTCGAAAGCGATCATCTTGGCCATACGGCGTTGTCCTCCTGGACACTCACGGGCCACCCGAGATGTGTGCCCCGGATGGGCCGCCTGGTGTGCGCACCTAGGGACGTCGCCACCTGGCGACGACGACGTCCTTCGGCCGGGCCGGATAGCCCGCGACGACCGGCCATGTGCTGCCCCGGTGTCTCCACACCGGCACAACCTGGCCCCACCGTCCCGACCGTTGGCACTCACGGTATGCGAGTGCCAATGACTTGTTTAGCACTCTCCCCTGCCGAGTGCAAGCACGATGCCGCCGCTCAGCCGAGTTCCGCAGCCAGTCCGGCGCTGTTCACCGGCGCCTCATGGGCACGCTGCTCGACGTACGTGACCAGCAGACCGACCATCTGCGCGAGATGGGCCGGCAGGGCCAGCACGGCGGTGATCCCGATCACCACCACCGCCCCGGCCGCGGTACCCGCCGAGGAGAACGGGTCCGTTCCGAGCGCGCCGGTGCCGATCCCTTCCAGGGCACCGGGGATCAGCGTGCCGACGATCACGGCAACGGCCACCAGGGCCACCCGTCCGAGCAGCAGGCCGAGTCGGTCGTGGAACATCCGGAACGATCGACCGATCGGGTTGTGCCGTTCGAAGAGATAGACCGGGCCGGCCATGCTCAGCGCGAAGGCCAGGTAGATGCCCGGCAGCACGCAGAAGCAGACACCGACGCCGATGAGCAGACTGACCAGCAGGGTCCACGCCCACAGCCCGAGTGCCCGGCGCAGGCCGTAGCGCAACGCGGACTCCAGGCTGGCCGGCTGACCGGCCGCCTGCTGGGTGATCACCCAGGTGCCGGCAGCCCACCCGACGGCCTGCACCAACCCGACGACCAGGCTGCCGCCGAGCAACAGGACCAGGAGGCTCAGCAGTTCGGCGACGAAATTGTCCGGCAGCGCGGGGGTCGACGTCGATCCGGCCTGGGCGGACCACTTCGCCGACGGGTCCAGCCCGAGGGAGACCACCGAGAGCACCGCCGCGGGCAGCACCTGGGTGAGCAGCATGATCGGCACCAACTGCCGCCAGCCCCGGCGCAGCGCTCCCCCGCACCGGTTGAACCAGCCGCCGATACCCGCGCCGGGTGGCGTGACCAGGGCGTCGTTCGGGTCAACCCCGTAACCGGGCGGATACCAGCCGACCGGCGGCCCCGGGTACCACGGCTGCCCGCCGTAGGGACCCGACCCGGGCGGGTAGCCCCCGGTGGGCGGGAACGCCCAGCCCTGCGATGGCGGGGCCGCACCCCAGGCACCCTGCGCGGGATCCCACCCGGGCGGCGGACCGGCGGGGCCGGAGGACGGGCGAACCGGGGGCGTGCCCGGCCCCCAGCCGGGCGGCGGACCGGCGTGACCGGGGCTGCCGGCGGGCGAGGACGGGTCCGGCTCCCCCGACCCGGAGGACGGAGTGTGCGGGGGTGGCTGGTCGGTCATGAACGCTCCTCAGCATCGGCTGGAACGGTTCACGATCTTCCCGGGTGCACGCCAGTGCCGCAGCCCCGACTCACGGGGCCGATCGGCCAGGAAGCTCAGTCGATGACGCGTACGTGCTCTGCCTGTGGGCCCTTCTGGCCCTGGGTGATCTCGAACTCGACCCGCTGACCGTCGTCCAGCGCCTTGTAACCGTCCATCTCGATCGCGGAGAAGTGGACAAAAACGTCCTGCCCGCCGTCGACGGCGATGAAGCCGTAGCCCTTTTCGGCGTTGAACCACTTCACGGAGCCCTGTGCCACTGTGCACTTCCCTCACTCTGCCCGGCGTTGCCTGACTCGGCGCACGGCACGGCCGGGCGCCCCGGACCACCGACTCAGCGATCGATGACCGCCATTGAAGAAGGTGACCGAAATCGCACGCTACACGAGGACTGACGGCCGCGCACTGCCACAAAACAGACACACTCCGAGGCGCACCGGCCGCGCTGATCGGCCGGGTTCCCGAGCCACCAAATTCGCCCGCGTCATTGCGAAATGGAGGGACGGTCGCCGGGCGACCCCGAGATGACGGCGATCGGGCCCAGCTCGCGAAACGCCACCCCTGCCCTGTGGTAGGCATGCGGACATGACCACCGACATGGGCCCGCCGGCAGTGCGGCTCGCGGAGATCCGCCGGGTCCGGCCGGAGGACGCCGCCCGGATGCGGGCGCTGCGCCTGGAGATGCTGGCCGACGCGCCGTTGGCCTTCCTGGAGACCCTGGCGGACGCGGCGGCCCGACCGCACAACGAGTTCGCCGCCCGGGTCGCGTACACCTCGGCCGGTGCCGGTAACGCGCAGTTCGTCGCCGACCCGGGCGGCCGGCTGGTCGGGCACGCCGGTGGTACGACCCACCCGAACGAACCGGGACTGACCGTGATCTACGCCGTGTACGTCACGCCGACCTGGCGCGGCAGTGGCCTGCTCGGCGAGCTGATCGACGGGGTGGCCGCCTGGTCGCGGGCCTGTGGCCGGCCGGAACTGCTGCTGGAGGTGGTGGTCGGCAACGACCGCGCCTACCGCGCCTACCAGCGCCTGGGCTTCAAGGACACCGGGGTACGGGTCCCCCACCCGAACATCCCAGCCCTAACCGAGCTACAGATGCGCCGAACAGCCTAAAACCAAAAACTCATCCCAAGGCAGAACCACCCTGATGCCCCCCAAAAAACCGGAAGCGTAAGCGACAACCGTGTCCACGTCAGGGTTTCCGGGGCAGCCCGACCCGCGCAGGGATCAAGCCTGACCGCCCGAAGCGGGTCGGGCTGCCCCGGAAACCCCCACCGCAACTAAAGATCAAACATGACGCCGCGACTGCACGATCCGGAACCGGTTCGCCACATAAGCCCCGTCGGTCAGCGCCGAGTTGGCCGCCGCGTTGGCTCCACTGCCGTGGAAGTCGGAGAACGCCGCCGACTGGTTCACGAAGACACCGCCGGTGAGGTTGCAGGACAGGTGCACCCCGACCTCGACCGCCACCGCCTCGGTTGCGTCCAGCACTGCCTCGTCGGTCGAGTAGACACCGGCGGTGAGCGCGCCCTTCTCGCCGACCGTCCGGCGCAGCAGCTCCAGGCTGTGCGTGGTCGAGTCGGTAGCGATGGCGAACGAGATCGGCCCGAACCATTCCCGGCCGTACGTCTCCGAGTCGTCCGCGGTCAGCTTCACGATCGTCGGGGTACGCACCACCGCGTCGGCGTACGACGGGTGGGCCACGGCCCGCGACTCCAGCACCGGCTCGCCGACCTTGGTCACCTCGGCCAGCCGCTCCAGCACCCCGTCGTTGACGATGGCACCGGTCAGCTCCACACCCCGGGCCGGGTCGGCGGTGAGCTTGCCGACGGCGGCGGCGATCCCGCCGGCCACCTCGTCGAAGCTCTTGTGCCCCTGGTCGGTCTCGATGCCCCCGGCCGGGATGAGGATGTTCTGTGAGGTGGTGCACATCTGCCCGCTGTAGAGGGTCAGCGTGAACCCGAGGTTGCGGCACATGCCGGCGAAGTCGTCGGTGGAGTCGACGACGACGGTGTTGAGGCCGGCCTTCTCGGTGTAGACCGATGCCTGCCGGGCGTGCGTCTCCAGCCAGTCGCCGTACTCGGTGGAGCCGGTGAAGTCGACGATCTTGACGGAGCGGTGCAGGGCCAGGTCACTGGCGAGCTTCTCACCGGGCGCTTCGGCCGCCAGCATGATCAGGTTCGGGTCGAACCCGGCCTCGGCGAGCACCTCCCGGGCGTACTTCACGGTGATGGCCAGCGGCAGCACCGCGCGCGGGTGCGGCTTGACGATCACCGGGTTGCCGGTGACCAGCGAGGCGAACAGCCCGGGGTACGAGTTCCAGGTCGGGAAGGTGTTGCAGCCGATCACCAGCGCCACCCCACGCGGCACCACGTGGAACGTCTTGGTCATCCGCAGCGGGTCACCCTTGCCGGCGGCCTTCTCCCAGCCCGCCGTGCCCGGGTGCCGGGTCATCTCGGCGTACGCGTACGCCAGCGCCTCCAGCGCCCGGTCCAGCGCGTGCGCGCCACCGGCCTGGAAGGCCATCACGAACGCCTGCCCGCTGGTGAACTGCACAGCGTTGGCCAGCTCGAAGATGTGCTTGTGCAGCCGGTCGAGGATCTCCAGGCAGACGCCCACCCGGGCCTGCGGGCCGGCGTCACGCCACGTGGGCAGCGCGGCGGAGGCGGCGTCGATCAGCTCACCGGGGCCGGCGTGTGGGTAACGCACCGCCAAATCCACCCCGAACGGGCTCGTCTCGGTGGCGACCCGAACGCCAGCGCCGGGTTGGTCGAGCGGGAAGTCACCACCGAGGTACGCCTCGAAGGCGGCCTTACCGTCCGCGGCGGCGGTCTCGCCGTACACCCGGGGGCTGGGGGATTCGGGATAGGCGGACCAGTAGCCCCGCTCCGTGATCGCGGTCAGCGCACGGTTGAGGGTGTCGGCGTGCCTGTCGTACAGGGGATGCGGGGTCTCCGTCATGCCCGCCATCATGCCTGAGTCCCCACCGCGAGCAGTAGCGCGAATGCCCGGCAGCGGTTCATGCCTGAGTCAGGTCCGCGAGCAGTAGCGCCGATACCCGTCAGAGGGTGAGCTGCCAGTCGGTCCACCGGTCCACCGGGCGGAAGCCGAGCTGTTCGTTGATCGCCACCATGTAGCTGTTGCTGGCCGCGTTGAAAGTGTCGATCACCTGTACCGCCGGCTCGTGGGTGAGCAGGTGGTGCAGGTTCTCGGCCTTGGCGATGAGGCCGAGCCGGTGCCCACGGTGGGCCGGGTCGACGATGGTGATCTGCTGGAACGCGTGCCAGTCGGCGGCGGCGCCCACGTCCAGCAGGGTCCAGGCGACCAGCCGGCCGGACGCCTCGTGTCGCATCCCGAGGTGGTAGCGCCGCCGGCCCCGGGCGTCCAGCGCCCGTTCGTTGCCGCGGATCCGCTCGGCGTCCACCTGCTCCGGTTCCCACTGCACGTCGCCCATGGGCGCGTCCATCAGTAACCGGCCGTCCAGGTAGGCGATGTCGGCGACGTACTTCGGTGGGGTGGAGCCCTGCCAGCAGACCGAGTGATAGCCCTTGGCTCGGGGTTGTGCCTCGGCGAGCGCCGCACGCAGAGCGACCCGGTCGATGTCGCCGACGTCGAGCCGTCGGCGTACCTCGGCGAGAGCGGGCTGGGCTCCGGACGCGGCCGCGAACGCGTCACCGGCCACGCTTCGGGCCGGCCCGCCGGGCAGCGCGGAGACGGTCATCGCCACCACCCGCTTACGGCCGTGCTCGCGGAGCAGGCGCAGCCCGTACTCGTGCAGGGCCCGGCCGACGCCCCGGCGCCGCAGCTGCGGATGCACCAGCAGCTCAGCGGTGGCGTTGTCGGTGTTGTCGAGCTGCGGCAGGTCCAGTTGGAGGTAGCCGGCCGGCACGCCGTCCAGACGGGCCAGCGCCCAGAGCGACCGGGTACCGGGCATCGGCGTGTGGAACAACGCGTCGAAGCGGCGCCGGCAGGAGGGCGGGAAGTCCGGCACATCGGCGTCGTTGGCCGCCGACCCGATCCGGTACGCCTCGTCGACCGACGTCCGGTCGGCGCCGTCGAACGACGCGATGGTGATGCTCATGCCGGTGAGCGTGCACCGTACAAAAGCGATCGGGCCAGCGAATTACTCGCTGGCCCGATCGAACGTTGGTCGGGAGGGACACTCGCACAACGCCTCCGGCGTTGGGTCGCAAGAACTTCAAAAGTCTTCGGCGAAATGCCCTCCCGCACGGAGCATCTTGCGCCGTCCGGTTCCTGCCGTCAAGTCCGTAGGGGCGGGTTTTCCACACTCACAGCGAAAACCCAGTTACCGACTGATCCACCCGGCCCCGGTGCCGGGCGGGCCGTTCAGCCGAGGAGGCCGGCGTCGCGGGCCGCCCGCAGCGAGGGCTTGATGTGGTGGGTCGGCCCGACCTGGCCGGCCACCGCGTCGATGGTCTTCAGACCCTCACCGGTGTTGAACACGACGGTCTCGGCCGTCGGGTCGAGCCGACCGGACTCGACCAGTTTGCGCAGCACCGCCACTGTGACCCCACCGGCGGTTTCCGCGAAGACCCCGGTGGTACGGGCCAGATCGCGGATGCCCGCGCGGATCTCGTCGTCGTCGACGTACTCCATCCAGCCGCCGGTGCGGCGGACCGCCTCCAAGGCGTAGAGCCCGGCCGCCGGGTCGCCGATGTTGAGTGACTTGGCGATGCCGGTGGGCTTGACCGGGACGATCGTGTCGGTCTCGGCGTGCAGTGCGACGGCGATCGGGTTGCAGCCGGCGGACTGCGCACCGAAGACCTTCCAGCCGTCGGCGGGTGCCTCGACCAGGCCGATCTCCACCAGCTCGGAGAACGCCTTGTCAATCTTGGTGAGCAGCTCGCCGCTGGCCATCGGGATGACCACCTGCGCCGGGATCCGCCAGCCGAGCTGCTCGGCCACCTCGTAGCCGAGGGTCTTGGAGCCCTCCGCGTAGTACGGCCGGACGTTCACGTTGACGAACGCGGTGTCCTCGAACTCGTCGGTCTCCACCAGCTCACCGCAGAGCCGGTTGACATCGTCGTACGAGCCGTCGATGGCGACCAGTTCGCCGCCGTAGACGGCGGTGGTGATGACCTTGCCCTGTTCCAGGTCGCTGGGGATGAAGACCACCGAGGGCACCCCGGCGCGGGCCGCGTGGGCGGCCACCGAGTTGGCCAGGTTGCCGGTCGACGCGCAGGCGAACCGGGTGAAGCCGAGGGCCTTGGCGGCGGTGAGCGCCACCGAGACGACCCGGTCCTTGAACGAGTGGGTGGGGTTGGCGCTGTCGTCCTTGACCCAGAGCGGCGCGGTGATGCCCAGCTCGGCGGCGAGGTGCGGGGCCGCCACCAGTGGGGTCAGGCCCGGGTCGAGGGTGACCCGGGTGGCCGGGTCCTGACCGGCGGGGAGCAGGGCGGCGTACCGCCAGATGTTGTTCGGGCCGGCCTCGATCTGCTCGCGGGTGACGGTGGCCAGCGCGGCGGTGTCGTAGTCGACTTCCAGCGGGCCGAAACACTCGTAACAGGCGTGCTGGGCGGCGAGCGGGTAGCGGGCCGAACAGGCACGGCAGACCAGGGCGCGGGCGGGGCTGGCAGCGGTGTCGATGCCGGAGGCGACGAGCGTCGACGTCATGTCGAGAGTCCTCTCATCTTTCCCCGCATCGCACGGTGCGGCGGGGACGGAATTGGCACCTGCCCCGCGGGTCGCTCAGCGGTGAGCGCGCGGGGTGGTTGCCGGGGCGTCGTCGGGCCGTATCCCTCAGCCCCTCTGGATGAGGTATTCAGTTGTGCCGTCGAGTCTAGGACAACGCTGTCGGCCCCTGCTACCACTGATCCCAGGTATTGGGTCAGCGGAAATTCACCGCGACGGGGTCGGTCACCGCGATCGGGTCCGTCACCGCGCTCGGTCGGGGCAGCGCCGTGGCCCGGGGGCGGGCGGCGAGGTTCGCGGCGATCAGGGCGGCGATCGTGATGGCGGCCCCGACCAGTTCGACGGGCTCCGGGCGGTAGCCGCGGGCGATCTGCACCGCGAAGGTGGTCACCGGGACCAGGTTCATGAACAGCGCGGCGTTGGCGGCACCGAGTCGCTGCACGCCGGTGTTCCAGGCCAGGACCGCGATCACGGCACCCACCAGCACGGCGTACGCCAGTTGCGGGGCGACCGCCGCGAGGTCGGCGGCGGCCGGCGCGTGCTGCCAGCCGACGGCGTCGGCGCCGATGCTCAGGACGAGCATGGCGGCCGTGCCGGCGAGCGCGGTCAGTGTGGTGAAGCGCAGCGGCGACCACTCGCCGAACCGGCTGGCGCCGTGGGTGTAGATGCCCCAACCCAGCACCGCGCCGATCATCATGAGCCCACCGAGACCGAACTGTCCGAGCCCGGCCAGGCTCCCGCGCGTGATCACCAGACCGACGCCGAGGAGCGCCGCCAGGGAGAGGGCCAGCAGGAGCGGCTTCGGGCGTACGCCGTCGCGAGCCCAGCGGACCAGCTGGGTGATCACCGGGGTGGTGGCCACGAAAAGGGAGATCTGCTGCGGGGCGGCGTGTTCCAGCGCCAGGTTGGTGAGCAGGTTGAAGCCCGCGAAGCCGACCACTCCGAGCACCACCACCTCCAGCGCCCGGCCACCGTGGCGGAGCGCGCCGGCGCCCTCGCGGAGCAGCAGGATGGCGACCAGGACGACGGCGGCCAGCAGGTAGCGCGCGGTGGTCAGGTTGAGCGGGTCGACCCGGTGAAGCGCGCTGGCCAGGATCGGGAACATCACGCCCCAGCCGAGCACGGCGACCAGTGGGTACGCGGTGGCGCGGGATCGCATCGGCAACTCCAATGTTCGAGTATCGTCGAACCAACGAGACTGACCATAGGGCGTCGTTCGATGGTTGTCGAACAAGGGTTACACTGGTCACATGGAGCCGCACGAACCCGACCTGACCGCCGTACCGGTCACCAACGTGCTGGCCGCACTCGCCGACGACGTGCGGCTGCAGATCGTCCGGGCGCTCGCCGAGGGCGGCGAGTCCGCCTGCGGCAGTTTCGACTTCGGCGTCTCCAAGGCGACCCGCAGCCACCACCTCAAGGTGCTGCGCGAGGCAGGGCTGACCCGGACCCGGGCGGCCGGCACCAGCCGACTGGTCCGGCTCCGCCGCGACGAGCTGGACAAGCTCTACCCCGGCCTGCTGGACGCGGTCCTCACCCAGCGCCCGCCGGCCTGACCCCGCCCCGCCTCCGCTCGCCGGCTGCGGCTGCGGTCCGCGGTCGCGGTCTGCGTGGCCGCACCAGCCGGTTGACGGCGGCACGCGACCTCGGCGGCTGAGGCATGCGGCACGTGACCTCGGCGGTCGGGACATGTCCCCGACGCTCGCTGTGGAGCTGAATCGTCTACGACATCAGCGCAGAGGTGGCGCCGCGACCGGGAGTGTCGGCCGGCCCCGGGCCGGGGCACATCGGCCGACAGTGACCGGGCGCGCCGCCGAAGCCGCTTCGTCGAGGCTTCGGCGACGCGCGGTTCGTTCGGGTCTGATCAGACGGACACCGTGCCGGGCTCGGCCGCCGAAGCCGAGACCGAGGGGCTGTCGGTACGACGCCGGGCGAGCAGCGTGTCGAGTGCCCAGGCACCCGGGCCGAGAGCCGCGACCAGCAGGAACGCCCAGCAGAAGAGCGCCGCCAGCTCACCTCCGTTGTGCAGCGGCAGCAGGGCATCCGGTTGGTGCACAACGAAGTAGGCGTACGCCATCGAGCCGGAGGCGAGCAGCGCGGCGGGTCGGGCGAAGAGCCCGACCAGCACCAGTACGCCGCAGACCAACTGGATCAGGGCGGCCCACCAGCCCGGCCAGGTGCCGAACGGTACCGCCTTGCCAGTCATCGGGTTGCCGCCGAACAACCCGAACACCGAGGACAGGCCGTGCAACGTGAACAGCAGACCGATCACGATGCGGAACAGGGACAGGGTCGGCCCGCCGAGCCGAGAGACGTTCATGGCACCTCCATCGAGGAGAGTGAATGGGTCTCAATGATCCTGAGGCAAGCGGGCATCGAAAATCATAAGTTCCTTGCTGGTGGGAAAATCCGCCCTGAAAATGGTAGGACGTTTCCTCACCCGCCCCGCCCTCTCTCCGCGATCTTGCACTTTCCGTCCCGACACAAGGGACGCATCCCTTCATACCGACAGCGGAAACTGCAAGATCGCCGCTGAAGCGCATTCTCGCGCGGAGGCGTTCCAGGTCAGCGCCTACGCATCGACCCAGCCCGGCGAACGCGGGGCGGCAACTCTGATGTGGCGAGGCGGCGGTGTCCGATAGTGTCCGGCCCAACACACGGAGATCGACACAGATCGCAGCCTCGAACCGATTGCGCTATTCAGCCACGAAGACACCGAGCCCCTGGTGGCCGTACAACTCGCCAGTCTCGATCAGGATCGTGATGGCCTGCCGGACAGTCGACTGGCTACGCACGTCGTAGAGATTGGCCAACTCCTTGGTCGAGGGCAGCTTGTGACCTGGCGGCCACTCGCCGTCGGCGATGCGCTTCCTGATGTCAGCGATGATCCGCCGGTAGTGCGGCTCGAATTTTCGTGGTGAGGGCATGCGAGGTACTCCCAGCTAGGCACGCCCATCTGACCACAACCACGCGAGGCACCTCAAGCGCATCGTTGACTTTACCGACATTATCGGTAAAGCTGCAGGCGGAGCTTCCAGCTAGGCACTGGGTGGTTCCCCGCCGGGGCGGCACCCCCCTGTGCTGCCCCGGCACCCCCTTGACCCGACGAGAGGAGTCCACCCATGACCGCGTCAGAGACAGCGACGGAGGTGCCGGCGGCGAGCGCGATCTGGTCCGTGGAGCAGGTGACGGCCGAGCTGCGCGAGACGTACCTCGCCGTCGCCGCCGCTGCTGTGCTGCTGGAACGGACCGGGGCGGGTTGCGCTCACCCGGCGATCCGGCTGGCGCGCCGCAGCGGTGAGGACGCGCTCGACCTGGCCGGCGACGCCGAGCGGCAGCTCAGCGACGGCGTTCACCTGCTCCGCGCCGACGCTGGCCACCAGGATCGGGCCACCATCGGCGCTCTGGTCGAGGTGCTGGACACCGTCCGGGAGCAGTTGGCTGGCGCACGCGCCCGGATCGGTGCGCTCCCGGCCCGGATCACCACCGCCGGGCAGCAGCTGATCGACCCCGAACAGCACGACCGGCCCAGCGACCCGGCGACCGAGACGGCAGCCGGGCAGTGGCACCGGGCCGCCGACCAACTCGGGCTGATGACCGAGAGCCTGTCCGCGGCGGTCGCCGCGCTCACGTCGTACACCGGCGGGTTGTCCAGCGCGGGAGCCGCGACCGCCTGAAGCCTGCCCACGGACCCCCGTGGGAAGGAGAGGGCCCGGGGTGGGTGCCGGGCTCCGGCCGGTACGTCACGCGCGGTCGTGCCGGCCGACCCCGCCCACCCCGGTGCCGCCCAGCCCCAGCATCGAACGAAGAAGGTCAACAGGGTTGCGTCAGCCCGAGCGGCTGTTCGTCACCCCACACCGCCTCGTCGATCATGGAGTTGTGGTGGGTGACAAAGCATCCTCAACATTACCAAACCAGGCACCACAACTCCTTGATCGACAAGGCCGGGTGCCACTTCTCCGCGATCTTGCACTTTCTGTCCCGACACAAGGGGCATATCGCCTCTATCGCCAGCCGAAAGCGCAAGATCGGCAGGGCCCTCCGGCTCGGTGCGGGGTTGCTGCTACGCCTCACGTCCTACGGCAACGGTGATGGAAAGGAGCTTCAGTAGTGATCTACCAGACCATGCGGCGCCTGCTCCCCCAGCACGTCCGCGCCGCGACCTTCAGCGTCCGCCGGTGGCGCGGCCTCGACCCCACACAGGTGTACGCCTACCTTGGCCTGCTCGCCGACGAACTGGAACGGCTCACCCGCGATCTCGCCACCGCGAACACCGAGGGTGAACGCATCCGGCAGGCTCTGCGGCAGTGGCAGTCGCGGCACACCGACTGTCGGCACACCTCGGCGGCCCCGAACAGCCGGTGGTCCCGGTGACCGAACCGCACTGGATCATCCACCTGCCGACCACCCTGCGGCGGGTCGACGACGCGGCGGCGCTGGCCATGGCGCTGCGCCACTCCCTCGGCCACGTGCTCGCCATCGACTTCGGCGAGACGACGCTCAGCGAGGAGGACCGGCAGATGGTGCGTACCCGGGTCTGGTGCGACACCAGGCTCGACGGGACCGGCCGATGCGGGCACCCGGCCAACCACGACGGACCCTGCCTGGCACCGTGACGCGGGCCTCGGCGGGTCGGTCCGACGCCCGACGCCAGCGAGACACCTCCATGGGCGAGGATCAACGGATGATCTCCCGTGACACGGCAGCACTGCGACGCATCGCCGCGACTGTCGCGACTGTCGCGACGACTCTCGTGCTCGGCGGCTGCACTCGTGACCATGAAGGCCAGGGTGGGGACCCGAGCGGGCCGCCGCCCGCCGCGTCCAGGTCGGAAGCAGGCCCGACAGCCAGCACCGAGCCGCCGGCCGGATGCCCGGCCAGCGGCGTCCGGATCCGGTCGACCGGCGGGGACGCCGCGATGGGCCTGCGCGCCCTCGGTCTGGAACTGGTCAACTGCGGCGAGAGCCCCTACCAGCTCAACGGGTACCCGGTGCTGCACGTCTTCGACGAAGCGCGCGAGCCGGTCCTGCTGCGGGTGGTCAACGGCGCCAAGGAGATCACCTTGGGCTTCGACCAACCACCCCGGCAGGTCACCCTCGCCGCCGGGGAGCGGGCCACCGCCGTGGTGCTCTGGCGCAACCTGGTCACCGACTCGACGGTGGTCGCCACCAACGGCGAGTTCCTGACTGTGGCACCCGCCGCCGGGCAGCCAGCCGAGGAGGTCGACCCGGACGGGCCGATCGACCTCGGCAACACCGGCCGGATCGGCGTCAGCGCCTGGAAGAAGGCTACGACGTGATGTCCTTGCGGGTGAAGCGCCAGAACGCCAGCCCCCAGAACAGCGTCGCGTAGCTGACCGCCGATATGCAGCCGCGCACCACGTCGTCGGTCTGCACCGGAGTCGACAGCAGGCCCAGCCAGGCGGTGCTGAAGTGGGTCGGCAGGAAGTCACGCAGCGCGCCCAGGGCGGTGATCTGGTCCAGGATGCTGGACAGGATCCAGAGCAGGACCGCACCACCCACCGCGCCCAGCGCGGCGTCCGTGATCACCGACAGCAGGAACGCCAGACCGGCCACCACCAGCAGGACGACCGCCAGGTAGCCCAGCACGGCCATCAGCCGGAGCAACCCCTCGGTGGGTTCCAGCTCGGCGGCGACAGTGCTGCGTAGCGGCGACCAGCCGTAGCGCAGGGTGCCGGCCAGCAACGCGGTGCCGGCCAACAGCAGCAGGGCCAGTCCCGAGTACGCGAGCGCGACCACCAGCTTCACCGTCAACAACCGCGCCCGGGGCACCGGGATCGCCAACAGATACCGCAGGCTGCCCCAGCTCGCCTCACTGGCCACCGTGTCGCCGCAGAACAGCGCGACGACCACCACCAGCAGGAACGACGCCGACACGAAGATCGAGAACAGGGTGAAGTTGAGCCCGCCCGAGGTGGCCAGGTCGACCAGGCTGGCGAACTCGTTGTTGCCGTTGTCGTCGTCGCCACCGGAGTTGAACTGGAACGCGATCAGGATGATCAGCGGCAGCAGCACCATGAACCCGAGCGCCAGCTGGGTCCGCCGCCGGGACGCCTGCCGGCGGAACTCCGCCCCGAACGGCATGGTGGCCGACGGCCGGTAGCCACGGGCCTCACCCGCGTCAGTAACAACCATCACCGGTCACCGCTTCCCCGAGAGTTCTCGCCCACCAGGGCGAGGAACGCGTCCTCCAGGCGCCGCCGGGGCACCACCCGGTCCACCCCGATGCCGGCGCGCACCAGCTCCGCCACCACCTCGCTGCGGGCCGTGCCGTTGGTGTCGACAACCAGTTGGCCGTCGCTCTCCGGCAACACGCGGACCCCGTGCAGCCGGTCCAGCACCGCCCGCGCCGCCACCGGGTCGGTGACGTCGAAGAGCACGCTCGGCGACTCGCCCACGATCTCCTCCACCGGCCCGGACGCCACGATCCGACCCTTGTTCACCACCACCGCGTGCGTGCACGTCTGCTCCACCTCGGCCAGCAGGTGACTGGAGACCAGCACCGCCCGGCCGTCCGTGGCGTACCGCTGGAGCACCCGGCGCATCTCGGCGATCTGCGGCGGGTCGAGCCCGTCGGTCGGCTCGTCCAACACCAGCAGCTCGGGGAGACCGAGCATGGCCTGGGCGATGGCGAGCCGCTGGCGCATCCCGTGGCTGTAGTTCTTGATCCTCCGGTGCACCGAGTCACCCAGCCCGGCGATCTCCAGCGCCGCGTCGAACTGCGCGTCCTCCCACGGCCGCCCGGTGGCCCGCCAGTACGCCTTCAGGTTGTCCAGGCCCGACAGGTGCGGCAGGAAGCCCGGCCCCTCCACCAGCGCCCCGATCCGGGACAGCACCGGCGAGCCGGGCACCAGCCGGCGACCGAAGACGTAGATCTCCCCGGCGGTCGGCTGGGTCAGCCCCATCAACACCCGCAGGGTGGTGGTCTTACCGGCACCGTTCGGCCCAAGCAGACCAACGACCTGACCCGGGTGCACCTCGAAGTCCACGTTCGACACGGCGACGAAGCCGTCCGCGTACTCCTTGCGCAGCGCGCGCACGGCCAGCGGGGTGTCCGCGTACTCCGGGTGCACCGAGCGGTCCTGGCGGCGGTGCCGGCGGCGGACCAGGGCGACGACCACGACGAGCCCGATCACGATGGCGGCGAGCAGGCCGGCGAGCACCCAGCGCCAGATCGTCGCCGCGGTGGGGATCGGCTCACCGCTGACCGTCGGCAGGCTGACCGCACCGTCCGCGGCAACCGTGTAGACGGTCGGCGCGGCCGGCGTGGTGTACGCCTGGTCGGAGGTGGCCACCACCAGCCGAAGCCGGTGCCCGGCCTCCAGCCGGCGGACGATCCCGGGCAGCGTCACGGTGACCGGGCGGGCGTCCTGCACCTGCTGCGGCAGGCCGGTGAGCCGGATCGGGGCGACCAGGCCGTTCGGCAGGGTGGCCGCCCCGTCCTTGTCGACGTCGTAGAGCTTGACGAAGAGCACCGCCTCGCCGGTCGGCGACGCGGCCCGCACTGTGACGGTGGGCGCACCGGCCACGTCCACGGCCTCGGTCAGCGGGGCGGACTCGAACCGGGCGTGCTGGCCGGGCACGTCGCCGGCCACGCCGTCCAGCAGCGAGGCGAGCCCGCCCGCGAACGGAATCGAGGAGATGGCGGCCGGGTTGCCGTTCGGCGGGTTCGCGATCGGCTGCGCCGGGCCGGCGACCGTCACCTCCCGGCGGGCGTTGCCGGCGAGGCCCGGGTAGTCGGCGCGGCGGAAACCGGTGGCGACGAGACCCCTGTCGAGCGCATCGAAGCCGGCGATCCGCGACCAGGTGAAGTCGTCGCCGGGCGCGTCCCCCTCGCCCTTGACGTAGTGGTCGAGCCACTGGACGGTCAGGAACTTCACCCGGTCGGAGTCCGACCGGGGCCCGCTGCCGCCGTCGTGCCCGCCGGTGAACCAGGCGACCCGTACCGGGGTGCCGGCGGCGGCGATGCCCCGCGCGTTCGCGTCCGCCTCACCGAGCGGGAAGAGGGTGTCCGCCTCGCCCTGCACCAGCAGGGTGGGGGCCTTGATCCGGTCCAGCACACCGGCCGGGCTGGAGCGGCGCAGCAGGTCCACGGCGGCCTGGTCGGCGCGGCCGGTGGTGGCGATCCGGAGGTACGCGGCGCAGACGTCGGCGGCGAACCGACCGCAGGACGGGTCGGCGGCACCCGCCGGGGCGCCACCGGGACCGGTGCCGGGGCCGGCACCCGGCCCGGGGCTGGGCGGCCCGGCCGACGCCGGTGCGCCCTGCGGCTGGGCGGCGGTCGCGCCGGAGAGCCCGGCCGGGCCGGAGCCCACGTTGCCGCCGCCGCCGAAGAAGAGGCCGGCCCAGCCCTTCTTGAACACGCCCTCGGTCGGCGCTCCGCCGGTGCTCTCCGGCAGGAACGCGCGGGACAGGTCGTTCCAGGTGATCATGGGCACGATCGCGTCGACCCGACGGTCCTGGGCGGCCAACAGCAACGCCAACCCACCGCCGTACGAGCCGCCGACCACACCGACCTTCGGGTCGCCGGCCGCGTCGGTGCGCACCTCCGGACGGGCGGCCAGCCAGTCCAGCAGTCGCTCGGCGTCGCGTACCTCGTAGTCCGGGTTGTCCAGGTGGATCTCACCGCCGCTGCGGCCGAAACCCCGCGCGGTCCAGGTGAGCACCGCGTAGCCGCGCCCGGCGAACTCCTCCGCGTCGGAGCGCACCGACTCCTTCGTGCCGCCGAACCCGTGCGCCAGCAGCACCGCCGGCACCTTCCGACCGGACGAGGCGTCGTCCGGCAGATAGAGGGTGGTGTCCAGGTTCACCGGTTCGTCACCGGACGGTCCGGAGCGGACGGTGAGCATCGCGCTCTCGGTGCGTACGCCCGGTCCCTGCGGCCACACCGCCCAGGTCACTGCGGCGGCCAACAGCACGACGACCACCGCGGCGGCGATCGCCCGTCGGCGGGTGGGCAGGGCACGCCGGAACCACGCGGCCGGCGACGGCGATGTCATGCGGCACACGGTACGGCCCACAGCCTGAGCGTTGGCTGAGATCCGCCGTACGTCCGTCCGGTTGCCCCGATCGGTGCCCGAGGGGGTGCGAGCGCGCACCGTCCGACGCGGCACAGTGAGTTGAGTTCGGATCCCGTGAATTCCGATCTTCCGCAGATATCCACCTCGATCCCTCCATGTCACACCCACAGCGGACACGGAGCGTGGCGGTAACACGGACAAATGGTGACATGACTCGAAGTGACGCGAACCTGACTCCCCGAGTGAGGTCTGACCCGGCGGCGGTTCGATTAGTTTTCCGGTCCGGTGCACGGGACTTGTCGGCCAGCCCGACGCCGCGCCGATCAGCGCCCCACGCCGGAGGAGACACACATGACAGTCCCCGCGCCGCGGGCCCGTCGACGGCCGTCCACGCTGGGCCGGCTGCTGCCCCTGCTGCTCATCGGAGCGCTGCTGGCACCGCTGGGCCTGCTCGTCACATCGAACTGGCGGCAGATCACCGACCACCGGGACCTCGCCGCCCGGGAACGGCTCGGCGTGCAGTACCTCACCGCGCTGGCGGCGGTCACCGACGCCCTCGTGGAGGCACAGTCCAACGCGGTGAACGGTCGCCCCGTCGCCGGGGAGGCGTTGAACGAGGCCGTCGAGAAGGTCGCCGCGGTGGACGCCCGTATCGGCAAGGAGCTGCTCAGCCAGGAACGCTGGGCCGGCGTACGGGCCAAGCTGGAGGCGCTGCGCGGCCGCAGCGCCACCGACCCCGAGGCCGCCTACACCGCGTACGGCGAGGTCTCCGACCTGCTGCTGGCCCTGCACCGGAAGGTCCGGGAGAGTTCCGGGCTGGTCCGTGATCCCGAGGCCGACTCGTTCTTCCTCCAGGACAGCGCCGGCCAAGAGCTTCCCGAGGCGGTGATCGGCGCCGGTCGGCTGGCCGACCTGTCCACGCTTGTCGCCCGCCGGCCCGCCGCCGAGCAACCGCGCGGCCTGCTGGAGCTGACCGGCCTGCGGGTGTCCGCCCTGACCCCCGCCGCGGACCTCGTCGACAACCTGCGCTCGGCAGTGGACGGTTCGGAGAGCACCGACCTCGGTGCCAACGTGCTGACCCCACTGGACACCTACCAGCGTTCGGTGGAGGCGCTCGCCGGGTACAGCCTGCCCACCAAGGACACCGGCGTGGTCGACCCGGGCCAGTTGAGTGCCGCCGCGCTCAGCTCGCACCGCTCCGCCCGCCAGCTTCAGCCGGTCATCCTCACCGAACTGGACTCCCTGCTGGCCGAGCGCATCGATCGGCTCGACCGGGACCGCTGGCTGACCGCCGGGGCGGGTGTCGTCGCCGTCCTGCTGCTGGGCTGGCTCGCCGCGTTGCTGGTCGCCGCCGGTCGCCGGGCACAACGGCGGGCCGCCCTGGCCGCGACCCACGCGGAGAGCCCCGACGCCCCGCCCCAGCGCGACCTGTGGCAACCGCCGGCCGACGAGGCGCGTGCGCTGCAACCGGTCGGCGCGACCCGTGACCCGGAGACCGCACAGTGGGGGGCGTTCGATGCTGCTCGGTAGGCTCCGGATCCGCGGCAAGCTCGCGCTTCTCGTGGTGATTCCGCTGCTCAGCATGGTCGGCCTGGCCGTGCCGGTGATGCTCGACCGGGTCGCCGCGGCACAGCGGGCCGGCGACACCGCCGAACGGGTCCGGCTCGCCAGCCGTGTCGGCAGCCTGGTCCAGGACCTCCAGCAGGAACGCATCCTCTCCGTCGGCTTCCTGCTCGGCCGGGTCGAGCGCGGTGAGCTGGTCCGTAAGTCCGCGGACGTGGACGACCGGGTGGCCGACCTGCGGGCGGCGCGGAGCGACGCGCTGACCGAGCAGGTCGACCGCGCCCTCGACGGCGTGTCCCGCCTCGTCGAGCTGCGCACCGCCGTCCTGGCCGGGGCCGCCAAGCCGATGCAGGTGATGGACGCGTTCGGCCCGGTCAACAAGGGGATCATCGAGTCGCTGCGGCTGGTGGTCGGGGTGGACACCGACACGTTGCCGGGCCGTCAGGTGCTCGCCCTCGACGGGCTGCTCCGCTCCGACGAGGGCCTGGGCACCTGCGCCACCCTGAGCCTGTTGGTCAAGGCGATCGGCACCCCGGACACCACTGCCGGGTACGTGGCGTGCATCGCCGCGCTGATGGTCGACAACTCGCGCTTCCGCAGCCTGATCACGCCCGAGCAGCTCAAGGTCGCCCAGCTCAACGACGCCGCCGTGGCCGCGCGTACCAGCCCCGACTTCCTGGTCAGGAGCGCCCGGGATCCGGCCGCCGCTGTCCGTCCCGTGCCGATGGAGGCGCTCTTCCCGGCCGTCCGCACGATGATCCGGCTCGGTCAGTTCGTCGAGAAGAAGCTGATCGCCGACGTGCTCGCCGAGGTCACGGCCGAGCAGCGGCGCGCGCTGACCGCCGCGTACCTGGTCGGTGCCGCGGCGGCGTTGATCCTGACGCTGGTGGTGCTGCTCAGCGTGGCGGTGGCGCGGACGGTGGCCCGACCACTGACCCGACTCACCCGCTCGGCCGACCGGGTCGCCCGGGTCGCCGAGGCGGAACTGGTCCGGGTCACCGACGACGAGGTGGAGAGACACCAGGCGGTCCGGCTGGAGCCGGTGGACATCCGCGCCAACGACGAGATCGGCGACCTGGCGCGGGCCTTCGACCGGGTGCAGAACACCGCGGCGCAGCTGGTCGAGCGGCAGGTCGCCGGCCGACGCAACGTGGCGCAGATGTTCGGCCACGTCGGACGGCGTACCCAGAACCTGGTGGGTCGGCAGATCGCGCTGATCGACCGGCTGGAGCAGCAGGAGGCCGACCCGGGCCGCCTGGAGCACCTGTACCGACTCGACCACATCTCCAGCCGGTTGCGGCGAAACGCCGGCAGCCTCGTGGTGCTCTCCGGCTCGGCCGGGGCCGACGCGCACACCGCGCCGGTGCCGCTGGCCGACGTGGTCCGGTTGGCGCTCGGTGAGATCGAGGACTACACCCGGGTGGATGTGCAGGTCCCGGCGGGCGTCTCGGCCGCGCCGGCGGTGGTCGGTGACCTCGTCCTGACGCTGGCCGAGCTGATGGAGAACGCGACCGTCTTCTCCCCGCCGCACACCCGGGTACTGGTGGCCGCCGAGACGTCCGGCCTCGGCGTACGTCTCACAGTGGTGGACCACGGCATCGGCATGAGCGAGCAACGCCTGGCTGAGGAGAACGCCCGGTTGACCCGCCGGGAACGTCTCGACCTGGCCCCGACCGAGGTGCTCGGCCTCTTCGTGGTGGGCCGGTTGGCCCGTCGGCACGGCTGGCAGGTCGCCCTGGCCGCTACCGGCGGCGGAGGCGTGACCGCACAGCTGGAGATCCCGTCGACGTCGCTGGTGCTGCGCCGCGCCGACCGCGCCGGAGCCACTGTGGCCCGCGCCGTGGTGCCGGGTCGGGACCGGCGTACGACGGCGACGCCCAACCCCCAGCACGAAGTACGGCCCAGCGCGGTGGCCGTTGCCGCGCCGGCCCGCTTCGACTCGGACCTGCTGAGCCGGGCCACCCTCAGCCTGGACGCCGGCCCGTCCTGGAACGCGTTCGGTCGGGGCCAGCCGGAGCAGGCCGCCCCGGAACCCCCGGACCCGGAGCCGGTGAGCAAGCCGGGCGGGCCACGGGTGCGGCAGCGGGTGCCCGGCGCCACGCTGCACGCCACCGCACCGGCGACCCGGCCGGTGGACGCCACCGGCGCGGACCCCGCCGCCGCCCGCGCGCTGGTCGAGGCCTTCCAAGCCGGTGTACGCCGCGCCGAACTGCACGTGGCACCGGGCCTCGACCGCGCGTCGGCGCGGACGGCCGGCGACCCGTCGGGCGGCACCGGGGCGGCCGTGGTGGACTTGGGCCCGACCGTCGACCTGCCCAGCACCCCGGGAGGCGCCGGCCCCACGGTGCCGCGTGGTGGTGGCTCGACCGATGCCGCACCGGAGCGGCCCCTGTTGAGCCGACGGGTGCCGGGAGCGAACCTCACGGCCATCCCGGTCTGCCAGCCGCCCAGCACCGACCTCGGTGACCCGGCCGAGGTCCGCGACCTCATCAGCGAGTTCGAGGCGGGCGTCGCCCGCGCTCTCCGCGAAGTCAGCCCCGACCACCGGAACGAAGAAGGATCATCACGGTGACCAGCCCCTTCCTGCACGACAACGTCGAACAGAGTCAGCCCAGCGCCACTGGGGACCTCAGCCCGGAGGCCCGTACGTTCAACTGGCTGCTGGACTCCTTCACCTCCAGCACTGCCGGGGTCCTGGAGGCGATCGCGGTCTCCTCGGACGGCCTGCTGATGGCCATGTCGGCGATCAAGGATCGGTCCAACGCGGAGCGGTTGGCCGCCGTCGTGTCCGGGATGACCAGCCTCGCCGGTGGGGCCGCCAGTTGGTACGCCCTCGGCGGCCTGAACCGGGTGATCGTCGACATGGCCGACGGCTACCTGCTGATCAGCGCGATCAGCAGCGGTTCCGTGCTCGGGGTGGTCGCCGACCGTTCGGCGAACCTGGGCACCGTCGCGTACGAAATGACGCTCTTCGCCGGGCGGGCCGGTGGCGCCCTGACCCCGCGACTGATCGTCGAGTTGAAGAACGCCGTTCAGCAGTGACCCCCGACGTCGCCGGTGAGGATCCGGATCCGGACCCGAGAGTTCGGATCCGGCCGTACCTGCGCACGTCACCCCCGACCGGGGTGGGCGCGGCGGCGACACCGGCGCTGCCGGAGCCGGAGCCGGACGCGGACCAGCCGAGCGGTCCCCGTCCGTTCGTGCTCACCTCCGGGCGGGTCGCGGGTGCCGACCCGGCGATCGGGTTGGAGACCCAGGTGACCGCCCGCATGGACAGCGGTTGGTGGGCCGGCCCACCGGGCGCGCTGCTGGCACCGGAACTTCAGACCATCATCGCGCTCTGCGCCGAGCCGATCTCGGTGGCCGAGATCTCGGCCCGCGCCCGACTGCACTTCGGCGTGACGCGGGTCCTGGTCGGCGATCTACGCGCCGCCGGGCACCTGGACGTGCACGTGACCGACACCGACGACGCCGTCGACCCCGATCTCATCCTGCGAGTGATTGATGGACTCCGTGCGATCTCCTGAATGGCCGGTCGCCCCGCTCGGCGGGGTCGCCGCGAACAGCGCCGCCGCCCGTTACGGCATGTCCCCGGGCACCGGGCCGATAGTCGGGCGGGCCGGCCCACCGCCGACCGCACCGCCCCCGTACCGGCCCCCGTCCGGTGCGGGGTCCGGCCCATCGACAGGTAAGCCGGCCGCACCGCCGATCCCGGTCAAGATCCTGGTCGCTGGCGGGTTCGGGGTGGGCAAGACCACCACGGTGGGTGCCATCTCCGAGATCGCGCCCCTGACCACCGAGGCCGAGATGACCACCGCCGGGATCGGGGTGGACGACCCGGGTGCCCGGTCCACGAAGACCACCACCACTGTGGCGATGGATTTCGGCTGCGTGACGATCGACCGCAGTCTGAAGCTCTACCTGTTCGGCACGCCGGGGCAGACCCGGTTCGGCTTCATGTGGGACGACCTGGCCCGGGGAGCGCTCGGCGCGCTGGTGGTGGTGGACAGCGCCCGGCTGGACGACTGCTTCCCGGCCATCGACTTCTTCGAGCGGGCCGGTCTGCCGTTCGTCGTCGGGGTCAACGCCTTCGACGGGCGACTGGCCCTGGAACTCGGCGAGATCCGTTGGGCGCTGGCCATCGGTGATCATGTGCCCCTGGTGCAGTTCGATGCCCGCGACCGGCTCTCGGTGCGGGACGCACTACTTGTCGTCCTGGACCGCGCGTTGGACCGCGCTACCCGGGACAGGAGGGCCTGAGCCGACCAGCTCCGGCCGTGGCGGGAAGAGGTGATCTGGTGAGGGGCGACCTGGACGAGACGCTGGCCCGGATGGCCCGACGTGTGGAGGCGTCGCGCCGTCGGGCCGCCGACCGTGACGACACCACCGCACCGTCGGGCCCGCCCGGCCTCGGCGGCGACACCCGCAACGACCGGCCGGGCCGGCACGCGGGGGTGGAGACGCCGAACGAGGTGGCCGGGTGGGGGCCGGTGGAGGAGGTGGCCGAGGCGGTCCGCCAGGTCGTCGGGGCCTACCCCGGGGTGGCGGTGACAGTGCAGGTGGAGCACGCCGGTCGGACGTACCCGATGCGGGTCTCCTGGGACGGCCCTGCCGTCACTGTCGGACCGGTTCCCCCGCCGACTCCGGTGGAACCCCCGCCGGTCTGGCCGCTCTCCGGCCGAACGGTGCCCGCCTGGGCGCCCGGCCCGGACGGGTTGACGCCGGACCCGGCGGCCCGGTTGGCCGAGCTGATCCGAAGCGACCCGACACTGCTGGACGAGCTGGATCCGCGGCGCTGACCGGCGGGGCTGGCTGCCGGCGGCTACGGTCGGGCAGTGGCGCAACCCGACCTGACCTTGACGGCGAGCCTGCGGCCGGCGGCGCTGGACGCCCGACGGGGCATCGTGCGCCTGCACCCGGAGGCACTGACAGCGCTGGGGCTGCGCCCCGGCGACCCGGTCCGCCTTGTCGGCCGCCGGGAGACGGCCGGGATCGCGGCGGAAGCCGGGCCGGGCGCGAGCAGCGCCCTGCTGTACGCCGACGACCTGACGTTGGGCAACCTGGGTCTGCGCGACGGGGGTCAGGTGCGGGTGAGCCCGGTGCCGTTGGTCCCGGCGAGCCGGGTCGTCCTGGCCGGGCCGGTGGGGGTCGTCGCGGCGGTCAGCCCGGAGATGCTCCGGCTCGCCCTGCTGGGCAAGGTGCTCACCGCCGGGGACGATGTGTCGCTGCTGCCGCAGGACGTGCTGCCGGACGCCTCGGTCCGCAGCCTGGTCGAGGCGGCGCGACGCAGCCTCGCCAACACCGTCGGTTTCGCCTGGACCAGCACGCTGCTCAGCGTGGTCGAGGTCGAGCCGGCGGCCGGCGCGCTGGTCACCATGGGCACAGCGGTCGCGTGGGAGCACGGTGCGACGACCCACGGCGGACCTCCCCCGGCCGGCGCCGCGTCGACCCGGCCGGTTGCGAGCGCCGACGCCGTTGCGGCGGACGACGCGCCCGACGTGGACGAGCTGCCCGGGCTGCGGGCTCAGGCCGAGGAGCTGACCGAGCTGCTGGACCTCGGCTTCCACCACCGGGAGGTGCTGGGTCGGCTCGGCACCACCATCTCGTTGGGGGTGTTGCTCGTGGGTCCGGCGGGCTCCGGAAAGTCGGCGCTGGTCCGGGCCGTGGCCGCCCGGGTCGGTGCCCGCGTCCACCCGCTCTGGGCGCCGGAGGTGGCCGCCTTGGCCAGTCAGGCCGCCGCGGAGCGGTTGCGCGTCGCGGCATCGGCGGCCCGGGCCGAAGGGCCCGCGGTACTGCTGGTCACCGACGTCGAGGCGCTCGCGCCGGCCGACGATCCGGGTCCGGTGGCGACGGTGTTCCGGCAGGTGCTCGCGGAGAGCATCCGCGCCGGCGTGGCGGTGGTCTGCACCACCGGCCGACCGGAGGCGGTTGACCCCGCACTGCGCGCGCCCGACCTGCTGTCGCTGCGGATCAGCGTCCCGCTCCCGGATCAGGCACTGCGCCGCGAACAGCTCACCGTGCTGACCCGGCAGGTGCCGCTGGCCGACGACGTCCGGCTGGACGAGCTGGCAGCGCGTACCCCCGGGTTCGTCGCGGCGGACCTGGCCGCGCTGGTCCGGGAGGCCGGGGTACGCGCGGCGCTGCGGCAGAAGTCCGCCGAGACGCCGACGGTGTCGATGGCCGATTTCACCGCCGCCCGGGAGGTGGTCCGGCCCACCACGATGGCGGCATCCACGCTGGATCTGGCCTCGGTGACCCTGGACGACGTGGGTGGCCTGGACGAGGTCAAGCAGACGCTGACCGAATCGGTGCTGTGGCCGCTGACCTACCCGGACACCTTCGCCCGGCTCGGCGTGCAGCCGCCGCGCGGTGTGCTGCTCTACGGGCCACCGGGCTGCGGCAAGACCTACCTGGTCACCGCGCTGGCCGGGTCGGGGCGGGCCAACGTGCTGTCGGTCAAGGGGGCCGAACTGCTCTCCAAGTGGGTCGGTGAGAGCGAACGCGCGGTCCGCGAACTGTTCCGTCGGGCCCGGGAGGCGGCCCCCACGCTGATCTTCCTTGACGAGGTGGACGCGCTGGCCCCGGTACGTGGCCAGGCCACCGACGGGGGCACCACGGACCGGGTGGTCGCCGCCCTGCTCACCGAGTTGGACGGGGTGGAGACGCTGCGCAACGTGGTGGTGGTCGGTGCGACGAACCGGCCGGACCTGGTCGACCCGGCGCTGCTGCGGCCGGGCCGGTTGGAGCGGCTGGTCTACGTGCCGCCCCCGGACGGGCCCGCCCGCGCGGAGATCCTTCGGGCCGCGTCCCGGCAGGTGCCGCTGGCACCGGACGTCGACCTGCCGGCTCTCGGCGACGAGCTGACCGGCTTCTCCGCCGCGGACTGCGCGGCGCTGATCCGCGAGGCGGCGCTTGCCGCGATGCGGGAGTCGCTCGCCGCCGCCACGGTCACCGCCGAGCACGTGTCGACCGCGCGGGCCCGCGTACGACCATCGCTGGACCCGGTCCAGGTCAAGTGGCTCGCCGACTACGCCGCCAACCGGGAGTGATCAGGCCGGCACAACCTTTTGCAGCGTAAGGGACGTTCCTAGTACGTCACATTCCTCAGTGGATTGGTCCACTGCGACGTCAGGTGGTGTTCCGTGCGCAAGCGGCTCTCTCTTCTCCTCGTACCCCTCCTGGCGGCGGCGACAGTGGTCTCGGTCGGCGCACCGGCGGCGGCCAGTCCGGCGAAGCCGTTCCCGGCCCGGATCGCGCTGCCGAACGGGTTCACCCCGGAAGGACTGACGATCGGTCGGGGCACCACCGTGTACGTGGGCTCCGTCCTGGACGGTGCGGTGTGGCGGGGTGACTTACGCACCGGACGTGGCTCCGTGCTGATCCCCGGCACACCGGGAACCGCCAAGGCGGGCATGAAACTCGACAGGCAGGGCCGGCTCTGGACGGCCGACTTCTCCGGCGGCGGGGCCAGCGTGTACGACCCGGGCACCGGTGCGCGGCTGGCCCACTACCAGTTCACCACCGACCCGAACACCCTGGTCAACGACCTGGTGATCACCAAGCGGGCGATCTGGTTCACCGACTCCGCCCGGCCGGTGCTGTACGTGGTGCCGCTGGGCCCGGGTGGTCGTCTGCCGGCCTCCGACGCGTTCCGGGTGCTGCCACTCACCGGACCGGGGGCGACGCCGGACGCGTTCAACAACGGGATCGTGGCGCTGCCGGACGGTGATCTGCTGGTCGCGCAGATGCTCACCGGTCAGCTCGTGCGCGTCGACCCGCGTACCGGCGGCAGTCGCCTGTTCGACCTGGGCGGCTACTCGGTGGACCGGGCCGACGGGCTGGTCCTGCGCGGACGCACCCTCCACGTGATCCGGAACCTGACGAACGTCGTCGCGGTGGTCCGGCTGAACGCCGGCTACACCGCCGGAGTGGTGCAGCGGGAGATCACCGGCCCGCAGCTGCGTTCGCCGGCCACCGGCGACCTGCTCGGCTCGGCGTTGTACGTGGTGAACGGCCGGTTCGACGTGGAGTCCACGCCCAGCACCGACTACGACATCGTTCGGCTGCCGGCCTGACCGAGGCGGTCGGCGGCGACCCGTTGTGGTCGTCGCCGGCCCGACGGCCAGCTCAGAGGGCTGGCGGCGTCGAATCGAGGCAGATCTCGGCGCGTACCTTGCCGTCGTCCTCGCGCAGTTTGGCGCCACACTTCCGCAGAACGGCGACCGCTCCGATGTTGTCCGGGGTCGTCTCGGCGACGACCGCTTGCATACCAGCCCGAGCGGCGGCGTTCAGCAGCTCCCGCAGGGCGGCCGCGCCGATCCCCTGCCCCCGCGCCGAGCGCCCGAGCCACATCCCGGTCTCCACGGTGCCGGGCTCGTCACAGCGCGTCATCCGCACCATGCCCATCACCTCGCCCCCGACGAGGATGGCGTACATCTGCGAACCGGTCGGGCCGTCCAGCCCGCCGAAGCTCGCCCGGTGGAATTCGCGGAACGCCTCGCGACGGGCGAGCGACCAGCCCGCGGGTGCCTCGACCGGGGGCATCACGTCACCCGGCTCCGCCTCCGCAGCCGCTACGGAGAGCAACGGCTCCAGGTTGCTCTCGTCCACCGGCTCCAGCCGGACCGCACCCGCCACGTGCCGCAGTCTGCCGCCCTCATCGGCCGAAGTCCACCCCATTGGCCATCCACTGGCGGTCCGGACAGCGGTACCGGCCGGTCGGGCGGCAGTGGTGTTCCACATCACGCTCTGTTGTCACCCGACCGGGTGTCACACGCCCAAAACGCCTACCCGAACTCGCAGAACACCGCCGAGGCGTCGTCGCTGGACTTGTGTCGGCGCAGTCGGTCGGGGTGGTCGCGCTCGGCGTTGCGCACCCGGTCGATCAACGCCCCCGGACCGTCGGCGCTCAGCAGGTCGAGCAGACCTGCCCAGTCGGTCAGCGCGAACTGCTCCACCGCACTGGACGCGCCGTCACTGAGCAGCGCCGCCCGCCGTAGCGCCCCGGGACCGCGCCGGGGCGCGGTCCCGGTGACAGCGTGGAAGGCAGCGTCCGGGTCGGAGGCCGCCACCCAGTAGCCGTGGGTGCGGTTCATCCGCTCCCGCTGGACGCTCACGGCGTGCCGGAACCGGGTGACCGGGTCCGCCGCACCGCCCGGCACCACGGCCACTGTCTCCCGCAGCTCCGCCATCGCCGCGTCCAACCTGTTGTCGGTGACCACGCTGACCTGCCCGCCGACGTCGAGGACCAGCGGGCTGTCGCAGAGCACCAGGTAGTCCACCTGGTCGCCACAGTCCCGCAGGAGGCAGACAGTGCTGGACGGGGTGCCCGGGTGGTCGAGGTCGCACTGCCCGCCGTGGTCAGCGCGTACGGCGAGAATGGCCGCCGCCAGGTTGCTCGTCAGCCGGGCCGCCGGGCGCACCGCCTCGGCGACGCCGATTCGGGCCGCCAGGTGCCGGACGTACCACTCTGGCCCGTGCACGCAGCCGGTCTCGAAGCCGTCCGGCACCGTCGCGCCGTCCAGGACACCGACCAGCGGGCCGAACCGGAAGACCAGGTCCTCGTTGACCGGGCGGCCCGGGGCCGGCGCGGACGCGGAACGTACCCGCATCACCGGCGCCGGCCCCGGCAGACCGGTCGGGTCAACGCTGTCGAAAGTCGTCGACGGCCGCATGCGTCTCTCCCTGCACCTGACCGGCGGCCGAACGGCCCTGGTCGCGTACCGCGGACACGCCCTGCTGGGCGCTGGACCGGACCGACTGCGCCGCCTGCTGCGCGGGCTCCCGCAGGTTGTCCTGCATCTGGTGGCCAACCTGGCTCGCCTGCTCGCGCAGCTCACCGGAGTGCTCACTCACCATGTTCCGCGCGCGCCCGGCGAGTTGCCGCTCACGTCCGCTCGGCGGGATCAGGGAAGCCGCCAGCAGACCGACTCCGAAGGCGACCAGGCCGGCGGCCATCGGGTCACCCTGAGCCTGCTCGCGGGACTGCTGCCCGAGTGAACGGGTTTCGTCGCGTACCGAACCGGCCGCGTGCGACATCCGTTGGCCAGCCTCCTGGCCCAGGTGGTTCGAGCTGCCCATCATCTTCTCCTTCGCTCGGGTGAAAGCCCCGCGGGCCTGCCCGACGCGGTCACCGGCGATCCGACGCGGGTTGACCCTGTCGGTCAGCGCGTCGACGTCACTGCTCAACTCGTTGCGGGTGGTCTCGATCTCCCGCCGGATCCGATCCGGATCACTGGACATGACCTGTTCCCTCCCGACTCGTTCACCGACCCCGCAGGGCGTCCGGCAGCTCCCGGGCAGTCTGCTTCGTCCGGGGCAGAACCGTACGAGCCCGCTTCAGCTGGGTCCGGGCGTTGATGAAGAGGCCACCGGCCACGGCGGCCCAGAGGACCGCGACGATCAGCGCCGCCCACCCCTGGTCCATCGTGTTGGACAGCCCCCACCAGACGGCGTACGACACGAAGAGCACAGCCAGGAATCCGGCCAGCCCGGCGGCGCCGAACATTCCGCCCGACTTGCCCACCTGGCTGGCTTCCTCGCGGAGCTCGGCCTTGGCCAGTTCGACCTCCTTGCGCACCAGAGTGGACATGTCCCGGGTCACGTCGCCGATCAGCTCGCCGACCGAGGCCTGGGTCCGCTCCTTCTCCGGGGCGCTCACGGTGCCACCCCGCCGGGCAGGTCCCGCGCCTGCGCACCGGGGGGCGAGACGTTCTGCGCCCGCGCCGTACCCACGTACGGCTGCTGACCGGCGTCCGCCGGTGCACCCTGCGCGGATGACGGAGCACCGGACGCGCCTGCGGACTGACCGTTGCCCGAGGCTGGCGCGGTCAGGCCACGGGTGAGCCGCCCGACCAGCAGCCCGGCCACCGCCGCGCCCGCGAGGAACGTCGTCGGATGCTGCCGCGCGTACGTGCGCACCTCGTCGAGCACCTCGCCGGGTTCGCGCTCGTCGAGCCAACCGGCGGCCTGCTGGGCGGCGTCGGCGGCCTTGCGTACCACCTGACCGGCCAACCCGGAGTCGCCGTCCCGTTCGGCCATCGAACTGAGGTTCTGACCCAGGTCACGCAGGCCTGCGGCGGCTCGCCGCTGCTGCGTCTGTGCCTGATCACGAAGCTGCCCGGTGGCCTCACCTGTCAACTGCTGGGCCTGTCGCCGCGCCTCCGCGGCCACCTGCCCGCCCTGCTCAGCTGCGGTATGGGCGACCTGCCCCCCGGCCTGGGCGGCCTGCTGGCCGACGCGCGACGCTTCCTGGCGGGCCTGCTGTCCTGTGCCGCTCTGGTTCGTTGCCGTCATACCCCGCTCCCTTCCTGGGCCCGAGGTCGCGTGCGACCCCGGAACCCCTCCCGCGTACCCGCCGGGCCACCCGCCATGCGACCGCAACAGGCCTGCCCGGCCCGCCGACCACCGCCGCGATCTTGCACTTTCTGTCCCGACAAAAACCCCAAAGGCCGCTAATCAACGACAGCAAGTGCAAGATCGCCGGTGCAGGGGGTCGGGGCGGGGTGGGGTGGGGGTGGGAGGTTAGCGGCGGCGGTTGCGGGCTCGGGAGGAGCGCAGGCGGCGGAGGCGGCTGATCAGCACCGGGTCGGCAGCGAGGGCTGCCGGATTGTCCAGCAGGCCGTTGAGCAGCTGGTAGTACCGGGTCGACGAGATTCCGAAGGTGTCCCGGACGGCCTGCTCCTTGGCACCGGCGTGCCGCCACCACTGCTGCTCGAAGGCGAGGATGGCCCGCTCCCGCTCGGTCAGCCCCGCAGCCGGATCAGCGGGCTGCGCCGCGTCGGCGGCGGGGGGCGCGTCGGCGGTCTCGATGGACGGCGCCGGTCGGGGGTTCGGGACTGTCGGCCCGGCAGCACCCGCAGGCTCACCCGGACGAGCGTCGGTGGACGGCTCGGGGGCGGCCGGGGAGGTGTCGGCGGACATGTCGTTCAGCCTAGTCAGCGGCGACCAGAGACGCAGCAGGCGGCGCGGCAGGTCCGTACCGCCGGGAACCCCGACGGCCGGGCCGGCCGCGCCGCGTCACTTCGGTCCGGTCAGGTGATGTCGCGGCGGCGCATCGTCCAGAGCGCCGCCCCGAGGATCACCACCACCGAGACCGAGAGCAGAACCGAGGACTGCTGCCAGGTGATGTCCATGGTGGCCGGATTGCACTCCCCGTAGTAGGTCGCGTTGCAGGAGTTCCAGTCCTGCAACGTGACCGTCTTCGTCATCCAGGCCAGGATGTACGTGGGCAGCAGCCAGGCCTCGGCGAACCGCACGCCCGCCATTCCCAGCAGGATGCCCAGACCGAACTGGCCGACGACCATCACCGCCACCACGCCACCGAGGGCCATCGCGGTGTGCCGCCCCAACGAGGCGAGGGCGAACCCGATGGTGGTGAGCACCAGCACCAGCGCCACTCCGCGCAGACCGGTCAGCAGGAACGACTGCCAGACCCCGGAGGTCATCTTCTCGGTGCTGCCCCGGAACGTGGCGACCGCCCAGAACCCGGCGAACCACAGCACTGCGGCCGGGAGCGTCACCGCCAGGATGCCGGTGAGCAGCGCAGCCAGCTTGGTGAGCAGTACGGTGAGCCGCTTCGGCCGCCAGAGCAGCAGGTTCATCATGCCGCCGGTGCTCCACTCGGCCCCGACGAAGGACGCGCCGATGACGAACCCGACCAGGGCGAGGATCGCCGCGAACGGGATCAACGTCTCGTCGAACGTCTTCTTGAAGTCGAACGTCGAGGGCAGGAACCAGTCGGCCTGGATCTGGTCCCGGGACGGGGCGGTGATCACCGAGCAGTCGTCCGGGAAGGGGCGGTCGCTCGACGTACCGGCCGTCTTGGCCTTCTCGCACTCCGCGCGCTCCTGCTCGCTCCAGCGCACCTGCTCCTGGTACTGCTGGTCGGCCTGACGTTCGGCCCGAGCGAGCTGAGCGGCGTCGATCTTCTGGTTGGTGAAGAACACCCCGACCACCACCGCGACCAGCACCAGCAGGCCGAGCAGCGTCGAGTAGCGGGTGAAGCGCCGCTTGGTGAGCCGGCGCAGCTCCGTACGAAAGAGGCTCACGCGCCCCACCCTCCCCCGGCGGGACCGGGCTGACCCGTCCCGCCAACCTTCGTGGACTCGTCGACCTGCCGGTGCTGACCGGGTACCGGCGCGGTGGCGGTCAGTTCGAGGAAGACGCTCTCCAGATCGACGGCGATCGGCGCCAACTCGCTGACGTAGAGGTTCTTCTCGGCGAGCAGCCGCGTCACCGCAGCCGGCTTGTCGACGCCGGTCAGCATCAGGTGGTCCGGGTGACCGGTGACCCGGATTCCCGCCTGGGTCAGCGCCTCGGTGGCCACCGGCAGGTCGCTGACCGCCTCCAGCCGGATCCGGACCGCGCCGGACGAGTGCTGGGCGAGCACCTCGTCGACGGGACCGAACGCGACCCGCCGGCCCAGGGAAATGATGGTGACCGAGTCGCAGATCAGCTGGATCTCACCGAGGATGTGGCTGGACAGCACCACAGTCATTCCGGACTCGGCGAGGGTGCGCATCAGCGTGCGCATCTCCCGGATGCCGCCCGGGTCGAGGCCGTTGGCCGGCTCGTCGAGGATGAGCAGCTTCGGGTTCTTCAGCAGGGCCGAGGCCACGGCGAGTCGCTGCTTCATGCCCAACGAGTACGTCTTGACCCGCTCGCCGGCCCGGTCGCGCAGCCCGACGAGTTCCAGGACCTCGTCGACGCGAACGGCCGGCACCTCGCCCGCACCGGCGAGCAGGGACAGCGTGTCCCGGGCCGTGAAGTGCGGGAAGAACTGCGGGCTCTCCACTATCGCGCCGACCTGGCCGGCGACCGCGGGCAGCGCGTCGGGAACCTCGTGCCCGAGCAGCGCCATCCGGCCGCCGTCGGGTCGGATCAGGCCGAGCAGGGTACGCAGCGTGGTGGTCTTGCCGGACCCGTTGGGACCCAGGAAGCCGTGCACCTGCCCCGCGTCGACCCGCATGTCGAAGCCGTCGAGCGCGTTGCGGGTGCCGCGTCGACGACTCTTGTACGTCTTACGTAGACCTTCGATCTCCAGGACAGCTGGCAAGCTGCACCTCCCCCGATGGGTGGGCGTGACAGCCGACACCATACGCGGTATGCAGGAGCGCGCAATACGCGGTATGCATCGACTCGCCGATCAGGCTAATTCATCGACGGAGCGTGACCCCTCAGGCGCAGATGACCTGCACGCCGGCAGCGCGGAACGCGTCCACCACCTCTGGGGCGGCACCGGAGTCGGTCACCAGCGTCTCCACCCGCTCGACCGGGCAGATCCGGGCGAAGGCGTGACCGCCCAGCTTGGACGAGTCCGCGATGATCACCACGCGCTTGGCGCGGGCCACCATCAGGTTGTTCATCGCCGCCTCCCCCTCGTGGTGGGCGGCGGCGCCGAGCTGCGGGTCGATCGCGTCCACGCCGAGCAGGGCGACGTCCAGGGTGACCTCGCGCAGCAGCGCCCCGCCCAGCGGGCCGACCAGTTCGAACGACTTCGGCCGCACCACGCCGCCGGCCACCACGACCTTCATCCGGGACCGGACCAGCAGCTCGTTGGCGATGTTCAGCGCGTTCGTCACCACGGTGAGCTGGGCACCCTCGGCGCTGGTGTTCAGATCCGGTCGGACGGCGAGCGCCCTCGCCACCTCGGTGCTGGTGGTGCCGCCGTTCAGGCCGACCACGGTGCCCGGCGTGACGAGCGCGGCGGCGGCAGCCCCGATCCGCTGCTTCTCGGCCGAGTGCTTGGCGGTCTTGTAGCGCAGCGGCAGGTCGTACGACACGCCGTTGGCGACCGCGCCGCCCCGGGTCCTCGTGATCATTTGTTGCTGCGCGAGCTGGTCGAAGTCACGCCGGATGGTGGCCTGGGAGACGTCCAGCCGCTCGGCTGCCGCCTCGACGCTGACCCGGCCGTTGTCGGTCAGCATTTCGAGCAGGGCGTTCCATCTGGCGTACCGGTCCACCGCGGGGGCCCTCCCAGCAACTGCACGGACGGTGATTGATTGCGTGCACACTAGTGCGCGAAACTAGGCTGGCGCAAAAGACTGACCTGCGCGATCGGCCGGCCGGTTGCCATGGTCACCCGCGTTCGCGCAGAATAACGCGCGAAATGCGGGTCTAACGAGCCGTATTGCGCACCGATCGGCCCTGCGAGGAGTTTCCCATGGCGTACGTGGACGCGGAGATCGCGAGCCAACCCGACTGCTGGCGGGACGCGGCCCTGCTGGCCGAGGTCGTGCGTGGTGACCTGCCGCGCCCCGGGGAGCGGGTCGCCGTCGTCGGTTGCGGCACGTCGTGGTTCATGGCGATGGCGTACGCGGCCCGCCGCGAGCAGGCCGGCCAGGGTGAGACCGACGCGTTCCAGGCGTCCGAGTTCCCCACCGGCCGCCGCTACGACCGGCTGATCGCGATCACCCGTTCCGGCACCACCACCGAGGTACTGGAGCTGCTCGCCGCGCTGCGCGGACAAACACCCACCACAGTGATCGTCGGCGACCCCGCGTCCCCAGCGGTCGAGCTGGCCACCGCCACCGTCGCCCTGCCCTTCGCCGACGAACGGTCGGTCGTGCAGACCCGCTTCGCGACCACCGCGCTGGCCCTGCTCCGGGCCCAGCTCGGCGACCCGGTGACAGCGCTCGCCGCCGACGCCGAGGTGGCGGTGCGATCACCGCTGCCGATCGACCCGGCCACCATCGAGCAGGTCACCTTCCTCGGTCGGGGATGGACGGTCGGGCTGGCCCAGGAGGCGGCGCTGAAGTGCCGCGAGGCGGCCACCTTCTGGGCCGAGGCGTACCCGGCGATGGACTACCGGCACGGTCCCATCTCGGTCGCCGCGCCGGGCCGGCTGGTCTGGGCGTTCGGTGAGCTGCCCGACGGGCTGCCCGAGGATGTGGCGGCCACCGGCGCGGCCTTCGTGCACAGCCGCACGCACGGCTGGCGCACAGTGCTGGGCAGTTGGTCTGCCGGCCGTACCCCGGTCGACCCGATGGCCGACCTGATCCTGGCCCAACGCTTCGCGGTCGCGCTGGCCACCAGCCGGGGCCTCGACCCGGACGCGCCCCGCCACCTGACCCGGTCCGTGGTGTTGGCGTGAGCGACGACCGCGTGGTCGTTGCGCTGGACGTCGGCGGCACCGGCATGAAATGCGCCCTGGTCCGGCCGGACGGCGTCGTGGTGAGCACCGAACGGCACCCCACCGACGCCGCACGCGGCCCGGCCGCCGTTGTCGGCACCATCCTGGACGTGGCCGGTGGGCTGGCCGACAAGGCCCGCGCCGACGGGCTCACCCCGATCGCGGTGGGCATCGCCGTGCCCGGGGTGGTGGACGAGGCACGCGGCGTCGCGGTCTGGTCGGCGAACGTGGGCTTCCGGGACGTACCCCTGCGGGACCTGAGCGTGCAGCGGCTCGGTCTGCCGACGGCGCTCGGCCACGACGTGCGTGCCGGTGGTCTCGCCGAGGCCCGACTCGGCGCCGGACGCGGCACCGGGCACGTGCTGTTCGTGGCCATCGGCACCGGCATCGCCGCCGCGCACGTCGTCGACGGCGCGGCCGCGGTGGGGGCCCACGGCGCCGCCGGGGAGATCGGCCACATTTTGGTCCGGCCCGACGGTCCGCGCTGCGGCTGCGGCCGCCCCGGCTGCCTGGAGGCGATCGCGTCGGCCGCCGCGATCGGCCGCCGCTACGCCGAACTCGCCGGCGACACCGCCGACGCCCCGGTGACCGCGGCCGAGGTGGCCGACCGGGCGGCAGCCGGCGAACCGCTCGCCGGCCAGGTCTGGCAGGAGGCGGTCGAAGCGCTCGCCGATGGCCTCGCCAGCGGGCAGGCGCTGTTCGACGTGGCGACGATAGTGCTCGGCGGCGGCCTGGCCCAGGCCGGGGACCGGCTGCTGACCCCGCTGCGGGTGGCGCTGCACGAACGGATGACCTTCCACCGGGAGCCGCAACTGGTCGCGGCAGCCCTCGGCGACGAGGCCGGTTGCCTCGGTGCCGCCCTGCTCGCCCTGGACGCCGTGGGTGTCCGTGACCAACAGGAGAAGCGATGACCGTACGGGTGAACGGCCGAGTGGTGACCCCGACCGGAGTCGTCCGACAGGGCTGCGTCGAGTGGGACGGTGATCGGATCACAGCGGTGGCCGAGTATCCGTCGGTGCGCGACGGGCACTGGATCGTGCCCGGCTTCGTGGACATGCACACGCACGGCGGTGGCGGGCACACCTTCACCACCGGTGACGCCGACGAGGCCCGCGCGGCGGCCGACTTCCACCTCGCCCACGGCACCACCACGCTGCTGGCCAGCCTGGTCAGCTCGCCCTTTCCGCTGATGCGGACGGCCACCGAGGCGTTCGCCCCGTTGGTCGAGGAAGGCGTGTTGGCGGGAGTCCACTTCGAGGGGCCGTACCTGTCGGCCACCCGCTGCGGCGCACAGAACCCGGAGTACCTCCGCGACCCGTCGACCGACGAGCTGGCCGAGCTGATCGAACTGGGCCGGGGTGCGATCCGGATGGTCACCCTCGCCCCGGAGCGCGACGGCGCGCTGGAGGCGATCAAGCTGCTCACCGCCCAGCGGGTGGTGGCGGCGGTGGGTCACACCGACGCCACGTACGAGCAGACCCGCGCCGCGGTCGCCGCCGGCGCGAGCGTCGGCACCCACCTGTTCAACGGCATGCGGCCGGTGCACCACCGTGAGCCGGGGCCGGTGGTGGCCCTGCTCGACGCGCCCACCGTGATCTGCGAGCTGGTCGCCGACGGGATCCACCTGCACGACGGCATGCTGACCTTCGTCACCACGACCGCCGGCCCGGACCGCGTCGCGCTGGTCACCGACGCGATGGCCGCCTCCGGCATGCCCGACGGCGAGTACGAGCTGGGCGGCCAGGCCGTCACCGTCGCTGACGGGGTGGCCCGACTCGCCCGCGACGGCGCGATCGCCGGCAGCACGCTGACCATGGACGCCGCGCTGCGGCACGCCGTGAACGCCGGAATCCCGATCGCCGACGCCGCACGGATGGTGGCCACCACCCCGGCGCGGGCCATCGGCCTGGGTGACCGGGTCGGGTCCCTCCAGGTGGGCCTCCGCGCCGACCTGGTGGTGCTCGACGACGACCTCAACGTGGTGCGGGTGCTGCGCGCAGGCTCCTGGGTGGAGTGACATGGCCGCGCCGGCGCCAACGGGCCGCGGACAACCGGGCTGGTGCCCTAGCTGAGGCTGGGGACGTCGACGCCGAGGACGGCCTGCTCGTCGGGGCGGTGCACCAGCACATCGGACAGGTACGACTGGACCGCGTGGCGCATCCCGACGTCCCGGCCGGCCTGCTCGGAGAGCAGCCACTTGTGCTCGATGATCTGGGCGAACAGTTCCTGCGGCTCCAGCTTCCGACGCAGGTGCGCGGGAACGGCCCGGACCACCGGCTCGAAGACCTCGGTGAGCCAGCGGTGGGCCGCCTGCTGCTCGTCGATCAGGTCGCTCTCGGCACGGTAGGCGTCCAGGTCGTTGAGCAGCTTGCGGGCCTGGTTCTCCTCGGCGTCCAGCCCGGTCAGCCGAAGCAGCCGCCGGGTGTGGTAGCCGGCATCGACGACCTTCGGCCGAACCAGGAAACGCCCACCGTCGATGGTCGACATGGCCACCTCGGCGACGTCGAAGCCCAGCTCGTTGAGGCGGCGGATCCGGCCCTCGATGTCGCGCCGGGCCTCCCGCTCGATCGCCTGCTCATAGGTGATCTCGTGCCAGAGCCGCTCGTAGCGCTGCACGACCTCCTCGCACACCACCTCCGGGTCGATGGACTCGTGCAGCAGGCCAGCGGCCTGCAGGTCCAGCGCCTCACCGAAGATGTTCACCCGGGCGATCTCCAGGTCCTCACCGCGCTGACCGTTGGAGAGCGCGTTGTGCAGGGCGCCTGTCTCCGCGTCCACCAGGTAGGCGGCGAAGGCCCCCGCGTCCCGCCGGAACAGCGTGTTCGACAGCGAGCAGTCGCCCCAGAAGAAGCCGGTCAGGTGCATCCGCACGATCAGGGCGGCGAGCGCGTCGAGCAGCCGGCTCATCGTCTCCGGGCGGAGGGTGTGCGAGAAGAGCGCCCGGTACGGCAGCGAGAACTGCAGGTGCCGGGTGATCAGCACCGATTCGAGGGGCTCCCCGTCCTCGGTCTGCCGGTCGGCGACGACCGCGACCGCCTCGACGGAGGGGAAGTCGATCCGCTCCAGGGCCCGGAGCAGGTCGTACTCCCGCTCGGCGATCCGCTCGCGGGTCTCCTTGAACGCGTACACGTAGTCGCCCAACCGGACGAAACGGACGATGTGCCGGGAGATGCCCTGCGGCAGCGCAACCAGGTGCTGGGCAGGCCACTCCTCCAGCGGTGTCGACCAGGGCAGGTCGAGCAGCGCCGGGTCCACGAGAGCAGACGTGATCCGCACGGGCACAAGCATGACTGGTCGTCCCCCTCATCCGCCTCTGATCGTGGTTGGGCCCACAGCGCCGCACACCCCGGCCTCGCGCCGGGCCGGTAGCGTGGTCGCGTGCTCAAACCCACAGCGGTACGACGTGACCTGCGGCTACGGCCCGTTCGCCCGGCCGGCTGGTGGTTCGACGCGCTCCTGCTGGTCGGTCTGGTCGGGTTGACGGTGGCGCTCGCCGCCGACCAGCTCTTCGGATTGGACCGGGCGGTCGCCGACTGGGCCGACGGGCACCGGCCGACCGCCGCGTACTGGATCGCCCGGGTGCTGAACTTCCTCGGCCAGGGCACCCCGCTGACCCTGATCGGCGTCGGGCTGGGCGTGCTGCTGGCCGTCCGGCTGCGTTCGGTGCGGCCGATCCTGCTGCCGGTGGTCGGGTTCGTGATCACCACCTTCACGATCGGTCCGCTGAAGGTCTGGACCGCGCGGGCGGCACCGAGCGCCAGCGTCAAGGAGCCGTTCCTGACACCCGAGCAGACCCTGCCGCTGTTCCACGACGACCTGCCGGTGCGGTTCGCCCAGTCCTACCCGTCGGGCCACGTCGCCAACGCGATCGTCTGGTACGGGGTCATCGCGCTGCTGCTCGCCCCACTGGCCCGCACTTTCGGCCGGCAACTCCCGAGCCGGCTCGTCACCGTGATCCGCGTCGTACCGCCGCTGGTCGTCCTCACCACCACCACCTACCTCGGCTGGCACTGGCTGACCGACTCGGTCGCCGGGCTGCTGCTGGGCCTGCTCCTGGACCGGCTGCTGCACCGGGTGCCCTGGGACGATCTGCCGCTCCCCGGCCGGTTACGCGCGTGGGACCGGCCGTTCACCTCGTACCCCTAGGTTCTGATTCATGGATCAACTGGCGCGGCGGCTGGGCGTACCCGATGCGGTTGTCATCGGGTTGGGCTCGATGCTGGGCGCGGGCGTCTTCGTGGTCTTCGGCCCGGCGGTGGCGGCGGCCGGCGGTGCCGGCCTGCTGCCCGCGCTGGCGCTGGCCGGCTTCGTGGCCTTCTGCAACGCGACCAGTTCGGCGCGGCTGGCGGCCCAGTACCCGGAGTCCGGCGGCACCTACGTCTACGGCCGGGAGCGTCTCGGGCCGTTCGCCGGGTTCCTGGCCGGTTGGGGCTTCGTGGTCGGCAAGACGGCGAGCTGCGCGGCGATGGCGTTGACCGTCGGGGCGTACCTCTGGCCGGGCCAGGCCCGATTGGTAGCCGTCGGCGCGGTGCTCGCGGTGACCGCTGTGAACCTTCGCGGCATCGGCAAGACCGCCACCGTGACCAGGGCGTTGGTGGCGCTGGTGCTGGCGGTGCTGGCAGTGGTCACCGTCGTCGGCCTGGTCGGTGGGCCGGTGCATCTGGGCCGGCTCGGCGAGCCCGGCGGCTCGGCGCGGGGCGTGCTCACCGCCGCCGGGTTGCTGTTCTTCGCCTTCGCCGGGTACGCCCGGATCGCCACGCTGGGCGAGGAGGTCCGCGACCCGCAGCGGACCATTCCGCGCGCGGTGCCGCTGGCGCTCGGGGTGGTGCTCGTGATCTACCTGGTGCTGGCGGCGGTCACCCTCGGCGTGCTCGGTGCCGACCGCCTGGCCGGATCCGCCGCGCCCCTGGTCGACGTGGTGACCGCCGCCGGGCTGCCCGGCCTGGCGTGGGTGGTCCGCGCCGGTGCCACCATCGCGGTCGTCGGGGTGCTGCTGTCACTGGTCGCCGGGGTCGGGCGGACCACCCTCGCCATGGCCCGCCGCCGCGACCTGCCCGGTGCGCTGGCCGCCGTGCACCCGGTGCACCAGGTGCCGCACCGCGCCGAACTGGCGGTGGCCGCCGTGGTGACAGTGGTGGTGCTGCTCGGCGACGTACGCGACGCGATCGGCTTCTCCAGCTGCACGGTGCTGGTCTACTACGCGATCACCAACGCGTCTGCGCTCACCCTGGGGCGGGACCCGGACCGGCGGTTGCCGGTCCGGGTGCTCGCCGTTCTCGGGCTGGTCGGGTGCCTGCTGCTCGCTGTCAACCTGCCGCTGAGCAGCGTGATCGCCGGCTTCGGTGTGCTCGCCGTGGGTGCCGCCTTCCACGCCCTGCGGGTCCGCCGCTGACCCGGGCAGACGGTCGGAGTCAGCGGCTCAACCGTTGGTAGCGGCGCACGGCCAGCGGGGCGAACGTCGCGATCAGCAGCACCGGCCACAGCACCGCCAACAGCATCGCGTGCTCCGCCGGCCAGGAGTCACCACCCAGGCCCGGGTTGCCGAACAGTTCGCGGATCGCCGCGACGGTGGCCGACAACGGATTCCACTCCGAGATCGTCCCGATGACCGACGGCATCAGCTCGGGTGACACGAAGACGTTGGAGATCGCGGTCAGCGGAAACGCCGCCGGAAAGACGATGACGCCGACGGTGTCCGGGTTGCGGACCAGAAGCGCCAGGTAGATCCCCATCCAGGTGATGGCGACTCGCAGCAGCAGGAGGAGCCCGACGGCGAGCAACGCCCTGCCCACACCCTCGCGCCACTGCCATCCGACGAGCAGGCCACACACCAGGAGGGTGGACATCTCCAGCAGGGCGCGCAGCAGGTCGGCGGCGCTGCGACCGGTCATCAGGGCGGACCGTGCCATCGGCATCGACCGGAACCGGTCGACCACACCCCGGCTGAGGTCCAGCGCCACGCCGGTCGCTGTGGCCCCCAACCCGTAGAGCATCGTCATCACGAAGACCCCGGGCAGCAGGAACTCGCGGTAGTCGCCGCCACCCGGCACCTGCATGCCGCTGCCGAACACGTACCCGAAGACCAGCACGAACATGATCGGCAGCGAGAAGTAGAGGATCAGCTCCTCCGGCGCGCGAACCACGTGGGTCATGTTCCGCCTGGTCATCGTCCAACCGTCGACGATCGCCGTGGTCATGCCATCTCCACAGTTCGTCCGGCCCCGACCGGCTCGCGGGCCTCATCCGGCCGGTGCCCGGTCAGGTGCAGGAATGCCTCGTCCAACGTCGCGCGCCGCAGGCCGATGTCCTCGACAGCGATCCCGGCGTCGTCCAGCGCGCGAACCACGTCGACCAGGCCGGCGACGCGATCGACCACCGGCACGCTGAGCCGCCGAACCTCCGGGTCGAGTTCGGGCTCCGCGCCGCAGATCCGCGCGACGAGGCGGACCGCCTTGCTCAGCTCGGCCGCGTCGCGGACCACCACCTCGATCCGGTCGCCCCCAGTCATCGCCTTCAGCTGGTCCGGTGATCCCTCGGCCACCACCCGACCGGCGTCGATCACCGAGATCCGGTCGGCGAGCTGATCGGCCTCCTCCAGGTACTGCGTGGTGAGCACGACCGTGGTCCCGTCCGCCACGAGACCTCGGACCAGGTCCCACACCTGGTTGCGGCTGCGCGGGTCCAGGCCGGTCGTCGGCTCGTCCAGGAACAACACCCGCGGCGTACGGATCAGACTGGCGGCGAGGTCCAACCGGCGACGCATCCCACCCGAGTACTCACCGGCGGACCGGCTCGCCGCCTCGTCCAGCCCGAACCGCTCCAGCAGTTCATCGGCGCGTCGGCGGGCCTCCCGTCGGCCGAGCCGGAACAGCCGGCCGAACAGCTCCAGGTTCTGCCGGCCGCTGAGGATCTCGTCGACCGCGGCGTACTGCCCGGTCAGCCCGATCCGGGCGCGCACTTCGTCCGGATGGCGCAGCACGTCGTACCCGGCCACCGTGGCCCTTCCCGTGTCGAAGCGCAGCAGGGTGGTGAGGATCCGTACGGCAGTCGTCTTGCCCGCGCCGTTCGGTCCCAGCAGTCCGTGGACCGTGCCGGGCGGCACTGTCAGGTCGAACGTGTCGAGCGCCCTGGTCGGGCCGTACCGCTTGCCCAGACCCTCGGCGACCACCTCGAATGTCGTCATGCCCCCACGGTGCGGCCCGACGCTGACGGGTCACGCACCGCCCGCTGACAGCGGCGCACCGGCCTTCTCCGCCTCGGTGATCTCCTTCAGGACGAGAACGATCTCCGCACGGGCTGCCTCGCCGACGTACCAGCCGGTGAGCCCGCCGGTCAGCGCCTCCTCGCAGAACCGCCTCGCGGCAACCAGGTCCCCGCGCACCCGGGCCACCTGGGCGAGGCCGAGCCGGGCGCTGGCCACGAACTCGGGCGCACCGCTGCGCTGCGCGAGGAGCAGCGCACCGGCGAAGTCCTCGTGCGCCCCCGCGAGGTCACCGGCGCGCAGCCTTATCTCGCCCCGGGTACGCAGCATGTCGGCCTGGTCGACGGCCGACCCGAGCGCCTTGACCAGTCCCATGGCCTCATCCATGTGGGCGCCCGCGGTCTCCGGATCGCCCTGCCAGGCGGCCAGTTCGCCGAGCGCACCGAGCGTGATCATGGTGCCCCACCGGTCCCCGGTGCCGCGGAAGCCGTCGAGCGCTGTGGCCAGCGCGGCCCGGGCGCGGTCCCGTTGGTCGCTCCACATCAGCGCCGAGCCGCTGCCCATCGCGCCGAGCGCGTTGATCCACGGGTCCGGGCCGACCAGCCGTCGCAGCTCCCCCATCAGCTCGTCGACATCCTCGGCACCGCCGGAGGGCGGTCCCGTCGAGATCCCCGACAGGTACAGCAGGAAGGGCTGTCGCGGCGGCCGGTCGAGGCTGCGGATCACGGACCGCTGCGTCCCGAGCGACGGCAGAGACCCGGAGCCAGCGAGCGAGGCGTTGTAGACGCAGAGGGCGAACTCCTCGCCCAGCCCCGGCGGCGCCTCGGTGCCGAGCAGTTCGAGGACGTCCGCGGCGAGCCGCGCCCCTTCCCCGCGCATGCCGCGCAGCCACCAGTAGAACGACAGGGCCGCGACCATTCCAGCCGCGTCGGACGCGTCACCGGCCGCGGTGGCCCGACGCAACGCCGCGTGCAGGTTGTCCCGCTCCGCGTCGAGGCGTCGCAGCCAGTGCAGTTGCTCCGCGCAGCGGAGGTGGTCGCTGGCGGTCCAGGCGAACTCCAGGAAGTACGCGGTGTGCGCGCGACGCAGTTGGTCGGCCTCGCCGGCCTCGGCGAGACGCTCCGCACAGAAGGCCCGCACCGTTTCGAGCATCCGGTACCGGCCACCCGTCATCTCCACGAAGGACTTGTCGACCAGACCGGTGAGCGCGTCGACGAACTCGGCGGTGGGCAGGCCACAGACCCGCTCGGCCGCCTCCAGCGTGGCCCCACCGGCGAAGACGGTCAGCCGTCGGGCCACGTGCCGTTCGGCGTCGTCGAGCAGATCCCAACTCCACTCGACCACGGCCCGCAGGGTGCGGTGTCGCGGCGACGCGGCCCGGTTGCCCGTCGACAACAGCCGGAACCGGTCGTCGAGACGGGCGGCCACCTCGGCGACGGGCAACGCCCGCAGCCGCGCTGCGGCCAACTCGATCGCCAGCGGCAGGCCGTCCAGGCTGCGGCAGATCCGCAGCACCATCTCGACGTTGGCCGGCGTGACGGTGAAGTCGGGCGCGACGTCGGCGGCCCGCTGGGAGAAGAGGCCGACCGCCGCGTAGTCGTCGGCGTCCAGCACGGACGCGCCGAGCGGTGGCAGGCTGAGCCCGGACAGCGGGCACAGCGCCTCACCGGCCAACCCCAGCGGCTCCCGACTGGTGGCCAGGACGCGCAACGCCGGGCACGCGCTCAGCAACCGGGCCGCCAGCTGGGCCGCGTCGACGAGGACGTGCTCGCAGTTGTCGAGGACCAGCAGCAGCCGCCGCTCGGCCAGCGCCTCGACCAACCGGTCGGTGGTCTGCCAGCCCGGCTCGGCCGGGGCACGCAGGCCCGCGTCGCGTAGGCCGAGCGCACTCAGCACCGCCTGCGGAACGTCCGAACCGTCAGCCAGCCCGGCCAACTCGACGAAACGGACCTCCCCGTCGACCCGGCCAGCGGCCTCGATCGCCAGGCGCGTCTTGCCCGCGCCCCCGGGGCCGGTGAGGGTGACCAGCCGCCGCTCTCCGAGCAGATCGCCGACGCGCTTGAGCTCCTCCTCGCGCCCGACGAAGGTGGTGAGTTGACTCGGCAGCACCGGTTCGGCCGACCCGCGTTCCGCACCACGCAGCACCGCCAGGTGGACCGCGGCCAAATCCGCCGACGGGTCGACGCCGAGCTGCTCGGCCAGCGTGTGCCGGGCATCCTCGAACTCGGCCAGCGCCTCGGCCGGCCGGCCCAGCGCCGCCAGGGCGCGCATGAGCTGACCACGTAGCCGCTCCCGCAGCGGATGCGCGACGACCACTTCCCGCAACTCCGCGATCAGGGCGCTCTGTGCGCCCAGCGCCAGATCCGCCTCGACCCGATTCTCGATGGCGGCCAACCGCAGCTCGTCCAGCCGGGCCGCCTGGGCGGGCACGCCGGCTGCGCCGATGGCATCGGCCAGGGCGGGACCACGCCACAGCTCCAGCGCCTCACGCAACGCCGCCGCCGCGCGGGGCCAGTCGCCGTCGACGAGCGCGCGGCGTCCCTCCTCGGCGAGCCGTTCAAAGCGGTACGCGTCGACGTCGTCGGGATCCACCGCCAGGCGGTAACCGGCCGGGTGGAACTCAACCGGGTCGTGCCCGGCGGGCAGTGCCTGACGCAGTCGCGACACCTGGGACTGGAGCGCGTTGGCCGCACCTCGGGGCGGGTGCTCGCCGTACAGGCCGTCGATCAGTCGGTCGGCGGAGACGACCCGTCCCGCGTTGAGCAGAAGCAGCGCCAGCAGGGCACGCAGCCGAGGCCCGCCCACGGGGACCTCTCGCCCGTCGGCCAGCACGACCTGGGTCGGACCCAGGATGCGGAAACGCATGCCATGGATTGTCGCTCAGTGCCGCCCGGTTCCTGCTGCGTCGGGTGCTGTCAGCTCACCTCGCCGGGCCCGTCATGCCGGCGGGTCAGCTCACGTTCGTCAGGTTGAACACCGTTGGTCGTCGAGGGCGCATCTCCACCCGGAGGGACGGGATGTGCCGCGCCACCCCCCGGGCCCGTCTGCCCCGGCACGGGGGGAGACGCCGCCGCCGGGGTGTGCGCTCCGCCGTGGACCGACCCGGCCGGTCGGGTGACCGGCTCCGGGTGGGCCGGCGGGGCGCACTGGCGCGTCAGCCAGTCCAGCCCGCGCCGCCGGGCGACGACGGTCAGCCGGTCGCCGGCGAAGATCACCTGGCGGGGGTCGAGGTCCTTCCACCAGATGGTCCTGGCGCCGCCGGCCGGGGTGCGGGCGATCAACCGGACCTGCCCGTCCCGGTTGACCGCGTCCAGCGGTCGACCGTCCAGCTCGGAGCCGGCGGCGACCGGCACCTCGGCGACCGGGAGCGCGTGCCGGTCGACCGGGATGGTGCTGATCACGGCGCGTTCGGTGAGCGCCCCGATGAAGGCCGGGGCGGCCAGGTAGGAGACCGAGCGGGACACCCCGAGCGCGAAGGTCTCCTCCACCCGTTCGGCGAAGTCACCGTCGAAGAGCCGCAGCACCACGCGCAGGTCGGCGCGGAGGTCGCGGGCGGCGAGGGCCGCCTCCAGGTTGGCCACGTCGTCGGTGGACGCCACCACCAGCGCCTGACAGTCGGCCACCGAGGCGGAGGCGAGTGTCTCCGGCAACGCGGCGTCGCCGACGATCAGCGGCACCTCCAGTTGGCGGGCCAGGGCGGCGCCGCGCGGCTCCGGATCCTTGTCGATCGCCACCACTTCGACGTCGTACTCGCGTAGCTGCGCCATCACCCGGGTGCCGACGTTGCCCAGACCGATCACCACCACGTGCCCGACCCGCGCGGGTTGCAGGCGGCCGGTGTGCAGGGCCAGTCGGGCGTTGACGATGCCGTCCACCACGACGGCGGTGATCAGTGGGATCAGCGCCAACCCGGCCAGGTTGAGCACCACCTGCATGATCTGGGCATCCGCCGCCTTGGTGGTGTCCGGGTCGGCGCCGCTGAGCGTGGTGACCAGCGTCAGGTACAGCGCCTCCAGCGGAGAGACGTCCTCGGCCCGGGAGATCAGTGCTCCCAGCACCGCGATCAGCGCGAGCACCACCATCACCGCAATGCCGATCTTTCGGGTGGCGAAGCCGCGTACCGCCCCCACCACCACCGAGATCGGACGACGCCGCCGACGCGCCCGGACCAACCGGCGGGCGGCGACCTCGGTGCCCGGCGGCTGACCGGTCGCCTCGGCCAGCACCAGGTCGGCGCCAGCCTGCTGGGCCGGCAGCAGCTCCACCCCCCGCGCCTCGCTGAGGTGCGCCAACGCGCAGACCACGTCCTGCGGTCGGACGTCGGCCCGACGCGCCACCCGCAGCGTCTTGTCCCGGTGTTGGAAGGAACTCGGGTCGACCTCGTTGAGCGCGGCGGCCACGAAGGCCGGCGCGGCCATCTCGGCGTCGGAGAGCACCTCGACCGGCGCCTTGAGCAGCTTGCGCACGCCGTCGGCGAGGGTGCCGTTGAACATCCGCAGCACCTGGCGGACCCGCTGGTCGACGGCCTGCGCGCAGAGCGCGGCGTGCAGGTTGCCCACGTCGTCCTGGTGCAACAGGGCCAGCCCGGTCGCGCCGGCCAGGCCGGCGGCCTCGAAGGTGGCCACGTCAAGCCGGTCCGAGCGGACCACGCGGACCCCGCGCAGCCCGGCCACGTCCGGCCCGTTGCTGCGGTAACGCTCCGGCACCACGACTGTCACCCGGGCCCCACCGACCGGCAGCTCGGATTCGAGCATCGCCCGGGCCACGTAGTAGGCGAGCGCGTCCTTGCCACAGATCACGTAGTGCGGGCGGGGATCACCGACGGACCTCAGTCGCCAGTTCCACTCGACCGCCCGTCGCGCCCGGTCCCGCCACGGCTCCGCCATGCCCGGATCGTAATCAGCACTGCCACCCTGGGCGACCCCGTCCGGATCATCCCGGGCCCAGGTATGTCCGCCCCGGCGACGGGTAGAGCAGCGGCATGCAGACGTTCCTCCCGTACCCGGGCTTCCTGGCCAGCGCCCGCACGCTGGACCAGAAGCGGCTCGGCAAGCAGCGGGTGGAGGCCATCCAGGTGCTGCGCGGGCTCACCCGACCCGGGTACGGCTGGCGCAACCACCCGGCCGTGAAGATGTGGGCCGGGTACGAGGAGGCGCTCGTCCGCTATGGGCTGGACATGTGCGCGGTCTGGACCGAACCGGGGCGGGCCGACACCTGCGCCACCACGATGACCGTCGACCTCGCCGACGCCTGCGGGGCCGGCGTGGTACGCACCCAGGACGAGCTGGCCCGAGCGGGTGAGCTGCCACCGTGGCTGGGCCGCGACGACCTGCACCTCAGTCACCGCTCGTCGCTGCTGCGCAAGGACCCGGCGCACTACCGCCCGCTGTTCGGCGACGGCGTGCCGGAGGACCTGGAGTACGTCTGGCCGGCCTCCGACCGTCCCCGCCGTTGCTTGCCAGCCGACTGAGCCGAGGTGGGGCAGACTGGGCCCATGGCGCTGTCGCAAGTGGTAGGTCGGCTGATCGGCGTACGGCAGCACCAGGTGGACCCGGGCGGTGGTGGCGCCGACCGGGTGCCGCGACCGACCACGGCGCTGGTGGTGGGTGGCGGCATCGCCGGGATGTCGGCGGCGGTGGTGTTGGCCGAGCGGGGTGTGGCGGTCACGGTGCTGGAGGCGGCACCCACCCTCGGTGGTCGGCTGGGCGCCTGGCCGGAGGCGCTCGCCGACGGCAGCCAGCAGAACGAGCACGGCTTCCACGCGTTCTTCCGGCAGTACTACAACTGGCGGTCCATCCTCCGCCGGATCGACAGTGACCTGGGTTTCCTCAAGCCGATTCCGGGCTACCCGATTCTCAGCGAGCAGTGGCCGACCGAGGAGTTCGGCAGGTTGCCGCCCGCGCCACCGGCGAACCTGCTGGCGCTGCTGCTGCGCAGCCCCAGCCTGCGCCTGGCCGACCTGCGACTGATGGACCGGGACGCGGCGCTGCCGCTGCTCAGCTATGACCCGGTGCGCACCTACGCGGACCTGGACGACACCACAGCCGACGAGTTGCTGGCGTCGCTGCGACTGCCGGACCGGGCTCGGGCGATGCTGTTCGAGGTCTTCTCGCACTCGTTCTTCAACCATGAGGCGGAGATGTCGGCCGCCGAGATGGTCGCCCAGTTCCACTTCTATCTGCTCGGCAACCCGGAGGGGTTGGCCTTCGACTGCCCCGACGAGGACTACGCCACGGCGATCTGGGAGCCGCTGACCCGGCACGTGGAGAAGCACGGTGGCCGGGTCCTCACCGGCTGCGGCGCCACGGGGGTGCACCGCGACGCCGAAGGGTGGCGGGTGACGACCACCGACGGCGGCAGCCATCCGGCGGGTCACGTCGTGCTCGCCGTCGACCCGCCGGCGCTCGCCGCGCTGGTGGCGGCCTCCCCGGACCTGGCGGAGCAGGCACCCGAGCTGGCGGCACGGATGCCGGCCTTCGGCACCCCGGGCCCGCCGTACGCGGTGGCGCGGTACTGGTGTGACGGGGACGTGGGCGCCGAGCGGGCGGTGTTCAGCGGCGTGTCCCGTCAGCCCACTCTGGACTCGGTGACGCTCTACCACCGGCTGGAGAACGAGTCGCGGCGCTGGGCGCAGCAGACCGGCGGCTCCGTCGTCGAGCTGCACGCGTACGCCTGCGAGCCCGGCGTGCCGGCCGAGGAGCTGGCCGAGCGGATGCGCCGCGAGCTGGTCGCGCTCTGGCCGGAGGCCGGCGACCTGCGGGTCCGCGAGCTGCGGGCCCGGGTGGAGGCGCAGGCGCCGGCTTTCACGCCGGGCAGCCACGCCTGGCGACCGGGGGTACGCACCGACGCGACCGGCCTCTACCTGGCGGGTGACGGCATCGCCACGGACTTCCCGAGCGCGTTGATGGAACGCTCGGCCGCGACCGGGATCATCGCCGCGAACCACATCCTGCGCGCCGAGGGTGGCGCGGCCGAGCCGGTGCTCTCGATCCGACCGCGTGGTCTGCTGGCCGGCCGCACGAAGCCAAATCGACAAAACATGACATAAGCCACGGTACGCTGCCGTACGCTCGAATGATCAACCGTCGATCGGCCGGGCGGGAGGGCAGCGGGAGATGTCACCACTGCACCGCGCCGGCGCGGAGAACGGCTCGTCGACGGACGAGATCGGCCGCGACGACGCGTACCCGCTGATCCGCGACGAGCGCGCCTGCATCGTCACCGCGCTCCGGCTGGGCTGGTGGATGGCGGACGCCTACCACCACGGGCAGCACGCGGAGCCCAGCGCCTTCGTCGAGGCCCGCCCGGCCGTACCGCCGGCCAAACTCTCCAACCTCACCGAGATGTCCGCCCACCGTCGGATGCGGATGTACCTCGACGGGGTGGACGTCGCCCTGGCCCAGATCGCCGACCTCACCCGGCACACCGGGCCGGTACCCGACACGTCGGCCGCCCGCGCCCTGCTCCCCGACCTGGGCCAGCCCGACCCCGCCGACCCGGTGCCGCTGCTGCTCGCCCTCGACGACCTCAACGTTGAGGTGCTGCGCTGGGCGATGGCCGCCAACCACCGGGTCGGGCTGGCCTACCGACTGGGCCGGTCAGTGGCCGACACCGTCCGAGCCGGCGACGTCACGCAGTTGCTGCGGCAGTTCGGCGGCCGGCAGGTCCAGATCAGCCGGTGGCTGGACGAGTTGGCCAGCGTGCTGCCGCCGTACTCGGCCGCTGTGGTGCGCCGCTCACTGGCCGCCTGGGCGAGCGCTGTCGACCGCGCCGGTCACGGGGATCCGACCGAGCCGACGCCCGCCACCCTCAGCCGGGCGCTGCGCGGCCAGGGCGACCTCTGGCGCGACGTGCTCACCGGCGGCCTGCACCCGCGCGACCTGCTCGACGAGGAGGACTACGCGGTGATCGCCCGGAACCTGATCATTCGAGACCGGCGACTGGTGGCGCAGGCGGCCCGAGGCATCTTCTGGCCGGTGCTCGTACCCCTGCTGCTCGTGCTCTTCGCGGTCGTCGGGGTGAGTGCCGCCGCGGCCGCCGGCTCACCGACCACCCGGGCCACAGTGGCCCTGGTGGGCCTCGGCGCCGGGCTGGCGGCGATCTGGCGGTCGGTCTCCGGGCCCGCGCTGTCCGTCGCCGGTGAGGTCAACCGGCCGCTGCTGGACAGCGAACTCACCGCACGGATGGCACTGCGGCTGAACCGACCGCTGACCACCGCCCAGGTCTCGGCCAAAGCGGTTCCCCGCACCCGCCGCCAGCGGCGTCCCGACGGGGCCGGCCGATCGAAATACGTTGCCCGTGTCTCCCGGGTCGACCTACCGTGAGCGCGCAAGGTCAACCACCACCGCGGGAGCAGCTCATGACGATGTGGCACATCAGCATCGTGCTGTCGACGCTGCCCGGTGACGGTTGCCGAGCGGAAGGTCCCCGGGCGGGCCGGCCCGACTGACGCGTGTCCTGACGCGCTGAGCCGCCCCGTCCGCCAACCGGACCGGGCGGCTTCCTGCTGTCCGTCACCATGTGGAAAGGAGTCCCGGTGGATGCCGTCCTCGTCATCAACGCCGACCTCGGCCCGCTGCACCGGGTCACCGTCCAACACGCCGTCCGCATGCTCTGCCGTCGGGTGGCCGAGATCCACGAGGCCGAGCCGGACCGGGTGATCGGGGTCTTCCCGATGCCCCGGGTGGTGCGGCTGGTCCGCTTCGTCGTCACCCGGTGGAGGTTCAGCTCCGGGCCGGCCTGGTCGCGGGCCGGTGTGCTGCGCCGCGACGACAGGTGCTGCGCGTACTGCGGCGGCCCGGCCTCCACCATCGACCACATCCTGCCCCGCTCGCGCGGCGGCCGGAACAACTGGCGGAACACCACCGCCGCCTGCTACGCCTGCAACCAGCGCAAGGGGGACCGGACGCCGGCGGAGGCGGGCATGCCGCTGCGCCGGGAGCCGGTGAACCCGGGCTGGGCGGCGTTGGCCGGGCGGTGACGGACCGGCCGGCGGGAACGGGGGGCCGCGTCCCGGGTACGACCCGGGCGCGGCACCCGCCGGCCCCCGATCAGGCGGCGCGTTCCTTGACCTTCGGCCTCAACTGGCCGCTGGGGCACTGAACCCTGATCTCGCTGCGGTGCTCCGGGGAGGTCAGCTCGACCACGATCTGCTGTGCCGGCCCCGGGTCGTACCCCTCGGCTCGGAAGCCGGGTGCGGGTGCCACGGTGAGCACCTCGACCGACTTCCCCACGCAGCGGGCGGTGACCGTCCCGCCGAGCGCGTCGACCGGTACGCCGACGCCAGGTGTCGGGGTCGGCGCGGCCGGGGTCGGGGGCGGTCCGGCGGTGGTGGTCGTCGGGCCCGGGACCGCTGTCGTCACGCCCGGAGCGGCCGGAGAGCTGGTCCGGGTGGCGGCCGAGCTTTTCCTGGTCGTCGGTACGGCGGCCGGTCCGGCATCGGCCGCGTCGGTCGGGTCGTCGGTGCGCGGCATCCCCACGGTGGTGGTGCCGGGGCCGCTGCTGGTCGGCGCGGCGCTCTGTCCCTGTCGATTGCTGAAGTCACCGAGCGGCCCGGCGAGCGCCACGGCGGCGATCACAGCCCCGCCGACCGTCAGAATGGCTCGCCCCCGACGCCACGGCCCGCGCCTCGTCCGCACCGCCGAGTCACCCGTCGTTCGGGCACCCTCGGGCCTGGCTCTGGTCGGCCCGGTGCCGGTCTGCTCCGTGCCGGCCAGCTCGGGGCTGGTCTGCTCAGTGCCGGCCTGCTCGGTGTCGTTCTGTTCGGTGCTGGTCTGCTCGGTGCTGGTCTGCTCGGTGCTGGTAGGGCCGGTCTGCTTGGTTACGTCGGCCGCCGGTTGGGCGGCGACGGCAGCGGCCTCGGGGGCGGCCCCGCTGGCGGCGGCGAGCAGTATGCGGGCCGCGTCGGTGGCCGGTGGCCGATCGGCGGGGTCGGCGGCCAGGCACCAGCGGTAGAGCCGGTGCACCTCGGGCGGCACGCCGTCGATCGCGGGCAGCGGGTCCGGTTCGACGGGCGTGTGCGAACGGACCATCCGGGTCTGCGCCTCGGCGGGCCACGGCAACCGGCCGGTGAGCACCCGGTACAGCAGCAGGCCGAGGGCGTACACGTCGCTGGCCGGCCGCACCTCGCCAGCCTGCAACCGCTCCGGCGCCAGGTACGCCGGCGTGCCCATCAGCCGCCCCTCGAAGTCGATCTCCGGCGCGCCGACGGCTGCCGCGATCCCGAAGTCGAGCACCTTCGCACCGGTCGGCGTGAGCATCACGTTGGCCGGCTTGATGTCGCGGTGTACCAGCCCCTGGTCGTGCGCTGCGGCGAGCGCCGAAGCCACCTCGGCACACACCCGCAGACCGGCGCGCGGGGGCAACGGCCCGACCACCAACCGGCGCTCCACTGTGTGACCGCCGAGCAACTCCATCACCACGAACGGGACCTCGGCACCGTCCACCACCGACTCGCCGTAGTCGTAGACGCTGGTGACGTGCGGGTGCGACAGCCGAGCCGCGGCCTTGGCCTCGCCCCGGATCCGCTGCCGGGCGTCGGTGTCCGAGGCGACCAGCACCTTCACCGCCACGTCCCGTTCGAGCACCTCGTCGTACGCCCGATGCACCGCCGACATGCCGCCACTGCCGAGGCGCTCGAGGAGCCGGTAGCGGCCCGCAAGCAACTGATCACGCTGCACGACGGACAGCCTGCCGTACCGACCTGGGTCGCGGATACCCGGGATCGAGATGTTGCGATGGGTGGGAGCAGGTTGCGGCTACCGTCCGCGCAGATCCGGGTGGGCGCGCAGGAACGCCTCGCCCCGACGGGCGTTGCGGACGATCGACACGATCAGCACCACCCAGAGCACCAGCAGCAACCCGCCGATCATCGCGTGGAACGGCGCGAACCCCACGAAGACCTGACCGACGGTCGTCATCAGCAAACCGGCACACAGCACCGCAAAGTACCGTTGATTGACGAACTGTTTGGCGGTTTCCACGAGCAGACCCGGGTCTTCATCGGCCTCCGGTGCGTCGCGTCGAACCTGCCGATCCAGCCGACGACGGCGCGACCAACTGAGCCCGACCAGGGGCGAGTGTCGTGCCGATCGGTAGCGGCCGGTGCGTACGACCCAGACGGCTGCGGCCACCTCGACGATGACTCCGAGGATCACCAGGACGAGTCCCAGGTTACTGGCCCAGCCCGGCGGGTCACCATCGAAGATGCCGGTGTTCTGGCCACCCATCGCGACACTGACCGCGAGCGCGCCGACCACTGCGGGCAGCAGCACGAAACCAAGAATCAGACGAAGTCGCCGGTCGTTCCGGTCCGGATTCGTCGCCGTCTCGTCCATAGTGGTCCCCCGATCACCGCGTGGAGCGGGATCTACCCATCGACGGCGGCGGCGGAAACCCTGCCGACTCAGGCGTCGGTCGGTGGCTGCCAGGCGAAGCGGGGCGTACGCCGCTCGGTCACCGCCGCGACCCCTTCCCGGGCCTCGCCGGTCGTCGTCACCTTCCGGTGCCACCAGGCGATCCGCGCGGGCTCGGCGCGATCGTCGATGATCTCCTTGGCGGCGGCGATGCTCAGCGGGGACCGCATGGCGATCGTCGCGGTCAGCTCGTCCACCCGTGCGGCGAGCCGGTCGACCGGTAGCAGTTCGTCGACCAGGCCGATCCGCAGGGCGCGCTCGGCGTCGATCAGCTCGGCGGTGAACAGCAGGTGTTTGGCGGCGGACGGGCCAACGAGCCGGGCTAGCCGGCGTGTCGTCGGCGCCGGATAGACAAGCCCGAGCCGGGCCGGCGGTACGCCGAAACGGGCGTCGTCGGCGGCGATCCGCAGATCGCAGGCAACCGCGAGTTGTGCCCCACCGCCGACGCAGGCACCCCGGATGGCCGCGATCGTCGGCTTGGCGAACCGGGCCAGCCGTTCCTCGGCGGCGACCGCGATGCTGGCGTCACCGGCGTCCAGCAACTCGGCCAGGTCACCGAGGTCCGCGCCCGCGCAGAAGGCGGCGCCGGCACCGGTGAGCACCAACGACCGTACGGCCGGGTCGGGCTCCAGCCGGTCGAGCAGTTCGGGGAGCTGACGCCACATGGCCGCGGTCATGGCGTTGCGCCGGGCCGGGTTGTGCATCACCACGGTGGCGACCGGCCCGGTCACCTCGACTGTCAACTCCGCGTCCGACACGTCCGCTCCTTCCCGGCGTCACCTGTGCGGCGCCACCGATCTGCCCGCCAGCGTCGTCGCCCCGCTGCCGCGACCATAACGACGCGAGCCCGACGACCACCGTGAGGGGTGGCCGTCGGGCCCGCGCGTGAGCCGTCAGGTCAGGAGACGTTGATCGCGGTGTCGTCGACCACGAACGACGTCTGGAGCGAGGAGTCCTCCACGCCCGTGAACTTCAGGCTGACGGTCTGACCGGCGTACGACGCCAGCGAGAAGGACTTCTGGCTGTAGCCGGTGGCCTTGTTCAGGTTCGAGTAGGTCGCCAGGGTGGCCAGAACGGTTCCGCTCGAGTTGAGCACCTGCACGGTGAGCTTGTCGTAGGCGACGCTGCTGGTGGTCTCGGCGGAGTCGATGTGCAACCAGAAGCTGAGGGCGTACGACGCGCAGCCGGCCGGCAGGCTCACCGACTGGGCGAGCGTCTCGGTACGGGTGCTGCCGTACCCGTTCAGCCACGCCTTCCACGACCCGGTGCGGGCTGCCTGGCTGCTGGAGCTGGTGATCACCCCGGAGCTGGCCGACCAGCCGGTGGCCCCGGATTCGAAGCCCGGGTTGGCCAGCTTCTGACCCGGCGCGGTGCAGCCGCCACCGGTGCCGTTCACGGTCAACGTGTAGGTGGCGCTGCGGGTGACCGCGCCCGCTCCGTTCACGGTGATCGAGTAGGTGCCGGCCGGGGTGCTCGCCGAGGTGCTGATGGTGAGGGTGGACGAGCCGCCGGAGGTCACGGAGGCGGGGCTGAACGCGGCGCTCGCCCCGCTGGGCAGGCCGGACGCGGAGAACGTCACCGTCTGCGCCGAGCCACTCGTGGTGGCGGTCGACACGGTGGTGGCGGCGGAGCTGCCCGGGTTGACCGAACCGGCGGTCGGCGAGAGCGACACCGAGAAGTCGTTGCCGGTCGAGCAGGCGGAGTCGCTGCCGGCCACGTTCACCGCGGTCCAGGCTGCCTGCACGGCCTTGTACTCGGTGGAGCAGCTGCCGTACAGGTCGGTGGCCGCCCGCAGGCTGTAGGCGCGGGCGGTGTTCGCCGGGTTGCTGGTGCTGACGTACGACGTGTTGGAGGTGAAGTAGACGTCAAGCGCCCGGTACCAGATCTTCTCGGCCTTGGCCCGGCCGATGCCGGTCACCGCGGGGGCGGAACCGCAGACCGGGGAGGTGCCGTACGAGGTAGCGCCGGTGCCCTCGGCCAGGTTGAAGAAGAAGTGGTTGGCCACGCCGGAGGAGTAGTGCACGTCCTTGTTCTTGGTGCTGGTGGACCAGCAACTGTCGGACGAGCCGTCCAGCGACGGGTTGTACATGTAGCGCAGCGGCGTGCCGTTGTTGTTGATGTTGATCTTCTCACCGACCTGGTAGTCGCCCGGGTCGCTCGGCGCGGCGGCGTAGAACTCCACCATGTTGCCGAAGATGTCGCTGGTGGCCTCGTTGAGGCCGCCGGATTCGCCGGAGTAGACCAGGCCGGCCAGCGCCTCGGTGACACCGTGGCTCATCTCGTGCCCAGCCACGTCCAGCGAGACCAGGGGGCGGGAGTTGCCCGAGCCGTCACCGTAGGTCATCTGGGCGCCGTCCCAGAAGGCGTTGACGTAGTTGTTGCCGTAGTGCACCCGGCTCGGCACGCCGCTGCCGTTGCCGAAGATGCCGTTACGGCCGTGCGTGTTCTTGAAGTAGTCGAACGTCTTGGCGGCGCCGAAGTGCGCGTCCACCGCGGCGGACTGCCGACTGGAGGTGGCTCCGGTGCCCCAGGCGTTGTCGGCGTCGGTGAAGGTGGTGCAGCTCGACGTGCCGTTGTTCATGTCACAGGTGCGGCCGTTGCCGCGCACCGGGTCGATCATCTGGTACGTGCTGCCGGAGAGCGTCGTGTCGATGCTGACCGCGCCGGTGTAGATGCCCTGGCCGCTGCCGGTGACCGACTCGATCTCGTCGTACGACCCGACTGTCGCGCCGGTGGTGGCGTCGCTGATCACGTGCAGCCGGGACGGGGTCTGTCCGTCGGGCTGCCAACCGCTGACCACGGTCTCCCAGGCCAGTCGACCCTGCCCGGAACTGGCGTCCACGAACAGTTCCGGCGTGCCCACCGCCTCGGCCTTACCGGCGAACCGGGCGCTGGCGGCCTTCTTCGCGGCCGCCGCGGTGGTCCTGGCCGAGGTGGCGAGGGTCAGCGGCGCGGCCAACCCGACCGAACTGCCGGCGTACGTGCCGTTCGGCGCGGTGTGGATGACGAAGTCACCGCCGTACACCCGCAGGCCCTGGTAGGTCCTGGTGTAGCGGGTGTGGGCCGCGCCGCTGGGGTCCACCTTGGTGCTGCGCACCTGGTAGGACTCGGCGCTCGAACCCTGGACGGCGCCGGGGTTCGCTCGTAGGACGGTTGCCGCTCGGGCCGCGGCGGAGGCGTCCGGCGCGGGAGAGGTGGGCGGGGCCGCGTGCGCCGGGGTGACGACGCAGGTCAGCAGGCCGCTGGTGAGCAGCACTGCGCTGACGGCGGCAAGAGCTCTTTTCACGTGCGCTCCTGAGAGGAGAAGGATGTGACGGAGGTAGTCACGCATGTACATATAGCTATGTGTAGAAGAAAAGAGAAGGCCTGAACCGATGTCAGGCATCTAGATTGACCGTTCGGATGAGTGGCTTGACGAGGGAACCAGTACCTGCCCCAGCCCGTCCGACGGACATGAGACCCGCCTCGACAGCCGGCGTCACGTTCGCCCTACTGGGCGCGCTCCTGACCGGCTGCACCAGCGCTGACCGGGCCGGGAGCATCCCTGACCAGCCGCCGAACAGCCCCGGCACGAACCTGTCCACTCCGACCACCGGCGCTCCGCCCCCGACCGCCGCCCCCACGGCAAGCGCCGGGGCCAGCGCTGCGGCCCCCCGAGTGACGTTGCGAATCTCCGGCGGCTTCGCCGGGCGCGGTGACTCCATCGCGGTCGAGCCGGACGGTAGGTGGACCGTGACGGACCGGGCCGGCAGTCGGCGCAACGGCCGGCTCTCACCTGCCGATCAGGCCACCCTCGCGGGCCTGACCGCCGACCCCCGGCTCGTCAGCGAGGCGCAGCGACCCACCACCGCGACCAACTGCGCGGACGTGATGAACTACCGCCTCACCGTGGCCAGCAACGACACCGCGTACGTCGACTGCCCGACCGACGGGCCGCCACCGCCTGCCACCCAGGCGGTGGTCAAGCTGCTGCTGCGGACCACCGCGTCCTACGTCAGATAGTCCGGGGGCAGGCCGGTGCCCCGCAGCTCCGGCGGCAGGTGGGCCACGTCGTTGACGGCGATCAGATTCGGCGGGCCGGCCGCGCTGTACCGGATGACGGTCAGCCCCGCGTTGTGCGCGTTCAAGCCCAGCCAGCGCCACTCCGGCGCGTCGAGGGCGTGCCGCACCAGCCAGGCGATCAGGAAACTGTGCGTCACGACCAGCTCGCGGACCGGTTCGCCGCCGGCGGGACCCTCGGCGACCGGGCCGGCGAACCGTCGCACCGCGTCCGCCGTCACTCGCGGCCCGTCGGCCCGCTCAGCCGCCGAGAACTGCGTCAGGAACTCGGCGTACGCGGGCGGCAGCCCAGCCGGGTCCGTGTCGTGTGGGAGGTGGTCGCCGGCCAACTCCGTCTCGTACACCGGAACGTCGGGCAGCGACTTGGCGACCAGCTCGGCGGTCTGCGCGGCCCGGCGCAGCGGCCCGTGGTGGACGGCGGCGAACCGCCGGGCCCCCAGGCGTTCGCCCAGCAGGGTGGCCTGCCGCCGGCCGCGCTCCGACAGGCCGGTATCCGGTTCGCCGGCGTCCGGCCCACTCGGCTCGGAGAGATCCTGCTCGGCGTGTCGGGTCAGGTACAGCAGTCGGGTCACCATGATCCCCACCTCAACACACCGGGAGGTACGAGTTCGACCCCGTACCTCCCGGTCCTAACGCCGCGGCCCGGCTGATCGCACGCCCTCTACGCCCGGGGGAACATCTGGCCGATGCGGATCCGGTTGCCGAACGGGTCCCGGATGCCGAAGTCGATCCCGTACGGGCGCTCGGTCGGCTCGTCCGTGATCTCGACGCCCTTCGCCACAAGGTCCTCGTGCGTCTTGCGGGCGTCGTCAGTGGTCATGAAGAGGTACCCGCCGAGGGCACCCTTGGTGAGCAGCTCCCGGACCTGCTCGGCGGTGGCCGGGTCCAGCGCGGGCGGGCCGGGCTTCTCCAACAGGATCTCGCGCTCCGGGTCGCCGGGCAGGTTGACAGTGAGCCACCGCATGAAGCCGAGGTCCTGGTCGGTGTTGACCTCCATGCCGAGCTTGTTGACGTAGAAGTCAAGCGCGGCGTCCTGGTCGAGGACGTAGATCTGGGAGCGGCTGATCGCGTTCATCGTCATGCCCATGACGCTAGACGCAGCCTCTGACCTGCTGCTTATCCAAAACTGCTTGGTCGGGTCCAGGCTTTGGTGAAGCACGACGGCACGTTGGCCGGCGCGACGCGCTGACGCCGGAAATCCGAGGGCGACTCCCCGACGATCTGCCGGAACGTCCGGCTGAACGTGCCCAGGCTGCCAAAGCCGACGGCGTAACAGATGTCCGTGACGTCCCGGTCGGTCTCCCTCAGCAACGACATCGCCCGCTCCACCCGGCGGCGTTGCAGGTAGCGGTGCGGGGTCTCACCGAAGGTGGCCCGGAAGGTACGGATGAAGTGCGCCTGCGAGACGTGCGCGATCCGGGCCAACGCGGGGATGTCCAGAGGCTCGGCGTACGCCCGGTCCATCGCGTCCCGGGCGCGCAGCATCGCCCGGTTCGACTCCTCCACCGCCCGACTCATCTGCCCCCGACCCGCTCCGCGCTGCTCCGGCCCCAGGTTACCGTCGGGCACCGCGTCGTCCGATCGGACCAGTACGGCCGAGCTGTCACTTGCGGTAGTAGAAGTCGGCGGCCTCACCAGCGCGTGCCGGCTCGTTGATCTTCAAGGACTTTCCGTGATCCTTCATGGTGGTGGTCAGCGTCAGTTTCGGGCCTTCGCTGGGGCTCAGCTCCACCTTGATCGAGGTGACCCAACCCTTGTCGTTGGTGGTGATCGTGAACGGCGACAGACGTATGCCGATCGAGACGATGCTCGGTGCACCCACGGGGAGGAACGATCTGGCGTCCTTGCCGGTGGGGTCGAAACGGCCCGTGTAGGTGTGCGGGTCGACGCGGTCCACCGAGGCGATCGACGAGGTGAACGCCTTCAGTCCGGTCGGGTCGACCCAGTCGAAGCGGAGGAAGGGGTCGTCGCGCTTCACTCGCTTCAGATCGACGTGCACCCAGTCCTTCTCGTCGGACGGCCGCACGTAACTGTCGTTGCCAATCACGATCCGGCTCCCCGCCGACGGGTACTTCCCGCCGGTGACCGAGACCGTGGTCTGGAAACGGCGCTTCTTCGGGTCGAAGGCACCCGTGCCAATGACGTTCTGCCCTTCGGGCAGGTTGCCGCGCACTGCGTACCGGTGGGCAGCCCCATGCGACCGCTGCAATGCCGCGACCAGCTCAGCGCGGACGTCGGGCGTCGGGGACGGCGCGGCCGTGGCGGTGGCGGTGGCCTGAACCGGTTCGTCGGTGGACGTGGGCTCAGTCGTCGGAGTGCAGCCGGCAGCAAAGAGCAGACCGCTGGTCAGAGCCAGCACGAGCAGAGTGGTGCTCTGTCTCATTGTGATTCCCCCGTTGACCGCCGCCTGATGGCGGGACGGAGGCACGATAGCGAACTTGGTCGAGGTCCGGTTGCCCTCGGGGCAACCGGCAGAGGCACAGCAGCGCCGATCGGAAAGGTCTGATGTAATTGGAGCCCCCGGCCGGGATCGAACCGGCGACATCTCGCTTACAAGGCGAGTGCTCTGGCCAGCTGAGCTACAGGGGCGCGCGTGTCGAGGTCAGCATAGCGACTGATCTCCGGTAATCCCGATCGCGAGGCCTCCCGAGCACGGGAATCGTCAACAACCCGACGCAGACTCGTTTGCCACGGCGTCGATTGATGTCTGACCGTGCCCGAGTGACCGGAATGCGTAGCCCGACTGGTGGGCTGGGCGTCCCCCCGCCTTGGCAGCAGGGGGAAACGCGTTTACGGTTCACACACGGACGACGACCGGGCGCCCCCGCGACCGAGCGCCGTCCGATGACCGGCACGGACACGTGCCGGTTGCTCCTTCACTCGGATCGTCCGGCACGTTCCTGCCGGTGAAAGGAAGCGCTTCACCATGGCTACGGTCACCTATTCCAAGGCATCCCGGGTCTACCCGGGCCAAGAGCGTCCCGCCGTCAACGAGCTGGACCTTGAGATCGGCGACGGGGAGTTCCTCGTCCTGGTCGGCCCCTCCGGTTGCGGTAAGTCCACCAGCCTGCGGATGCTCGCCGGCCTGGAGGACGTGGACGCCGGTTCGATCTACATCGACCAGCGTGACGTCACTCACCTTCCCCCGAAGGCCCGCGACATCGCGATGGTCTTCCAGAACTACGCCCTCTACCCGCACATGACGGTGTACGAGAACATGGCGTTCGCCCTCAAGCTCCGCAAGACCTCCAAGTCGGAGATCGACCGGCGGGTCAAGGAGGCGGCCGGGCTGCTCCAGCTGGAGGAGTACCTCAGCCGTAAGCCGAAGGCGCTCTCCGGTGGTCAGCGTCAGCGTGTCGCGATGGGCCGGGCGATCGTCCGCGAGCCGCAGGTCTTCCTCATGGACGAGCCGCTGTCGAACCTCGACGCCAAGCTCCGCGTGCAGACCCGTACCCAGATCGCGTCCCTGCAGGCCAAGCTGGGCGTCACCACTGTCTACGTCACGCACGACCAGGTCGAGGCCATGACCATGGGTCACCGGGTCGCGGTGCTGCTCGACGGTGTTCTCCAGCAGGTGGACACCCCGCGGGCGCTCTACGACACCCCGGCCAACGTGTTCGTCGCCGGCTTCATGGGCTCGCCCGCCATGAACATCAAGACCGTTCCGCTGAACGAGCGGGGCGCCGAGTTCGCCGAGCTGCAGATCCCGCTCACCCGCGAGCAGGTCGAGGCGGCCCGCGCCGAGGGTGGCGACGGCAAGGTCACCGTGGGCTTCCGTCCGGAGGACTGCGAGCTGGTCAGCCCGACCGAGGGCGGCATGCCGGTGGTTGTCGAGCTGGTCGAGGACCTCGGCTCGGACGCCAACGTCTACGGCCACGCCGCTCTGGGTGGCAACTCGGAGCGCTTCGTCGTCCGCACCGACCGGCGCAACATGCCGAACATGGGTGACACCGTGTTCGTCAAGCCGGTTGCCGGTCGCAGCCACGTCTTCCACGCCGCCACCGGTGGCCGGATCTGACGTAACGCCGTACCGACAGGGGCGGTCCGCTTCGGCGGGCCGCCCCTTCGTCGTACCGAAAACGGTTCTTCAGCCCGCCTCGGCGCCTGACGACGAAGGCCCCCTCCCGCGATCGGCGGGAGGGGGCCTTGGTTCGACGTGCGCTACAGCTCGACGGAGCGCCGGCGGGCGACCTCGGCCAGGGCGACCGCCGCCGCCACACTGGCGTTGAGCGACTCGACCTCGGAGATCATCGGGATGCTGACGGTCAGGTCGCAGGTCTCCCCGACCAGGCGGGAAAGACCGCGCCCCTCGGAACCGACCACCACCACCAGCGGACCGACCGCGGCCTCCAGGTTGTAGAGGTCGGTGTCGCCGTCGGCGTCCAGGCCGACGACCATGAAGCCGGCGTCCCGGCACGCCTTCAGCGACCGGGTCAGGTTGGTCACCTGCGCGACCGGCACCCGAGCGGCCGCGCCGGCGCTGGTCCGCCAGGCGGTCGCGGTGATCCCGGCGGCACGACGCTCGGGTACGAAGACACCCTGCGCGCCGAACGCGGCAGCCGAACGGATCACGGCGCCCAGGTTGCGCGGGTCGGTGACACCGTCCAGCGCGACCAGCAGCGGGGCCTGCTGCTCCAGGGCAGCGGCGACCATGTCCTCGAACGGCTGGTACGCGAAGGGCGGCACCTGCAGGCCGACGCCCTGGTGCAGCACCCCGCCGGTCATCCGGTCCAACTCGGCGCGGCTGATCTCCAGGTTGGCGATGCCCCGGTCGGCGGCGGTCCGGATGATCTCGTTGACCCGGTCGTCCATGTCGATGCCCTGGGCCGTGTAGAGCGCCGTCGCCGGCACGTTGGCGCGCAGCGCCTCCAGCACCGGGTTACGCCCGACCAACAGCTCCGGGGTGTCCTTGGACGGGTTGGACTTGCGCCCCGGCGCGACCCGGGGGCCGGACCGCCCAGTGGGCTTGCCGCCCCGTCCGCCGGTGGCAGCACCCCGGCCCACCGGTACGCCCCGACCGCCGCCCCTGCCCCAGGTGGTGTCCTTGGAGCCGGGCTGACCGATCTTGGGGGCGCGCCCCTCCTCGGCCGCCGCGCGGCGCTCCTTGTCCTGCTTCCAGGCGGTGCGCTGGGGCAGCTTCTCGGTGCCCGAGTAGCCCTTGTGCCACGGCCGCTCGTCCGCGGGCAGGGTGCGACCCCGCCCGGCCAACGAGTCCTTGTTCTTGCCGCCGGTGCCCTTGGGGGCGCCTGCCTTCGACGTCAGTCGCCGGCCACGGCGCTGCGAGTTGCCGGCCATCAGTCCTGCTCTCCAATAGTCCAACGGGGGCCCTGGGGGGTGTCCTCGACCACCACGCCGGCCAGCTTGAGCTGGTCACGCACGGCGTCCGCGGCAGCCCAGTCCTTGCGGCCCCGCGCCTGCGCACGCTGCTCCAGGGCCAGCGCGATCAGGGAGTCCACCACGGCACGAAGATCGTCCGATCGGCCGCCGCCGGTCCAGGCCGGGTCGAGGGGGTCGATCCCGAGAATATCCAGCATTGCCCGCACCACGGCCAGCGTGGTGCGGACGGTCACATCGTCGCCGACGCTCAGCGCGGTGTTGCCGTCCCGAATGTGCTGTTGCAGCACGGCCAGCGCGGCGGACGTGTTGAGGTCGTCGTCCATCGCCGCGACGAAGCCGGCGGGCAGCTCACCGACCTGCCCGGCACCGACCCGCTCGGCGGCCCGCTGCACGAAACCCTCGATCCGCCGGTACGCGGTGGCCGCGTCGCGCAGCGAATCCTCCGAGTAGTCGATCACCGAGCGGTAGTGCGCGGCGGCGTAGTAGTAGCGCAGCTCCACCGGCCGCACCCCGAGCGAGTCCACGTACGCCAGGCCCAGCGCGTTGCCGGCGGACTTGCCCATCTTGGCCCCGCCGATGCTCAGCAGCCCGTGGTGCACCCAGTAGCGGGCGAACGGCAACCCGGCCGCCTGGGACTGGGCGATCTCGTTCTCGTGGTGCGGGAACGTCAGATCCAGGCCACCGCCGTGGATGTCGAACTCCGGGCCGAGGTAGCGCCAGCACATCGCCGAGCACTCGATGTGCCAACCCGGACGGCCCAGACCCCACGGTGAAGGCCAGTACGCGTCCGCCGGCTCGTCCGGTTTGGCACCCTTCCACAGCGCGAAGTCGCGCGGATCCCGCTTGCCCCGATCCGGGGCGTCCCCAGCGGACTGCATGGCGTCCGGAGACTGACCCGACAGCGACCCGTACGCCGGCCAGGACGCCACGTCGAAGTAGACGTCGCCGGAGCCGTCACTCGCCGGGTACGCGTGCCCGTCGGCGATCAACTTCGTGATCAGCTCGTGCATCTCGGGGATGTGCCCGGTGGCGCGCGGCTCGTAGGTGGGCGCCAGCACGTTCAACGACCGGTACGACTCGGCCAGCAGCAGCTCGTTGGCGTACGCGATCGACCAGAACGGACGACCCTGCTCGCCGGCCTTGACCAGGATCTTGTCGTCGATGTCGGTCAGGTTGCGAATGAAGGTGACCTCGTAGCCGGCGGCCAACAGCCAACGCCGCAGGACGTCATAGTTGACGCCGGAGCGAAGGTGACCGATGTGCGGCGGAGCCTGAAGGGTGAGACCACACAGGTAGACCCCCACCTTGCCGGCTTCCCGCGGGACGAAGTCCCGCACCGATCGGGTGGCGGTGTCATACAGGCGTAGCGTCACCGTACAAGGGTAGCTGTCCGTGCCTGTCCGGGTCCGCCGGTGCCGGGTCGTACGCTGCCAGGCGTGGATGCGACCGCACGCTCCGGTGGCTCCGGTGACCCGCCAGCCAACCCCACCACCCCCGCCGACCCGGCCCTCCACCGGGCTTCCGTGCCGACCGACGCGACCTTCGGCTCGGCCGGCGCAGGTGAAGGGCGGTCCGGCGCCGCCCGCGGACGGGCCTCCAGCTCGGCCGACGCGGCCCACGGGCGGCCCGAGGCTGGCGTGCGGCCGGCCGACCCGGCCCACGGACGGCCCGAGGCTGGCGTGCGGCCGGCCGACGCCGCCCTCGGGCGGCCCGAGGCTGGCATAGGGTCGGCCGATGTGGTTGCGGGGCGGGGCGGGGAGACGTCGCAGACGCTGGACCGGGGGTTGCGGCTGCTACACCTGGTCGCCGAGGTCCCCGGCGGTCTGACCGTCACCGAGGCCGCGAATCGGCTCGGCATCGGCCGGGCCGCCGTCTACCGACTGGTCACTGCGCTGACCGGGCACGGCATGCTGCGTCGCGACGGAGACGGTCGGCTGCGTCTCGGTGCCGGGTTGCTGCATCTGGCCCGCAGGGCCCAGCCGCTGCTCGCCGAGGGTGCGCTGCCCGCGTTACGCCGCCTCGCCGAGCAGGCCGGCGCGACCGCGCACCTGACCGTCGTCGAAGGTGGCGAGGGCGTCGCCCTGGCCGTGGTCGAGCCAAGCTGGACGTCGTTCCACGTCGCGTACCGGGCCGGAGCACGACACCCGCTGGAGCGAGGGGCGGCCGGACGGGCGATCCTTGCCGGTCGCGCCGGGTTGGCCGAGCCGCTCAGTAGCAGCGGAGAGTTGCAGGCCGGGGCGTACGGGGTCGCCGCACCGGTGCTCGGCGTACCCGGCCTGGAGGCCAGCGTCGGCGTGGTCGCGCTCGCCCCGCTGGACGTCGACTCCATCGGCCCTGAGGTGCTGGCCGCCGCCCGCGCGATCGCCACCGCCCTCAGCTGACCCCCGACCGCCGCGCGCCCTCACCGCCCCTGCCGCGCGCCGCGCCGCCCCGCCGCGCACCCCGTCCCGGCTTGATCAACTCGGGTTCACGGAAGTCGCGGTGTCCCAGAGCCAGCGACCGCCCGACTTCAAGGAACGCGAGTGGATCACTGCCCCTCGGCGGCCCGGATGCCGATTGGTCGGCCGCCCTGGCCGGTGCCATAGCACGATTGCCTGGCGGATTCGTCGTTGTCCACAGGGCCGGCGGCACCCGCGGGCCCGGTTGTCCACAGGGGTTTCGGTGGTTAGTCGGTGGTCGGCAGGCTGCGTGGCATGCCCCCACGTCCACATCGCCCCGATGCCCTGACCTGGCAGGTCTTCCGCGGCTCCGACGCTGTCCGAGGCGGCCTGCTCACCGAACATCAGTTGCGCAACTCTGCCTGGGTGCGGTTGCGCCACGACATCTACGCCGATGCGCGGTTGGATCGGGACCACGCCCTCGCGTGTCGCGCCGCCCTCCTCCGGCTACCGCCCGGCGTGGTGGTCGGCGGTCCGTCGGCCGCCTACCTGCACGGCGTCCAACACGCCGCGAGCTTCACCGACGACGTGCACGTCCTCGTACCCCGATCGTTACGGGTCGGCTCACAGCGCGGCCTCCGCGTGCACGTCAACACCATCACCCCGCTCACGGCGAGCGAGACCGCTGAGCCGACGGCGTCAACCACGCGACGACCGGCAGGCACAAGACGACCACCAGACGCAGGTCGACAGCCAGAGGCGAGCTGTCCGTCGACCCCAGGAAACCCGCCAGACGCAGGACGACCGCCAGACGCAGGACGACCGCCAGACGCAGGACGAATGCCGGTCGCAGGACGACCCCCGAGCGCGGGAAGTCCACGTGATGCAGCGCGACCTACGGGAGTGGGCCGCCCACCTGCCGGCGGAAGGTCACCACGCCCAGCACGACAGCTGTCCCGCCCGGCCGCCGTGTCCGTCGGAGCAGAGGGCTTGGTGGTGGCCGGCCGGGGCGATGAATGGGCGGCGGCCAGTCCGCCCAGGACCAGGGAGCGAGACCTCCCGATCCCCCGATCAGATCCCGGGCGGGCCGCCTGGGAGACGGCTGTCTGGCTCGACCCGGTCCGGGCGGTCGCAATCGTCGACTCGCTACTTGGTCAAGGGCTTGCCGACCGCGACGCGCTGAGTACCATGGCTGCCCGCAACGCTGACCGCCCCGGTGGCCGACGAGCGCGCTGGGTGTTTGACCTGGCCGACGGTGGAGCCGAGTCTCCGCCAGAATCCCAGCTGCGCGTCCGGTTGGTGTTGGGCGGGCTGCCGCGCCCGGCGGTTCAACATCCGGTGCGCCTGCCCACCGGACTTGTTCTGCATCCCGATCTGGCCTGGCCGCAATATCGGGTGGCGGTGGAGTACGACGGAAAGTGGCACTCCGGCGTGGAGCAACTGCACCGCGATCGCCGTCGGCTGAATCAACTGGTCGGCGCGGGTTGGCTGGTTCTGCACGTGACCAGTCGGCGGCTGCACGGTGAGTTCCCAGCGGTGCTTCGAGAGGTACGCGACGCGCTGGTCAGCCGCGGCTGGCGACAGGGATCGTCCAGATGACCGGGATCAACTCAGGTTCCTGGAAACCGCGCCATCCTCCAGGCACCAACACCGCACCTTCCAGCAAACCGCGTCAATCATGAACGGCGTCGGGCGAAGGTCGGTGACAACAGGCATGGACGACCCGAGGCCCGGTCGACGACGTGTCGACCGGGCCCCGGGGCACGGTGGCAGTTGGGCCACCGCAGTGCGATGTGCGCTACGGGCGGGCGTTCGGCTTGAGCGGGGTCTTCACCGCCGCGTAGGCGTCGACGATCCCGTAGCCGTAGAAGCCGTTGAAGTTGAGCCCACCGGCGCAGTACGCGTCGTAGGTCTCGTCCCGGCCCTCGTTGCGGTACTGCTGGAGGCGCGGCTCCGGGCACGCGTGCTCGGCGGCCGTGCGGTAGAGGTGCTGCTCGACCTGGTCCGGCGACATCCCGAAACCATTCCGACCCTGCGCCTTGCCGTACCGGCTGACGATCAGCGCGGCGACACCGGCGGCGTGCGGGGACGCCATCGAGGTGCCCTGGAGGTACGTGTAGTAGCCGCACTCACCGTTGGCCTTGCACTGCTTGAAGACCGAGTTCTCGAAGCCGGGGACGATGTTGCCGTCGGCGTCGACCGATCCTTCCTCCTGAAGCACGTGCTTCGGGTACGAGGAGAGGATCATGTTGGCGTCGGTACGGAAGGTGTCGGTGCCGAAGCCGTCCCGGAACCAGCCTCCCGGCGCGGCGACCGAGATCTGCTCGGTGCCGTAGTTGGAGAAGTCCGACTTCTTGCCGGACGGGCCGACCGACGACACGCCGATCACGTGCGGGCCCTCGGTGGGGAGGTCCCAGCAGCTCTCGTTGTCGATCGGTCGGGGGTACGGGTCGGCGCCGTAGTCGGGGCTCGAGACATCGGTGCGCGGTGCACCCAGGTCCTCGTTGTTGTTGCCGAGCGCACCGACGAGGGTCACGCCCTTGTTGTGCGCGAAGGCCAGCGCCCGCTTCATCGCCTTGATGATGGCCCGCTGCTCGGCCTGGTCCTCGGGGGAGTCGGCCGGGTTGGCGGTGCAGTTGTAGAGCCACGGGTCGACATAGAACGACATGTTGACCACGTCGATCCCGGAGCGGCCGGCGTAGACCAGAGCATTGACGACCGGGTCGAGGAAGAAGTAGCCGGAGTCCTGGCCGCCCTTGAGCTCGACCAGCGAGACGTTCGGGGCGACGCCGGAGAGTCCGAAGCCGTTGGCCGCGGCGCCGATGGTGCCGGCCACGTGGGTGCCGTGCCCGCCGTCGTCGGTGCCGACCGGGTCGAGGCAGCTCGGCACCTCGCAGGGGCCGTCCACGTCGGTCAGGTCAGGCGCGAAGTTGCGCGACAGCGACCAGTTGAAGTTCGGCGCGATGTCCGGGTTGCTGGCGTCGACGCCGGTGTCCAGCACGCCGACGGTCACCCGACGGTCGCCCGGCTCGATCTTGCGGGCCTTGTCGGCCCGGATCATCTCCAGGCCCCAGAGCTTGTCGTCGAGCGGATCGAGCTTGGCGCCCTTCTTGGCAGCACCGGCAGCACCGGCACGAGCACCGGCAGCGGCCAGCAGGTGCTCCTGCTCGACCCGGTCCAGCTTCGGCTTGCGGCCGATGGCCTTCTGCTCGGCGGCACCGATCAACGTCGGCGCGGCGGTCGCCCTGGCCGCGAAGTCGGCCCGGTCGCTGCTGACCTGGAACATGCCGACCTCATCGGACCGGGACACCACAGTGCCGCCAGCCGCCCGGATCGCGGCAACGGCCGTGTCGATGGCGACGCCATCCTCGGCGACGACGGTGAAGGTCCGGGAATCGCTCGGCGCGGCGTTGGCCGGCACACCCAACCCCGTAGCCGTAAGTGCCAGCACAGCCGCGGTCGCGACCGTACGGGCGGTGAAGCGCTTGCTCACCACATCGGATCCTCTCGTTGAGGGACGTGCCAGCCATCACACAACACCGATCCGCATCGCGCCAGATGAACGCCCGTTATGGCCGTGAATCACGCCAGTTCGGGCCGCACCCCGGCCACACAGACAGGCTGCACAGACGCAGGTCGCACAGACACAGGCCGCACAGACACTTACGCCCGCCGGCTCGACCTACACGCCTACCGCGTCGACACCCAGTTTCGCGAGCGCGGCCGGCAGCTCGGCCATGCCGGATACTTCGGCGTCGGGTGGGCAGCCGGACGGGCGAGGCAGGCCGAGTCGGTTCAGCCACACCGACCGCGGGCCGGCCCGGCGAGGCGCCACCGCCGACCGTCGGGAGCACTCGGCCCGCAGCACTCAATGCCTGCCGGCAACGGGCCGGCCATCGGGAGCACATCGACCGCGGACCCTCACCGACCGTCAAGCGCCAGCTCGGGCTCGGGCGTGACCGGCGCGGGCGTCGAGGGCGACCCCCGCAGTTCGTCGAGGCGTACCAGGGCAACGCCGGCGACGATCAGCGCACCGCCGAACAACTGCCAGCCGGTGGGCAGCTCGTTCAGGAACAACCACGCGATCAGCACTGCGAAGAGCACCTCGGTCAGCCCGACGAACGACGACAGGCGGGGCCCGAGGATCCGGGTGCCGGCGATGCCGGCGAGGTACGCGATGACGGCGGCCACCAGCGACAGCCCGGCGATGGGCACCAACCAGCTGGTGGGCTGCCCGGCGAAGGTGACCTCACCGAAGGTGGCGTGCAGTGGCAGCAGGCCGGTCAGCCCGATGAGCAACAGCACGGCGGCACCGACTGCCATCCCACCGCTGGCCAGGGCGACCGAGGGCAGCCGGGGGTCGACGCGGCCGGCGAGCACGAAGTATCCGGCCAGGCCGAATGCCGCGCCGAGCCCCCAGAGCACGCCCACCGGGTGGAAGTCGGCGGTGCCGGCGATGTCGAGCACGAACGCCAGCCCGGCCAGCGCGGCCACCGACCCGGCGATGGTGAGTCGGCGGGGCGGCTGCCCGTGCCGCAGCCACATCCAGGCCACGACGAGGATGATGCCCAGGTATTCCAGCAGCAGCGCGACACCGACCGGCAGGTAGCGCACGGCGTTGAAGTAGCACACCTGGGCCACCGCCACCCCGAGGAGCCCGAACAGCCCGATGGTCGCGGCGTTGCTTCGCAGCACGTCCCATTTGCCCCGCAGCGACAGCAGGGCGGGGATCGCCAGCACCAGGGCGGCCACGCCGACGCGGGCGATCACAGCGGACTCGGCTGACCAGCCGGCCTCGATGAGCGACCGGGCGAAGGTTCCGGAGGTGGCGAAGGTGACTGCGGCGAGCAGCGCCAACCCGACGCCGGCAGCAGGTCGAGAGTGCATGTCGCGCTCCTCGCAATGGGCACCGTGTCATGAGCAAACTATCCTTGTGCTGATGACGCTAGGCGGGAGCCGTGACAGGAGTCAAGTTGCTATTCGCTCATGACACCGAATGTTCGCTGATCGCCGCAGCGGCGCTGGTCAACACCGCAGGTCGGGACGGTGAGTTGCTGCCCGACATCGCGGCGCTGGACGCGTTCTTCATCCGCCACTCCTACAGTGGCCGGCACGAGCACACCGAGGCCGAGCTGCGCGCCGTACGGGAGCTGCGGCCCCAACTGCGCCGCATCTGGCACGCCGAACCACCCGAGATCGTCGCTGTGGTCAACGGCCTGCTTCTGGAACACAAGGCGCTGCCTCAGCTCATCGAGCACGACGACGAGCCGTACCACCTGCACGCCGTTCCCCGCGACGCGCCGCTGGCGACCCGGATCGCGGTCGAGGCCGCCATGGCGATGGCCGACCTGGTCCGTAGCGGCGAGTTGAGCCGATTGCGGATCTGCGAATACCCGGACTGCGACAACGTCGTCGTCGACCTGTCCCGCAACCGCTCCCGGCGGTTCTGCGAGGCCGGCTGCGGCAACCGCGCCGCGGTGACCGCCTACCGCGCCCGCCGGGCCGCCGGCCGCTCCTGACCGATGGTCGCCCACTCCTCGGCCCGCACCTCGTACTCCACCTCGCCCTGCTCGGTGCCCGGAATCGGGTGATCCCACTGGAGGTGGAAGGTCCGCACGTAGTGCAACCCGGCCTTCACCATCACCCGCCGGGAGCGTTCGTTGACAGTCATCGTCTCGGCCCAGACCCGGCGCACCCCGACGGCGTCGAAGGCGTACCGGACCAGCGCCCGCGCCCCCTCGGTGGCCAGCCCTCGCCCCCACGTCGGGCGGCGCAGCCGATAGCCCAACTCGGCCTCGGTGCCGTCCGCCGACGGGTCCAACGCGAACCAACCCAGGAACTCGCCGGACGCCCGATCATGCGCTGCCCACCGGCCCAGCCCGGGATGCCTGTCGTACTGGGCCAGCAGCCTCGGCAACTGCTCGCCCCGCACGGTCGCCGGCGGGGTCGCGACGCCACCGGTGAGAAAACGCATCACCTCGGGGTCGCTGTCCAACTCGACCAGCGCGTCCACGTCGGCAATCGTCAGCCGCCGCAACCGCAGCCGCTCGGTCCCCGCCGGCACACCCACGCCATCGTCACCCATAGCCCGGATCATCCGTCCCGCTCAAGTCCCCGTCGACCCGTTTACCAGGGCCAGTTGCGCGGAGAACCCGACCGCCGTCGCGGGCGAGGCGGTCGCGTCAGCGCGGGGGCGCGACCACGAAGAGCCGCCAGGAGTACGCGTCGACAACGAGCACGGGCCCGTCCGAGTCCTTGCTGTCTCGCACCCCGACCACCTCCCCAAGATTCGTAGCCACCTCGACGCACTGGTCGTTGGAACCACTCCGGCTGCTCTTACGCCACCGGGCTCGGGTCAACTCCACGACTCTGCCACTTCCCTCAGCAACTCGATCGACTCCTGCGGTGGCAACGCCTGCCCGAGGGTAGCTTCCCAGGTCCGTTGTAGACGCAACAGATCCGCAGGTAGATCGAGTTCCTGGCCGCCGATCTGGCCACCGAGGTAGGCAAGATCGCTATGGTCGTTCACGGTGGCAAGGATGAATGGCCCGTTCAGGCCGGGATACTCCTCGGCCGAGCGAGGCACCACATGGAGCTGAACCCGCGGATGCTCGGTCGCCAAGCGCGCCAGGTGCAGAGACTGCTCGCACATGACCTTCCGACCGCCGACGCGTCGCCTCAGCACCGACTCGTCAAGCACCGCGACCACATGCGGCGGGCGATCCCCGTAGAGGACCCGCTGGCTGTCCATTCGGTCCGTCAGCCGACGCTCGACCTCATCGGCATCGAGCAGTCGGTCCGACTCGAAGATCGCGCGAGCATAGTCTTCGGTTTGCAGCAGGCCAGGGACGTGAAGCGGGTCGAACCATCGCAGCGCCCGCGCCTCCGCGAGGATCGCACGCCAACCGCGCAGCCAGACCTGAGCCTTGTCCAGGCTGACCAGTTCGGTGGACATGCGGCCGAAGAGGCCGCCGGTGTCGAGGGCCCGGTCGACGAGTTCCAGGTACTTGGCGGTGGGCACCTGCTGGCCCAGCTCGACGGCGCTGACCATCGACGCCGAGTAGTTGACCGCCTTGGCCAGCTCGTCCTGACTCCAGCCGCGCCGAGTCCGCGCCCGGCGCAGCTCCGCTACCAGGAACGCCGCCGCCGTCATCTGTCCATCGGCCATGCCGTGCCCGCCCTCCACCCCGCCGACGACCATTTCCAGCCGGCCGCCAGCGGCGGTGCCACCCAGAACAGGGCGACTATGACGACGCGGCCAAACCCTTCCGACCGTAGTCGCCTGATCACCAGACTGTGAAGTGCGGCACCGCTCCCCGTCCCCCGGGATCTGCCGGCGCCGCACGGGACCGCCCGCTCCCCCGTGCCGGGCGGTCCCAACCCCACCGAAGCCGACCATCCACCAAGATCGCGCTCGATCCTGGAAACAGTGGTCTCCTGGCGCGCGAAGGCCACTACATCCAGGATCGAGCGCGATCTTGACAGGAGCAACGCAGCGCAGAGCGGTCAGCGCAGTCGGCGCAGCGCGGCACCGTCGGCGCGGCCAGCGCGACGCCGGCCGGCGCGAGCCGGGGGGGTGATGTCACGAACGATTCAGCTCCAAAGGAGGACCCCACCATGCCCCGGAGCACCCTGGGCGGGCTCACCACACGCTCCTGCCGGCCGCACCTGCCGCTGCGCCCACTCTGGCTCTGCCGGGTCTGCGCCGCGCCCTGGCCGTGCCCCATCGCCCGACTTGCTCTGCGGCAGGAGTACGCGCACGACCGGATCGGGCTGAGCATCTACCTGTGCACGGTGCTGCACGAGGCGGCTCACGACCTGTACCTACTCAACCCGCACGACGGCCCCGACCCTGCGGCGCTCTTCACCCGCTTCCTCGGCTGGGCGAGACCGCTACACCTGTACTGAGCAGGCCAGAACGGGTCAGGGGTGGGTCATCCGGAGCAGGTCCAACGTCTCGTCCAGTTGGGTCTCGGTGAGCTTGCCGGAGTCGACGTGGCCCCGGGAGATGACCACCTCGCGGATCGATGCCTGCTTGGCCAACGCCTCCTTGGCGATCGACGCGGCTTCGTCGTACCCCAGGTAGCGGTTGAGTGGGGTGACGATCGACGGTGAGCCCTCGGCGTACGCCAGACAGACCTCGGCGTCCGCGACCAGGCCGACCACCAGCCGGTCAGCGAAGAGCCGGCTCACCGCGGAGAGCAGCCGGATCGACTCCAGCAGGTTGCGGCCCATCACCGGGAGCATCACGTTCAGCTCGAAGTCGCCCTGTGAGCCGGCGAAGCCGACCGTCGCGTCGTTGCCGACGACTTGGGCGCAGACCTGCCGCATCGCCTCGGCGACGACCGGGTTGACCTTGCCCGGCATGATCGACGAGCCGGGCTGGAGGTCCGGGATGCGTAGCTCGCGCAGACCGGCGCGGGGACCGGAGCCCATCCAGCGGATGTCGTTGGCGATCTTGTAGAGGCCGATCGCCACGGTCCGCAGCTGCCCCGAGGTTTCCACAAGCGCGTCTCGCGCGCCCTGCGCCTCGAAGTGGTTACGCGCCTCGCTCAGCGGCAGCCCGGTCGACTCGCGCAGCTTGTCGATCACGGCGGCGGCGAAGCCGAGCGGGGTGTTGATCCCGGTTCCGACGGCGGTGCCACCCAGGGGCAGCTCGGCGAGTCGGGGCAAGGAGCCCTCCAACCGTTCGATGCCGTAGCGGACCTGAGCTGCGTACCCGCCGAACTCCTGGCCGAGTGTGACCGGGGTGGCGTCCATCAGGTGGGTACGCCCGGCCTTGACCACCGTCTCGAACTCGGCGGCCTTCGCCTCCAACGCCGACGCGAGGTGGGCCAGCGACGGCAGCAGATCCTCGACGATGAACTGGGTGGCCGCCAGGTGGATCGAGGACGGGAAGACGTCGTTGCTCGACTGGGAGGCGTTGACGTGGTCGTTCGGGTGCACCGGTGAGCCCAGCTCCCGGGTGGCCAGTGTCGCGATCACCTCGTTGGTGTTCATGTTCGACGAGGTCCCCGAGCCGGTCTGGAACACGTCCACCGGGAACTGGTCGTCGTAACCACCGTCGGCCACGTGCGCGGCGGCGGCGGCGATCGCGGCGGCCACGTTGGCGTCGATCACGCCCAACTCGCCGTTGACCTGGGCCGCCGCGCCCTTGATCTGCGCGAGCGCCTTGATCTGGGCCGGTTCGATGCCCCGGCCGGAGATCGGGAAATTCTGCACCGCGCGTTGGGTCTGTGCCCGCCACAGCGCCTCGGCGGGCACCTCCACCTCGCCCATCGAGTCGCGTTCGATGCGGTAACCGGTCGCCTCTGGAGTCGTCACGCGTACCATCCTGCCGCGCCCGTGGCCGACTCGCAGATGATCCGTCAGCCCAACTCGGCCAGCAGCCGTTCCACCTCGTGCTGCTCCGGCGACTCGATCTGGCGGAACAGGGACAGCGCCCGGAGCCAGTGCGACCGGGCCGCCGCCGGGTCGGTCTCCCGCAAGCAGCGGGCGATACCGTCCAGCGCACCGGCCTGTTCGTGCCGGGCGTCCATCCGGATGGCATCGGCGAGCACCCGCCGGTGCAGGTCCAGCGCGCTGGCCACGTCCCCCTGGTCGAGGAGAGCGCGGGCCAGCAGGTTTCGCGACATGCTGGCGGCAATGCGGTCCCCGGACTTCGTCACCGCAGCGAGCGCCTCGCGGTGCAGCGTCGCGGCGGCCTCCGGCCGGCCCATGATCCGCTCGATGGTGCCCAGCTCGTTGAGGACCTCGCCCTCGCCGAAGCGGTTGCCCTGCCGGCGCTTGAACGTCAACGCGAGCCGCAGGAACCGGCGCGCTCCCGAATAGTCGCCGAGCCGGGCCCGCACCGCCCCAAGGTGACCGAGGGCGTTGCACAGGCTGTTCATGTCGCCGATCTCGCGGGCCAGGCGCAACTGCCGCCGCGAGGCCAGCCGGGCCTCCGCGTAGCGACCCGATGCCAGCAGCAGAAACGCCTGATTGTTGAGCATCGCGATGACCTCCGCCGGCTGGTCACCGCCGGAGACAAGCGACAGTGCCACGGCGGAGTGGGTCATGGCGGGAGCTAGCTGCCAGTTCGCGCCGTACGCGACGGCCAGATTCCGGCGGACCGTCGCCTCACCACGCCGGTCGCCGAGCCGTTGACGCAGTCGGAGCGCGACCTCCATCAGCTCAATGGCCTCCGGGTACCGCCCGAGCCGGAAGTAGCCCGAGGAGAGGTAGTTGCGCACTGTGGCGATGGCTCCCGCGTCGCCGAGCTGCTCGGCGGCGCCCAGCGCGACGGTGTGGGTGTCCACCAGCTCGTCCAGGTGGCCGTGCCTGAACAGATAGAACCAGGCTGTGCGGGCCAGCTGCCAGCAGCGTTCCAGGTGCCCCTCGTCGGCGGCCATCCGCACCAGCGCCGGAAGCGCCGCGCGGTTGGCGTCGAACCAGGCGGCACCATCCGAGACGGACGCCCGCACCAGATCGGCTCGGGGAGGTTCCGGCAGCACCAGGGCGGATCGGCTGGCCACCGGCTCCATTCGACTGGAGATGGCGTGGGCCACGTGCAGGTAGTGATCAAGGAGTCGGACGGTGGCGGCCGTCCGGCTCGCTGCGGTCTCGCTGGTCCCCAGCAACTGCCGGGCGTACTCGCGCATCAGGTCGTGGAAGCGGAAACGGCCGGCCTCGGGCTCGTCGACGAGGTGCGCGTCGACGAGACTGTCCAGTAGGTCCTGGGCGTCCGGCAGCGGCAGGTCGGCGACCGCCGCCGCCGCCCGATCGTCGAAGAAGCCCCCGGGATGCAGCGCCAACAGCCGGAACATCCGCTGTTGGTCGACGTCGAGCTGTGCGTACGACAGAGCGAAGGCCTGCCCGACGGAGCGTTCGCCGGCCGACAACTCGGTCAGGGTGTCCCGTCCGGTGGCGAGCCGGTCCGCCAGGTCGCGGACCCGCCACCGAGGCCGGTGCGCGAGTCGGGCACCCGCCAGCCGGATGGCCAGCGGCAGGTGCCCGCAGCGGGTGATCACCTCGATGGCCGCCTCCGGCTCGGCGTCGACCCGGTCGGTGCCAACCACCCGTCCGAGCAGTTCCACCGCCTCCTCCGGGTCGAGCACGGCCAGCGACGACGGCTTGCCACCGTCCAGACCGGTGAGCCGGCGGCGGCTTGTGACCAGGGTGAGGCTGTCCCGACCGCTGGGCAGCAGCGGTGCGACCTGAGCGGCGCTCGCGGCGTTGTCGAGCACCACGATCGCCCGGCGTCCGGACATTCTGCTCCGCCACAGGGCGGCACGTTCGTCGGTGTCGGCGGGGATCCGGTCACCCGGAACACCGAGCTGACGAAGCAGCGTGGCAAGGGCGACGGCGGGCGGGATCGGCTCCCGATCGCTGTGTCCGTGCAGGTCGATGAAGAGATGCGCGTCGGGGTAACGGTCCGCGAGCGCGGTGGCGACGTGCACGGCCAGCGTCGTCTTCCCGCTGCCCGCCATGCCGTCGACGAGCTGGATCCGGGCGTCGTCTTCCTCGATCTCCTTCACCAGCCGGGCGAGCGTCTCCTGCCGTCCGATGAAATCGTCGATCGCCCGGGGCAGTGCCCGGACCGGGGTGAAGGTCCGCTCCTCCGAGCCGCCGAGTGCCAGGTCACCGGCGAGTACGCGTTGGTGCAGTTCCTGAAGCTCGGCACCGGGTTCGATACCCAGCTCGTCGGCGTACAACCGCCGGCCCTCACGGTAGACGGCGAGCGCGTCGGCCTGCCGACCGACCGAGGACAGGGCGAGCATCAGTTGGCCACGCAGACGCTCCCGCAGGGGATGCTGGTCGACGGTCTCGGCAAGCTCCTCGATCAGTTCGGCGGCCCGCCCGAGGCGCATCTCGACGTCGACGCACTCCTCCAGGGCGGTGAGGCGCTGCTCGTCGAGCGCCTGTGCGCGGCGGCGGACGCTGCGGCTGGGGATGCCGCCGAGCGCCGGCCCTCGCCAGAGCGCCAGGGCCGCCCGGAACAGCTCACTCGCCTTGTCCTCCCGGCCGGCCGCGACGGCGGTGCGGGCTGCCTCGACCGTACGCCCGAAAACCTCGGCGTCCAGGACACCCGGGGCGGTCCGGACGCCGTACCCGACGGGATCGGTGATGATGGTTTCCGGTGCCAGCCCCAGCTCGGTGAACCGGCGGCGCAACCGCGACACGCAGGTCTGCAACTGGGCCCGGGCGGTGGCTGGGGGATTGTCCTCCCACACGGCGTCCACCAACTCGTCGACCGGCACGAGGCGGCCGGCCCGCAACAGCAGCGTGGCGAGCACGATCCGGTCGCGTCCCGCGGTGACAGTGGACTCGCCACCGCCCACCCGCAGGGGCCCCAGGATCCCGAAACGCATCTACTCCCCCGCTTCACTGTGCAACTTCCAGCAGCGTAGTCCCGGTGTGACAGTTCGCTTCGGTCAGGCGATAGCGATCTGATAGCGGATCAACAGCGGTGCTCAGCACACTCACTGTGGGTTGTCGGTGACGGCATCCGACGGGGGCGGTGCGCCCGTCCCACCCCAGCGGGGCGGGCGTACCGATGTCGGCAGAGCACGGGCGACAGAACGGGCGCCGGGCGAGTTCGCCCGGCGCCCGTTCGCGTACCTGTCGGGTCAGCGGCGGCCGACGGTGAGCACCGGCTTGGTGACCTCGGCGAAGAAGTCGTTGCCCTTGTCATCGACCACGATGAATGCGGGGAAGTCCTCCACCTCGATCTTCCAGACCGCCTCCATGCCCAGCTCCGCGTATTCGAGGACCTCGACGTGCTTGATGCAGTCCTGGGCGAGGCGGGCTGCGGGGCCGCCGATCGAGCCGAGGTAGAAGCCACCGTGCTGCTGGCAGGAGCGGGTCACCTGACCCGACCGGTTGCCCTTGGCCAGCATCACCTGGGAGCCGCCAGCGGCCTGGAACTTCTCCACGTAGGCGTCCATCCGGCCGGCCGTGGTCGGGCCGAACGATCCGGACGCGTACCCCTCGGGGGTCTTCGCCGGGCCGGCGTAGTAGACCGCGTGGTCACGCAGGTACTGCGGCATCGGCTCCCCGGCGTCCAACCGCTCGGCGATCTTGGCGTGGGCGATGTCCCGGGCGACCACGAGCGGCCCGGAGAGCGAGAGGCGCGTCTTCACCGGGTACTTCGACAGCTCTGCGCGGATCTCGTCCATCGGCCGGTTCAGGTCGACCCGGACGACCAGCTCGGCGTCCAGCGCATCGTCGGTGATGTCGGGCAGGAACCGCGCCGGGTCGGTTTCGAGCCGCTCCAGCCACACGCCCGACGGGGTGATCTTGGCGACGGCCTGGCGGTCCGCCGAGCAGGAGACGGCGATCGCCACCGGGCAGGACGCGCCGTGCCGGGGCAACCGGACCACCCGTACGTCGTGGCAGAAGTACCGCCCACCGAACTGCGCGCCGATGCCGAAGTTGCGGGTCAGCTCCAGCACCTCCGCCTCCAGCTCCAGGTCGCGGAAGCCGTGCGCGCTCATCGAGCCGGCGGTCGGCAGCGCGTCGAGATACTTGGCGCTGGCGTACTTCGCGGTCTTCAGCGCGTACTCGGCGGAGGTGCCGCCGATGACGACGGCCAGGTGGTACGGCGGGCAGGCCGCGGTGCCGATCAGCCGCAGCTTCTCCTCCAGGAACTGCATCATCCGCGTCGGATTGAGCAGTGCCTTCGTCTCCTGGTAGAGGTACGACTTGTTGGCCGAGCCACCGCCCTTGGCCATGAACAGGAACTTGTACGCGTCGGGGTGCCCGTCCGGGTCCTCGGCGTACAGGTCCACCTGGGCGGGCAGGTTGCTGCCGGTGTTCCGCTCGTCCCACATGGTCAGCGGGGCGAGCTGGGAGTAGCGCAGATTGAGCTTGGTGTACGCCTGGTAGACGCCCCGGGAAATGGCCTCCGCGTCGGCACCGTCGGTCAGCACGTGCCGACCACGTTTGCCCATCACGATGGCGGTGCCGGTGTCCTGACACATGGGCAGGACACCGCCGGCGGCGATGTTGGCGTTGCGCAGCAGGTCCAGCGCGACGAACCTGTCGTTCGGCGAGGCGGCCGGGTCGTCGATGATCGCCCGGAGCTGCGCCAGGTGCGCGGGGCGCAGGAAGTGCGCGATGTCGTGCATCGCCTCGGCGGTCAGCGCGGTGAGCGCTGCCGGTTCCACAGTGAGGAACCGACGGCCTCCCGGGCCGTGTACGACGTCCACGCCCTCGTCGGTGACCAGGCGATAGTCCGTCTGATCGGGACCGGTCGGCAGCAGAGGGGCGTACGAGAATGCGGCGGCACTGCTCATGAGCGGCAAGCCTAGGGCAGACCGGTCGATCACTCCCACCCGCCGGGCGGGTCCTGGGACGCCGCTCTCATCCACCGGGCGTGCCGGGCCTCACCGCCATCCGGATCATGAGGCGGACGGCCCGCTCAGCCGTCCTTGCCGCCACCCGGGTCGGGGCAGAGTTCCCGCTTCGGCCCGCAGTCGTCGTCGTTGTCCGGCCCGCCGGGGCCGGGGCCGCCCGGCCCGGGATTCCCACCGTCGTTGGGAGGTCGGGCGGGCGAGTTTCCGGACGCGCCGAAGCGGACGTACCCGATCTCCCGCCCCTCGCCGATGATCATGCCCTGTGACCCGACGGCGAGGGCGTTCGCCGAGGTACGCAGAACGGCCAACTCCCGGCCGGTGCGCGGGTCCAGTGCCGCCAGCCGGGACGGCTTCTCGTCGGCCACCACCGCCGCGTACGGGGTGAGCGCGGCCCCGGCCTTGCCGCTGGCCTGCCGCGTCCAGAGCACCTTCTCGGTGCCCAGCTCACGGGCGATGACGGAGCGTTTGTCGGCGGCCCGGAACACCGCCGAACGGTCGTCCACCGCGATCAGCTTGGTGCCCGGCTCACCGACCCAGAGCAGCCGGCCGTCGTACCCGTCGATGACGGTCTCGCGGCCGTCCGGGGCGACACCGATCAGCACGTTGCGCGCACCCTGCGGGTCCTCGCGTTGCACGCAGCCGGCGGAGTCGGCGGTGCGCAGGTTGATGCCGGCTCGCTGCCAGGCCTCCTGCCCGGTCGCCGAGTCCCGGGCGGAGATGGCGAAGTAGCAGGTGCCGTCCTGGGATCGGGCGGAGATGCGCAACAGCCGGCCGCCCACCACGGAGAGCCGTTCCTCCCGGCCGGGCTCGACGTTCTGCAGCACCCGGCCGGTGGCGGTGTCGACCACGTGGACCCGACCGTCGACCGGGAAGCCCAGCAGCGGAGGTGCGGCTTCCGCCCCGGCCACGCCGTCGTCGATCCGGGTGGCGGTGAGCCGGCGGGTGCCGCGCAGACCCGGATTGTCGGCGAGCAGGCCGCTGTGCACCCCGGGCAGGAAGGCCGTCCAGAGCGGCGTCGTGCCACGCGGGTCCCAGGCGCTCAGGGTGCAGTCGGTGGCGTCCGTGCAGCTGGCGTCGAGGAGCAGGTTGCGGTACGTCCAGACGGCCACCGCGTCATCGTCACGCCGACGGGTCACCCCGGTCGTCGGGTCGAGCAGCTCGTACCCCTTGACCAGGAGCTTGCCCACGGCCACGACCGGATCCCGGTCGCCGCCCGCGACCGCCGCCCAGTCCGCCTTGCGCTCCCAGAGCTGGGCACCGGTGGCCAGGCTGCGAGCCTCGACCCGGGTCCGCTGCTCGACCACCACGGCGTCGCCGGCGATGGTCACGCTGCGCGGAGTGCCGCCGACCCGTTGCTGCCAGACCACGTCGGGCTCGGAGATGGGTTCGCTGCGGTCCACCCAGTCCCACAGGCCGGGGAACGGGTTCCACACGCCGGTCGCGGCGAGCGCGACGACCACGGCGAGGCCAAGCAGCAGCCCACCGCGCACGCTCCCCTTCGCCACCCGCACACCGTAGCCACGATCACGGATCTTCCGTACGCCCGCGCCGCCGTGTCGCCGCGCTTTCTGCGCTCGGAGGTGTTACAGCGCCCTTCCGTCCAGCCGAACAGCGCTGCGCACCAGCGGAAGCGTGCGGTAGGGGATCTGCTCGGCCAGCGCGATGATCGTCGAGGCCCGGGTGATGCCGGCGGACGAGACGATCTGGTCGATGACCCGTTGCAGGTCGGTGTTCGACCGGGCCACGATCCGGCAGAGCAGGTCGCTGGAGCCGGTGATGGTGTGCGCCTCCAGCACCTCGGGGATGGCGGCGAGGTGAGCGGTGACCGGGTCGTGACCGTGCCGCTGAGTGATCTCCAGGGTGACGAAGCTGGTCACCCCGAACCCGATCGCGGCCGGCGCGATCTCGGGGCCGAAGCCCTTGATGACCTGCCGCTCGACGAGCTTGTCCAGCCTCGCCTGCACGGTGCCCCGGGCCACCCCGAGCCGCCGGGAGCACTCCAGCACCCCGATCCGCGGCTCCTCGGCGAGCAGTTCGATCAAGCGCACGTCAAGCGCGTCGAGCTGTACATTCTGCTCACCATTCATGAGTGACGACCATACCGAATGCGCAACCTGACCAGCATTTCTGCCAACAGTTGCCCACTCGATGCCGGGCCAGCGATCCTCGCCTCAAGAACCGACCACGGCGGCCCACAAGGCCGGCCGGTACGCGAGGGAGCCCACCATGACCCAGGCGATCGACCGACCCAAGTCGACCGAGGACGTCGACGTCGACCGGCTCGTCGGCGCTGTCGACCACGACATCAGCCACGACCCGTTCCCGGTCCGGGGCCTCGACCACGTGCACTTCCTGGTCGGCAACGCCAAGCAGGCCGCCCACTACTACTCCACCGCCTTCGGCATGACCTGCGTGGCGTACCGCGGCCCCGAGCAGGGCTACCGGGACCACGCCCAGTACGTGCTGACCAGCGGCTCGGCCCGGTTCGTGCTGACCGGCGCGGTGCGCCCGGACGCCGAGGGCGCCGAGCACGTGGCCCGGCACAGCGACGGGATCAGCGACATCGCGCTGGAGGTCCCGAACGTGGACGCCGCGTACGCGCACGCCATCGCGCAGGGCGCCGCCAGCGTCGTCGAGCCGCACGACGTGACCGACGAGCACGGCACCGTCCGGATGGCCGCCATCGCCGCGTACGGCGACACCCGGCACACGCTGGTCGACCGGTCCCGCTACACCGGCCCGTTCCTGCCCGGCTTCGTGGCCCGGGGCCCGATCGTTGACCGGCAGCCGATGATCGACGCCGGCATCCAGCCGAAGCGCTTCTTCCAGGCCGTCGACCACGTCGTCGGCAACGTGGAGCTGGGCCGGATGGACGAGTGGGTCGAGTTCTACAAGCGGGTGATGGGCTTCTCCAACATGGCGGAGTTCGTGGGCGACGACATCGCCACCGACTACTCGGCGCTGATGAGCAAGGTCGTGGCGAACGGCACCCGGAAGGTGAAGTTCCCGCTGAACGAGCCGGCGATCGCCCGCAAGAAGTCCCAGATCGACGAGTACCTGGAGTTCTACCAGGGCCCGGGCGCGCAGCACATCGCCGTCGCCACCAACGACATCCTGGCCAGCGTCGACGCGATGCGCGCTGCCGGCCTGGAGTTCCTGGACACCCCGGACTCGTACTACGACGACCCCGAGCTGCGTGAGCGGATCGGCAAGGTGCGGGTGCCGATCGAGGAGCTGAAGGCCCGCAAGATCCTGGTCGACCGGGACGAGGACGGCTACCTGCTCCAGATCTTCACCAAGCCGGTGCAGGACCGTCCCACTGTCTTCTTCGAGCTGATCGAGCGGCACGGCTCGCTGGGCTTCGGCAAGGGCAACTTCAAGGCGCTCTTCCAGGCGATCGAGCGGGAGCAGGAAGCCCGCGGCAACCTGTAACACTTGCGAGCGTGACGCAACCTCCGTCGTACCCGACGCCGCCGGCCGGTGGGCCCCGACCCACCGCCGGCGGCTTCGCGCCGCAGCCCGGACCAGACCCCCAGGGGTACGCCCCGCAGTACCGCCATGCCGAGTTCCAGGGAACAGCCGTCGTTAAGGTGTCCCAGTGAGCGAGCGAAGCGGAGCGGTGACGGCGTGAGTGTGCAACCCGGCTGGTACGTCGACCCCGCCGACACCGAGACCCGGCGTTACTGGGACGGCGAGGGTTGGCTCGGTGCGCCCATTCCCATCGACGCGACTCCGCCGGACGGTCCGCCGCCGGCCGAGCCGCCGCCCGCGCCGGTCACCCCGGCCGCGCCAGCGGCGTCGACGACCCCCGAGTCGGCGACCGGCGCGCCGGGCTGGTCGCCCCAGCAGGGCCCACCCCCTGGGTACGGCCCGCAACCGGGGCACGGCCCGGGCTGGGGACCACAGGCCGGCCCTCCCAGCTGGGGCCCGCAGGGCGGTCCGTCGGGCTGGGCACCACCGGGTGCCCCTCCCGGCTGGGCGCCCCCGGCCGGTCACCCCGGCTGGCCCGGACGTCCGCCGGAGCCGCGACCGCACGGCTTCAGGTTGGCCGGCTACGGCCGTAGGTTGGTCGCCCGGCTGATCGACTTCGGTCTCGTCCTCGCACTGAACGTGGTCGTCAACGGCTGGTTCGTCTGGCGCTGGGCGCAGGAGTGGGCACCGTACTGGCAGGAGGTCTTCCGGCGCGCGTCGCGCGGCGACACCTCCGCCGACGGCCTTCCGCTCCCCAGTGAGCAGGCGAATTCTCTGCTGGTGGCGATCCTGCTGATCGCCACCGCGCTCTGGCTGGCGTACGAGGTGCCGACGATGGCCTCCGGCGGGCAGACAGTCGGCAAGCGGGTGATGCGGATCCGGGCGGTGCCGATGGCCGCCGACCAGCCGCTGGGCGTCCGCCGGGCGCTGAGCCGCTGGAGCACGATGGGCCTGCCGACACTGCTCTGGTACTGCGCCGGGCTCGGCCTGGTGCTGCAACTGGTCGACGCGCTCTCCCCCCTCTTCGACCACCCCCTGCGCCAGGCGCTGCACGACAAGCGCGCACAGACGGTGGTCGTCGAAGTCCCCCAACACACCGACACCGCCCCCTCGAACGACCGTAACCAGCCCCCGGGAGACACCCCATGACCGACTCCGGACGTCACCAGCCGGCGCTGCGGCTGACCCGCGTCGACCTGGACGCGCTGCCCAGCTACGTGCCGGGGCGCAGCCCCGCCGACCTGGCCCGCGAGTTGGGCCTGCCGGAGGCCATCAAGCTGGCCAGCAACGAGGTGCCTTACGGCCCGCTGCCCGGCGTCGTGGAGGCGGTCACCGAGGCCATCACCACCTCGCACCGCTACCCGGACATGGGCGTGGTCGCGCTGCGCGACGCGCTGGCCCAGCGGTACGGGGTGGACGCCGACCGGATCGCCACCGGCTGCGGTTCGGTGGCGCTGGCCGAGCACCTGGTGCGTGCCACCTGCCTGCCCGGCGACGAGGTGCTCTACTCGTGGCGGTCCTTCGAGGCGTACCCGATCATCGTGGCGACCAGCGGCGCGACCAGCGTGCGGGTGCCCAACGACGCCGGGCACGGGCACGACCTGGCGGCGATGGCGGCGGCGGTGACCGACCGGACCCGAGTGATCTTCGTCTGCAACCCGAACAACCCCACCGGTACGGCGGTACGCCGCGCCGAACTGGACCGGTTCCTCGACGCGGTGCCGGACGACGTGCTGGTGGTCATCGACGAGGCGTACCGGGAGTTCGTCACCGACGCGGAGGTGCCGGACGGTCTCGACTACCTGGACCGGCCGAACGTGGCGGTGCTGCGCACGCTGTCGAAGGCGTGGGGGCTCGCCGGGCTGCGGATGGGGTGGCTCGTTGCCCAGCCGGTGGTGGCCGCCGCCATCCGCAAGGTGGCGACCCCGTTCTCCAGCAGCACGGCAGCTCAGGCCGGGGCGCTCGCCGCGCTGACCCAGGTGGCGGAGATGGAGCGCCGCTGCGCCCTGGTCGTCGCCGATCGGGACCGGGTCACCGAGGCGCTGCGCAAGTTCGTGCCCGAGGTGCCGACGAGCCAGGCCAACTTCGTCTGGCTGCCGCTGGGCGAGCGGGCCGTGGCGTTCGGCAAGGCGTGCGAGGCGCGCGGGGTGATCGTGCGGCCGTTCGCCGGGGACGGGGTCCGGGTCACCATCGGCACCCCGGCCGAGAACGACGCGTTCCTGGCTGCGGCCGAGGCCGCGCTGGCCTGACCGTCGCCGGCGGTAGCGCACCGACTCACAGGCAGGGAACGAGCGGCGGGCGGGCGGGCGGAGCACAACTGCTCCGCCCGCCGACGCCCCCTAGGGCGCTCCGTCGATGACCGCCAGTCGCCACTGCGCCTCACCCTCGACTCCGACGGCAAGGTCGGTCGAGACGCCCTTGTCGACGAAGACCTGCGACAGGTTGGGCACCCCGTCGCAGGGATATCGCAGCGGAGCCGCGGTCTTCACGTCCAGTGCGATCCGGCCTCCTCCGGAGCAGACGAAATACACGGTGGAGCTGGCCCCGCTGGGAACGACATCTGCGATGGTTGCTTCCTTCTGCTCCACCAGCGGGCCGGCCAGCAGCACCCGGCCGGGCGGAAACCATCCCGTGGGCGCCTCAGTGGTGGGCGAAGGCCGACTCGGCCCGGTGAGTGCGGGCGGGTTGGTCGGCGCCGCCGATCGTCTCGCCGTGTCACCGGTGCAGCCGCTGACCATCAGCAGGGGGACGACCGTGCCGATGGCCAGGCATACGGCGGAACGACTAGCGCGCATCTCGCGTCTCCAATCCAGGCCCGACGAGCTTGCTGAACCTCACCTCGGTCGTCAAGCTGCGAGAAGTAAGCGCCGTTTGTCCAACTTTGCGTTGTTTCTGCCCTATCTTCCGAAGTAGCCGGCCGTGCCGAGGAGTCACGCCCGCTCACTTCGAGAAAACGGGGTAACGAACAGTGCGTACTGCCAAGATCTGTCTGGCCTGGGCGGCCGCAGCGGCGATGGTGGGCTTCCTCGCCGCGCCGGCCGCCGCCGCGCCCACCGACACCACCGACACCACCTTCGAGGTGCTCGCCGGCACCCTCGACATCGTCGCGCCGGCCACCGCCGACCTCGGCGACGGTGCCCCCGGTGGCGTCATCACCGGCCAGCTCGGCGTCGTGACGGTCACCGACTCGCGAGGTGCCGCCGACGCCTCCTGGGTCGCCTCGGTGACCGCGAGCGTCTTCCAGACCGGCGGCGGCTCACCGCCCGAGACGGTCCTCCCCGAGGAGATCGACTACTGGTCCGGCCCGGCAACGGCCACCACCGGCACGGGCACCTTCACGCCGGGGCAGGCCGCCGCCGGCGACGCCCAGCCGCTGTCCAGCGTCACCCCGCTCACCGCGTTCACCCACAGTGGCGGCACCGGGGGCAACACCGCCAGCTGGAACCCCACCCTGGACGTCAACGTCCCGCTGGACAGCATCGCGGGCGTCTACACCGGCACGGTGACACATTCGGTGGCATAGCCGCCGGGGGCGGTCGACCATCGCTGTCGCCCTCGCCCTGTTCTGCCTCGCCGGTCCGGGTCTGTCGACCCGGGCCGGCGCGGTCGAACCGGAAGCGGGATCCGACGACGGCACCATCGGGATCCGGTTGTGGGAAGCCCCGACCGAACGCCGCAGCGACCCCCGGGCGCTGCGCTACATCGTCGACCACCTACCGCCGGGCACCACAATCAGGCGGCAACTGCTGATCGTCAATCGCACCGACCAGACCCGTCGGGTCGACGTGTATCCGGCGGCCGCGACCCTGGAGGATGCGGCGTTCCGCTTCGGCGATGGTCGCGCCGAGAACGAGCTGACCTCCTGGGTCACCCTCGACGAGCGCTCAGTCGAGCTGGAACCGTGGGGAGAGACCCGGGTCCGAGCGACAATCACCGTGCCGCCGACCGCCTCGCAGGGCGAGCGGTACGGGGTGGTCTGGGCATCCACCGCCTCAGCCCCGCGGGCCGGTGGCGAGATCACGCAGGTCCACCGGGTCGGAGTCCGGATGTACCTCGACATCGGACCCGGTGGCGAACCCGCCTCCGACTTCTCGATCGGCGAGGTACGCCCGGCCCGCAGCCCCGAGGGCGAACCGTCGCTGACCGTCCAGGTCAGCAACACCGGAGGCCGTGCCATCGACCTGACCGGCGCGGTCATCCTGAGCGACGGTCCGGCCGGCAGTCGGGCCGGCCCGTTTCCGGTCGGGCAGGGCGTCACGCTGGCGCCGGGCGCCTCCGGGCAGGTCATCGCCCGACTCCCGAACACGTTGCCGAACGGTCCCTGGAAGGCGGAGGTGAACCTGGAGAGCGGCCTGGTGAAGCGGAGCATCGCCGCGCAGGTCACGTTCCCCGACGCTGGTCAGGTCGGGAAACGGGGCAATGTCGTCTCCCGGATGTTTTCCGGGTGGACCGTGGTGGCGACAGCAGTGGGGCTGCTGCTGGTCGTCGGCCTCGCCATGCTGGCCCGCCGGTCCCGCCAGTCCGGTCGACCTCGGCTTCGCACCAGCCGCCCGAGGGAGCACACCCCGGCCGGCCGTTGATCGCGAACGGGCCAGCCCGACCACCGTCTCCGACCGGCCGGTCAGCTCAGCCTGTTGCGGCGGGCGGCGAACCAACCGGCGACGATCAGAGCCGCGCCCAGGACGGCGAGGAGCAGCGCCGACCCGCCCGACCCGGTGACCGGCAACTCACCGCCGTGACTCGGCGTGGGCTGGGGCGGTGCCGTCGGTGTGGACGTGGGCGGCGGCTGAGTCGGAGGCGGTGTCGGCGACGCCGGCAGGATCTCGAAGGTGACGCCCGTGTCCGCCGACGGCTCGGCCCGGACGACGCCGAACCCCTGCGCCGAGGCGGGGCCGGCGGCCAGCACCGGCGACACCGCCAACGCCAGGCTCGCGGTGGCGGCGAGTGCCCCGCCCACGAGGTAGTTGGCTGCTGTCCTGGCCATGCGCCGACCCCTTCCACCGGGAACCTGAACCGTGAAAAACGTACCCTTTCATGACAAAGGGAATGGAATGGTTCGGTGTTCCGAGCCGGAAGACGCCACGATCAGGTGGCGGCCAGGATCACCGTCTCGCCGGTGTAGAAGTAGCGCCGGTCATCGCCGGTGGGGTCGACCGGCCTTCGGAGCCGCTCGATCGCGACGAAGCCGTCCTCGGCAGTCACCGCCCCCGGCGCCCAGCCGGTCCCGTCCGACCCAACATTGAGCGCGAATCGGGACAACTGCCTACCGGTCACCGGATCCAGCGTCACCAGATCGTTCGCCTCGGTCAGCAGGTGCACCCGGCCAGGCTGCCCCGCCAGCACCCGAGCCCCGTCCAGGCCCGCGGAGCGCCACAGCTCGGTGCCCGTACGCGCCGATCGACCCACAACGACCCCGTCGAGCACGGCGACGGACTGCTCACCGACCAGCGCGACGCCGGCCGGATCCAGCGCGGGAGCGGCGACCGGCGAACCCGCAGTCAACAACCAGCCCTGGCCGCCCTCGTCACCCGGCCCGGCGGTCCGCAACCCCAGACAGTCCGAGCCGCCGGTACGACAGCCGAGTGGCGTCACCACAAACCCGTCCGGGCCGCCCGGCGGTCGCCAACGCTCCCGCACCTCGCCCGTGGCAGCCTCCCTGAACTCGACAGTGGCCGCCCCGGCGCAGGTGTCAAGACCGATCAGCAGCCCGGTGGCGCTGGTGCCGACATCGCTGCGGCACCTGCCGGGCAACTCGACCCGCCACAGCTCCCTACCGCCGCTCAGCTCGACCCCACGCGCCTGGGCATCCCCGGTCACCACCAGCACGATCCGCCCGTCGGGAAGGTCGGTGAGCTGGAGCCCGGGCGCATCCCAGACGGTCGCCGCCCAGGTACGACGTACCGGCGCCGTGCTCTCGACAGGCTCCGGGCCGTCGGCTCGCCAGAGCACCCCGCCGGTCCGGGCGTCGAGTGCGACGAGCTGCCCGTCGGACCAACGGCTGACCACGGTACGACCGCTGGCGACCACCCCGGTCAGCTCCGCCGGCCACCGCCGGTACGACCAGAACGGGCTGGTCCGGTACCGGCCGTCGACCGGCCGGTCGGCGTAGACCTGACGGTGTGCGGCGTACACCCGCAGTCTCCCGTCGACGATCAACGGGGCGACCGGCAACCGACCGATCACTCCGGCGGCCGGTTGGGCCGGGGCCGGATAGTCGGCCCGCGCCACGGTGCTCACCTCTGCCGGTGCGAGGACCCGGTGGACGATGACCGCGACGGCTGCCGTCGCGAGCAGCGCCGCGACCGCGATCGCGAGCCGTCGCCGGCCTCTCGGGAACCTCATGCCGCACCTCCGCCCGGCACCCTACCCAGCGGAGAGGGCCGGACCCCGTTCAGGTCACGGCGAAGGCTGACCGCCCGGCGCTCAGGCGGCTTCGACGGAGCCGGCGGCACCGGCCGCGACGGCGAGGTCGGCGAGATCACGCCAGAGCGCCGCCTCGACCGCCCGCGCGGCCAGCCCGCCGAGCAGCAGCGCCACCACCCGACCGTACGGAGCGGTCGGCACCGCCTCGTGGGTCACTGTGACCGCTGTGCAACCCCGACGGCGGCGGCGGACCGGCCGCAGGCTCCAGGTGATGCGGTAGTCGGCGCCGGTGCCGGAGGAGCAGAGCACCAGTCGCTGCGGTGCGAGCGCCTCGACCACCAGGAACTCCTCGGTCAGCGTGGCGCCGCCCGGCTGGACCCGTTCCTCGCGCCAGGAGGTGCCCGGCCCGAACGAACCCGGGGTGAGCACCTTGATCGGGCCGGCTGCGGTCAGCCGGGCCGCGCGGCCGGGCAGGTCGGTCAGCAGACGCCAGACGTCGACAGCGTGCGCCTCGATGATCCCGGTAATCGCCACCGTCGACATGCCACCCTCCCGTGTCCCCGACGGTACGCGGAGTGAGGGCCGGACGGGGCCCCCGGAGCGGAATTTCCAACCCCCGGGGGCCACGCTGTCCGATTGGGCGGTCGCTTCGGCACCGGTCGTCGTCGACCGGCGCCGAAGCGCCGGTCAGCGCTCGAAGCGACCGGCCCGAATCGCGCCGATGAACGCTGTCCACCCCGGCGGGCTGACCGCGAGTGTGGGACCGGTCTGGTCCTTGGAGTCGCGGACCCCGACCAGACCATGGACATCGACCAGGTTGTCCGCCACTTCCACGCAGAGCCCCTGGTCGTTTGAACGGCTACTGGTACGCCAGACCGCGCCCGCAAGATCGTGCATCGTCGTTACCTCCGTGTGCGTCGGGATTGCCCCACCGCTGTGGACGGGCATTGGGCCCGGCCCGTGTGGGACCACTTGATCCGCGTGACCAACGGCGCAACGAGGGCTCTTGATCGCACCCGCTGTGCGATCAAGAGTCCCGTGAACGAGACGACTCGAAGACCAGATGGTCAGAGCGCTCCGGAGGGGTCGCAGTAATCCGACTCAGCAGAGGAAAGCCGCTGCTGGGCCGTACCGCGGCGGCGGCTTCAACGGGCCGGACGAACCGTGCCGGACACCTCGCCGAGGGCGATTGTGGTGCCGTCCGGGCCGGGCGCCGTGGCGGTGATGGTCACCGTGTCGCCGTCTTCGAGGAAGGTACGGCTCTCGCCGCCCACGGTGACCGGTTCGGCCCCGCCCCAGGTCAGTTCCAGGAAGGACCCGACCTGTCCCCGTTCCGGGCCGGAGACGGTCCCGGAGGCGTACAGGTCACCGGTGCGCAGCGAAGCCCCGTTGACGGTGAGGTGCGCCAACTGCTGGGCGGGGGTCCAGTACATGGTGGCGAACGGAGGCTCGCTGACCTGGTCGCCGTTCCACTCGACCGACAGGCGCAGGTCCAGGCCCAGGTGCGGCACGTCCCGCAGATAGTCCACCACCGGCGGGTCCTGGTCGGGGGCCGCCACGTTGGCGTTGCCGAGGGCGTCCAGCGGCGTCACCCAGGCCGAGATCGAGGTGGCGAACGACTTGCCGAGGAACGGGCCGAGCGGCTGGTACTCCCAGGCCTGGATGTCCCGGGCCGACCAGTCGTTGACCAGCACCACACCGAAGACGTGCTCGGCGAAGTCGTCGACGGAAACCCGATCGCCCAACGCGCTCGGTACGCCCACCACGAATCCCACCTCGGCCTCGATGTCGAGGCGTACCGATGGGCCGGTGACCGGGCCCTCGGCGGAGGCCCGCTGCCCGGTCGGCCGGGTCACCGGCGTGCCGGAGACGACCACCGTGCCGGCCCGCCCGTGGTAGCCGATCGGCAGGTGCTTCCAGTTGGGCAGCAGCGGCGGCTGGCCGGGGCGGAAGATCTGCCCGACGTTCGACGCGTGGTGCTCCGAGGAGTAGAAGTCGACGTAGTCGGCCACCTCGATGGGGAGCAGCAGCTCCACGTCGTCGAGGGGCACCAGCAGCGGCTCCACCGCGCCCCGGTGCGCCGGGTCGGTCAACAGCTCGGTGATCCGCTGCCGTACCGCCGTCCACTGCGGACGACCCAGGGCCATGAAGTCATTGAGCACGGGCCGGCACAGCGTGCCGGCGGCCAGCACCAGCTCGGCGGCCTCCGCCGCCGCGAGGTCGAAGACCCAGGACCCGATCCGTACGCCGATCCGCGAAGGACCCCCGTCCTGCCGGAACACCCCGTACGGCAGGTTCGTCACCCCGTACGGCGAACCGTCGGCGCCGGTCACCCAGGTCATGCGTCGTAGCCCCCGTTCACCAGCCCAAGCCGGATCAGATCGGTCAGTGGTTCCAGAATGCTGCACGAGCCGAAGCCCACCCACAGGGGGCGAGGCCCGTCCAGCCGTGCCGTCGTGCGCTCCACCAGGGGGCGCGGGTCGACAACGGTGAGCAGCTCGGCGACCGTGCGCACGCCGTCACCCTCGGCGGCGGCCAGGGTCGCGGCCAGCACGTTGGCGTAGCCGTGGTGGGTGAACCCGGTCTCCGGGTCGAGGTGTCGGATCGCCTGGTGCAGCCCGGCGGTGAGCTTGAACGGCAGGCCCCGGTCCCGGCAGGCGCAGATCACGGTGGCCAGTTCGGTCGGGGTGGGGAAGAGTTCGGCGGCCAGGCCGCCGGTGCGGAACTTGGCCGCGATCGGCACCCCGTCGGCCCGCGCGGCGACGAGCGCGTCCAGGGCGCCCATCAGTCCGAAGGTCAGCGGCAGTTCGGCGTAGACGGTTTCCACGCCCGGCAGCGCGTCGGTCAGCCGCAGCAACTCGGCGATGCCGGGCAGCGGGTCCTCGCCGCGCTTGGCAACCGCCACCTCTACCTGGCGCGCCGTGACGCCGTCGGGGGCGAGGAACGACAGCGCGAACGGCAGGTTCCCGATCCCGGTGTCGCCGATCACGCCGACCACCAGGCCCTCGCCCGGGTCGACGAGACCGGTCAGCTCACCGGCGGCCACGTCCGAGGCGGGGATCAGCAGTGGGCCGACCAGGTCGGCGTACCAGGCGGCGCGGTGTTGGCGGTGGGCGACCAGGGCGTCGTGCAGCGCGGCGCTGCCCGGCGGGAAGACGGCGGCGTCGTCCACCAGGCCGTGGAGGAGTGCTGGCACCTGCGTTGACACGGAACAAGAATGTACGGGACGCTACGAGGAACGGACAACAGCGTCCGATTATCGGACGCCCTCGGCCGGTGAACGGGAAATATCGGGAGGCGAGATGCCGTACTACCGCAGCGTCGGCGAGGTGCCGCGCAAGCGCCACACCCAGTTCCGGCAGCCCGACGGCAGCCTCTACGCCGAGGAGCTGATGGGCCAGGAGGGCTTCTCCTCCGACTCGTCCCTGCTCTACCACCGGCACGCGCCCACCGCGATCCTGGCCGCCGACGAGTTCACCCCGCCCACCTTCACCCGGGCGCCGAACCTACCGCTCAAGCCCCGCCACCTGCGCACCCACAAACTGGACACCGGCGGTTCCGACCCCATCCTCGGCCGGCAGTACCTGCTTGCCAACGACGACGTACGGATCGGTTACGTCCTCGCCGACCGACCCTCACCGCTGTTCCGCGACGCCACCGGCGACCACTGCCTCTACGTCGAGTCGGGCACCCTGCGGGTCGAGTCCCCGTTCGGCGTGCTGGACGCGGTCGCCGGCGACTACGTCGTCATCCCCACCTCGACCATCCACCGGCTGGTGCCCACCGGCGACCAACCCGTCCGGCTGCTCGCCGTCGAGGCGTCCGGGCACATCGGCCCGCCCAAGCGCTACCTCTCCGTACGCGGCCAGTTCCTGGAGCACTCGCCGTACTGCGAGCGGGACGTCCGCGGCCCCGACGCCCCGCTGCTCGTCGACGGCGAGGAGGTCGAGGTGCTGGTCCGGCACCGGCGCGGCTGGACCCGTTACGTCTACGCCAACCACCCGTTCGACGTGGTCGGCTGGGACGGGCATCTCTACCCGTGGGCGTTCTCCATCCACGACTTCGAGCCGATCACCGGCCGCATCCACCAGCCCCCGCCGGTGCACCAGACCTTCCAGGGGCCCAACTTCGTCATCTGCTCGTTCGTGCCCCGCAAGGTCGACTATCACCCGCAGTCGATCCCGGTGCCGTACAACCACCACAACGTCGACTCCGACGAGATGCTCTTCTACACCGGGGGCAACTACGAGGCACGGCGCGGCTCCGGCATCGAGCAGGGCTCGATCTCCCTGCACCCGTCCGGCTTCACCCACGGCCCCCAGCCGGGTGCCGCCGAGCGATCCATCGGCGCGGACTACTTCGACGAGTTGGCCGTCATGGTCGACACCTTCCGCCCGCTGGATCTCTGCGACGCCGCCAGCTCCTGCGAAGACGAGGGGTACGCCTGGACGTGGGCGCGTTCTGTTTAGTCGCCGTTGGGGGTTTCGCCGGAGCCCGCCCGCTCTGGGCGGTCAGGCTTGATCCCGACGCGGTCGGGCTCCGGCGAAACCCTGAGCCGGTCGAGCTGAACGACGCTTGTGGATCATGCTGGCGGGCGCGGCCCGACGCTTTGGTGGTTAGCGGATGGCGGTTCGGGTGAAGACGGCGAACTCGGCTACCGCTGTGGTGGCGATCGCCAGCACCAGGGGCCACGGGGAGCCGACCATGGCGTACACCAGCAGCAGCAGCGGCGCGGCGGCCACGGCGTAGACGGCCAGGGCCATCGCCCGGTCCGAGTGCAGCAGGGCGGGAAGGACGCTCCGGGTCAGCCCGGGCAGCCGGGCCGCGAGCTGCCACACGATGATCCCGCCGGTGAGCGCGGCGAGCACCGCCAGGACGCGGGAGAAGCCGTCGTTCGCCGACGCCGCGAACGCGATCAGCACCGCCGCCACCAGCGACCATCCCGCGCCGTAGAGGACCAGGCGGTGCAGCCCGTACGCGAGGGTTCGTGGCGAGTCGATCCGCCTCGGGCTGACCGTCACCGCCTCGGCGACGTGCTCCAACGCCTCCGACCAGCGGCGCTGCTCCAGCCGCATGACACCCACGTCGTGGCCGGCCTCGCCGATCCGCGGGTCGAGCCGCAGCGCCTCCCGGTAGGCCCGCTCAGCCAGGTCGAACAGGTCCAGGCGGGCGGCGACCAGGCCGAGCACCAGGTGCGCCTGCGGCTCCTGCGGAGCCAACTCGACACCTCGCCAGGCCGCGTTCAGCGCCGGCTGACCGTTGCGGGCGCCGGCCAGGATCGCCGCCGCGCTCCGCTGGGCGTACGCGTCGGCCGGGCCGAGGGCGAGGACACGGTCGGCGGTGGCCGCCGACTCGCTGTAGCGCTCCAGGTCGGCCAGGGCCATGCCCCTGGCAACCAGCGGGGGCAGGGCCTCGGGTGCGGCTGCCACGGCCGTGTCGGCGGCGGTGAGCGCCTCGGTCGGGCGGCCGGCGGCCAGGTGCACCCGGGCCAGCATGGTGAGCGCGTCGACGTCATCCGGCTGGAGGGCCAACCCGTAGGCCAGTTCCCCGGCCGCCTCGTCGTAGCGGCCGAGTTCGGCGAGGAGTTGGGCCCGCTGGACGTAGCCGTCGGCGGCGGACTGGTCGGGGGTGGGGTCGCTGGACATCGCGGCGAGCTTAGGCGGCCGACGCGTCGTACACCAGGGCCACCGCGACCCCGGTCAACCCTTCCTCACGGCCGGCGAAGCCGAGCCCGTCGGTGGTCGCCGCCGAGACGGTGACCGGGGCGCCGACCGCGGCGGAGAGCACCTCCTGCGCCTCCTCGCGACGCCGGCCGATCTTGGGACGGTTGCCGATGACCTGCACGGACACGTTGCCGACCTCCAGGCCGGCGGCGCGCACCCGACGGGCCGTCTCGGTCAGCAGCGCCACCCCGGACGCGCCGGCCCACTCCGGCTGGCCCACCCCGAAGGCGGAACCGAGATCACCGAGACCGGCGGCGGAGAGCAGGGCGTTGCAGGCGGCGTGCGCTGCCACGTCGGCGTCGGAGTGCCCGGCGAGGCCGTCCTGATCGGGCCAGAACAGCCCGGCCACCCAGCACGGCCGGCCCGGCTCGAACGCGTGCACGTCGGTGCCGATGGCCACCCGGGGAACGATCATGATCAGAGGGTACGCGTCAACCGGCCGCGGCAAGCAGATGCTCGGCCAGAGCCAGGTCGAACGGCCGGGTGATTTTCAGTGCGTACTCCGAGCCGGGCACGCAGCTCACCGCGACGCCCTGCTTCTCAACCAGTCCGGCGTCGTCGGTGAGGGAGTCACCGGCGGCGGCGTGGGCGGCGCTGAGCACGACCCGACGGAAACCCTGCGGGGTCTGCACCGCGCGCAGTGCGGAACGGTCGACGGTGCCGAGCACCACCTCGTCGGCACCGACTTCCTTGATCGTGTCGACGACCGGCAGGACCGGGATCACCGCGTCGCACCCGCCTCGTACCGCCGCCGCGACGGATTCGACCAGCTCAGGCGGGGTGAGCGCCCGGGCGGCATCGTGCACCAGGACGATCGTCGGACCGGGGGGCACCGCGGCCAGCGCGGCGGCCACCGACGCCTGCCGTTCGGCACCACCGGGCACCACGGTCACCGGGGCGACCGGGGCCAACAGCTCGCGGACGGCCTGCACCTCGGCGGCCGGCGCGGCCACCACGATGGTGTGCACCGACGGCGCGGCGGCCAGTCGACGCACGGCGTGCACCAGCAGCGGTTCACCGGCGAGCAGGCGCAGCGCCTTGGGTCGGCCGGGGCCGAGCCGTACGCCGGCACCCGCCGCAGGCACGAGGACCGCGACGTCACCGCGCGGATTGAGCTGCGCGGTCACGTCGCGGTCCTCGGTGGTTTCTTCACTACGAAGTGGGTACGACGATGCTGTGCGGACTAGGCCTCGGTGAGGACCTTGTCGAGCAGCGTCTCCGCCTCGTCCTTGGTGCTCTTCTCGGCCAGCGCGACCTCGCCGACGAGAATGTCACGGGCCTTGGCGAGCATCCGCTTCTCGCCCGCAGAGAGGCCCCGCTCCCGCTCCCGGCGCCACAGGTCACGCACGACCTCGGCGACCTTCAGCGGGTTGCCGGAAGCCAGCTTTTCCAGATTGGCCTTGTAACGCCGCGACCAGTTGGTCGGCTCCTCGGTGTGCGGAGCCCGCAGAACGTCGAAGACCTTACCGAGGCCTTCTTCGCCGACCACCTCGCGCACACCCACGATCTCGGCGTTCTCGGCCGGCACCCGGACCGTCAGGTCACCCTGCGCGACCCTCAGGACGAGGTATTTCTTAGGCTCGCCCTTGATGACCCGAGTCTCGATTGCCTCGATGAGTGCGGCCCCGTGGTGGGGGTAAACAACGGTCTCGCCGACACTGAAAACCATAGGTTCGAAACCCCTTTCGCTGTGTCTAGGGTAACACGGTCAGGCACTGATGTCTCTCCGATGTCCTGACCATTGGCGCAGCTCAGGGGCCCTGTGAGAGGTCTTGCTTCAGCTTGACAGGCGGTCAAACCGATGGTTCGAACACGCTCCGTAACGGGCAAATGACTGCCCGGTACGGGTGAACAGAACGTCGAGATCAAGGGCTATGCGCTCCTCCCATGGTAGCCCGGCCAGCAGGACCGCGCCCAGATGTAGCGCGAGGAGCCCCTGGTGCGGGACCCTGGAGACCGAGCCGCACTCAGCTCTCGAGACGCTTCCAGGGGGTCCGATGGGCAAGCCGGACGCAGAGGGTCACGGGCCAGCCGACGGCCTGCCCGGCCTACCGCCCGAATGGGGCCGCGTGGTGGTTCCCGACGACGCCTCCGCACTGGCCGCCGAGGCCGCTCAGATCCGCCGTGAGCTGCGCCGGGCCGACGGCCTCTCGGGCGGTCACCGGGCCCTGGGCCTACCGCTGGCGGTGCTGTTGGTGGCGGTCCTCACCACGCTGGCCGGCCTGCTGGCGGTCACCTGGCCACGCGCCAACCGCGAAGCCGACCGGCCGACCCCGGCCCCCTACTCGCCACCCGAGACCCTCGTCGGGCGGGCGCTGCCCGCACTGGACCTGGTCGGCGCGGACGACGAGCCCGTGCCACTGCGCGGCCTGCTACCCGCCATGATCATCCTGCTGGACGCCTGCCGCTGCCCGGACCGGGTCACCGACGCCCTGGCGGCCGCTCCCGCCGGCGTCTCCGTAATCACCGTCACCGGAGGGCGGACGGCGCCAGCCGGGCCCACCATCGAGCGGCAGGCTCGCGCCCTGGCCGACCCCGCCGGGGGCCTGCGCTCGTTCCTGGGCCAGCCGGCTCGCTCCGGCGCCGCGACCGCCCTGCTCGTCGACCGGGCCGGCATCGTGACCCGGGTGCTGCCCGAACTGGGCACCAGCGACTCCTACCGGAGCGACCTGAGCGCCCTGGCCGCCTGAGCCGACCGCGCCTACCCGGGCAGCACGACGAGTTGCGCCTGGATGTCGATGGGCCGGTCACCGGCCGACAGCGACAACCGGAACGGTCCGCCGTTGGGCCGCACCTCGGCGTTGGCGATCGAGCCGTCGCACTCGACACGAAACTGGCCAATGATCTCGGTCCCGGTGCTCGTCAACGTGAGCGTGCCGGGACGGGTGCACCGGTACTGGAGCAGGTAGCGGGCACCACTGTCGTTGGCCTGCCGGGTCACTTCCTGGCCGGCAGCGATCTCCCGCTGCTCCCGCCAGACGGTCTCGTTGAACGAGGGCAGGTCACCCGAGCGGAAGAGCAGCGCGGGATCGCCCTCGATGTCGACGATCGAGCCCGTCTCCAGGTCGATCACCGTCCGCGGGCTGCTCTCCACCCGGATGACCTCGCCGGTGTCCGGGTCCATCCGAGCCGTGATCCGCGCTTCGGGCTCCTCAGCCGCGATGAGACGTTCCAGTGGGGTGCTGACGCTCCGCTCGGCGCTCGGCGCCGCGGTGGGAGAAACAGCCGCAGCGGGCGTCGACGAGGGCGCGGCCGAGTGCCACCACCAGCCGCCCACGACCAGGGCGGCCGCCGCGGCACCGAACAGCACCACCGAGCGCAGCCGGTCGTCCGCCGTCACATCCACCTCCCGAGCGTACCGGCCGGCCCGACGGGGTTCAGCCCTGTCGATCGAGCAGGGCTGCGTACAGGGTGAGGCCGGGGCCGAAGGCCAACATGACGATGCGCCGAGCCGCCGGTGTCGCCCGACCCAACCGGTCCAGGATCAGCAGGACGGTCGGCGACGAACAGTTGCCGTGCTCGTCGAGCGTCGCACGGGACGCCGCCAACCCCTGCGGTGGCAGCGCCAACTCCCGTTCGACGACGTTGAGGATCCTCGGCCCGCCCGGGTGCACGGCCCAACCGTCCACCTCGGAGCTGGTGAGGCCGTGCCGGGCCAGCAGATCGTCGACCAGCCCCCGGACGTGCCTCGACAGCACCTGCGGCACCTTCGGCGACAACCCCATCCGGAAGCCGGCGTCGGTGACGTCCCAGGTCATGTGGTCAGCCGTTGAGGTGTCGGTGACGGCGGTGACCTCGCGCAACGCGTACCCCGGTCCGCCCGGCACGACCACGGCGGCGACTGCCGCATCCGAGAAGAGCGCGTGGGAGACGATCTGCTGGGTGTCCACCCGGGCGCTGGACGGCTGGATGTGCAGGCTCGTCAGCTCCGCGCACAGCAACAGCGCCGGACGCCCCCGGGCGGTGACGAAGTCACTCGCCGCGCCCAGCCCCGGCAACGCCGCGTAACAGCCCATGTGGCCGATGACCATCCGCTGGGTTTCCGCGGCCATGCCCAGGTCCCGGGCGAGCAGGATGTCCAGCCCAGGGGTGGCATAGCCCGTGCAGGAGCAGACGATGAACAGCCCGATGTCGCCGGCGCTCAGCCCGGCAGCGGTCAACGCCCGACCCACCGCCTCCTTGCCCAGCGGCAGCGCCTCGACCTGGTAACGACGCATCCGCCGCTCGGTCGGCCAGTCCGACACGTCCTCCAACAGCGGGTTGACCGCGGCCTGCCGCCGGGTCACCCCCGAGTTGGCGAAGATCCGCTGGGCCAACGACCTGGTGGTGCCGGTGAAGTGCCGGGAGAAGAAGCCCTCCCACAACTCGTCCTGCGAAGCGGACGGCGGCTGCGCTGTCCCGAGCCCCGCGATCACTGGTACGGACACGATCCCCACCTCTCGTCAGATGCTGTCCTCCCCCTGGCCGTCCCACCAGCCACGTCGGCTGGTCGTTCCTTCGTGCGAGCCCGGTGGCGCGGGCTCACCAACGTGGTGCCGATCCGTCACGATCCGGGTCGCCGCCCAGCGCGGCGATGCCGAGCCAGTCGGCGCAGACATCAGACGTGGCCGGGTGCAGCGAGCCGCAACGGGCGTCGCGGTAGAGCCGCTCCAGCGGATGACCACGGCGGGTGGCCGAGGTGCCCGCCGCCTCCAGCACCGACGCCGCCACCTCGGCGGCCGTGGTGCCGGCGAGCAGCTTCGCCCGCCACACCCAACGGTTGGTCTCCTCGTCACCGGGCGCCTCGTCCACCCGGCGGGCCGCCTCGGCAACCACCAGTTGCGCGGCGGCCGTCGCCGCGTCCGCCCGACCCAGCCTGGCCCGCACCGCCGGCAGACCGGCCAGGTTGCGGGCGTTCAGGTGCTCGGCCGCCGCGTCGATCGCCGCGCGGGCGACCCCCACGTAGACGGCCGCGTAGCTGGCCACCAACCAGTGCGGCATCAGCTGCGCGACCACCAGCGCAAGCCCCTCCACCCCGCCGAGCAGCCGGTCGGCGGGCACCGTGACGTCCAGGTGCAGGTCGTGGGAGGAGGTGGCGCGCATGCCGAGTGAATCCCAGGTCGGCTCCACGGTCAGCCCGTCGCCGGCCGGCACCAGGAACTGCGACACCACCGACTGGTCGGCCGCACTGCGCGCCGCCACCAGGTAGCCGTCCGCGTGCCCGGCCCCGGAGCAGAAGGTCTTGCTGCCCTTGAGGTGCCAGCCCCCGTCGGTCGGCTCGTACGCGGTGGTGAGCTGGGACAGCCGGGCACCCGCGCCCCGCTCGCTCATCGCGACCGCGTACCAGGAGCCCTGCGCCGCCGCGCTGAGCAGCCGGTCGCGGGCGGCCAGCGCCTCGTCGGGTACGCCCAGCGCCTCGGCCAACTCCTCGGTGACAGCGCCCAGCGCGCCGGTCACCGAAGCGTGCATGTTGAACACCAGGGCGGTCGCACCGTTGCCCCGGGCAAGCTCAGTGGCCACCGCTGCGTACTCGGCGAAAGTGGCGCCCAGACCGCCGAGCGCCCGGGGCACCATCAGCCCGAAAAGGCCGGCCTCGCGCAGGTCGGCGAAGTCGTCCACGGGGAAGGAACCGTCCCGGTCGTGCTCGGCCGCCCGCGCGGCGAACCGCGGCGCCAACCGGCGTGCTGCCTCAAGCGCGTGCACCGTCATCTCGTTCCTCCTACGGTGTTCCATACCCCGCCACGGCCTGACTATCCTTTGCGGACCCCCCGGCCCTGGTACAGCACGGCGGTGGAGCGGGTCGGCACGATGCGCGGCGCGCGGCCGACGGGCACGGCACCGGCCGTGCGGCTCGCGCGAGCGCGGCGCAGCAGCCAGGCGAGCATGCCGCCGACCTGCGGACGGATGCCCCGCAGACTCAGGTCGACACCGTGTCGGGCGCACTCGGCCACCAGCGCCCGTGCGTCCACGAACAACTGTGGATCGTGGATGCCGCGAGGCACCGTCGGCAGGCGCTCGGCGATCCGGACCGCGACGAGCCGGGCCAGCGCCGTGTCGTTGAGGGTGTCCAGCACCAGCACGCCGCCAGGGCGCAGCAGCCGACAGGCCTCGGCCACCGCGCGCGGCCAGGCCGGCACGTGCTCCAGCAACTCACCGGCCGAGACCACGTCGGCGCAGCCGTCAGGCAGCGGCACCGCCGTGGCGTCACCCTGGACCACCCGCACCCCGTGCTCGGCCGCCTGGACGAGTGCCGAGTGGGTCAGATCCACCCCGACGTGGCGGTAGCCCTTGCCCGCCAGGTGCGGCGCGAGCAGGCCGGCGCCGCAACCCAGGTCGACGAGCAACGCGTCCGGACGGGTGGCCGGAGGCACCAGCGCGGCACGGGCCTCAGCCAGCCAGTGCAACATCGCGAACGCACCGTCCGGCCGCCACCACTCACCGGCCAGATCGTCGTACTGACGCGGATCGTTTCGCGGCAGCACCCTCGGACCGGTGGACGCCCCGGCCGCAGCCACGTCTCGCATGGAACCGAGCGTGGCACGACTGCTCGGTAACGACCAGACTTCCCTTATGTCGTCGAGGGTGTTAGGGCTGGTCAGAGCGAGCCATCCGGAACCGGCCGCAGCGGTGACCACGGTGGCCGGTCTGCTGGCCTGGGGAGTGGGCCACCGGCCGACCGGAATCGTCTCGGTGGTGCTCGCCGTGCTGGCCAGCCAGCTCGCCGTCGGCTGGACCAACGACGCGCTGGACGCCGAGCGGGACGCCACTGTGGGGCGTACCGACAAACCGGTCGCCAGTGGCGCGGTCGGTCGGCGCGTCACGGCCTGGGCCGCCGCGGTGGCCGCGGTGGCCTGCCCGTTGCTGGCGCTGACCACGAACCCGGTGGCGGCCTTCTGGCTGACGCTCGCCCTGGTCTCCGCCCTGCTCTACGACTGGCCGCTCAAGGCGACCGCGTTCTCGGTGCTGCCCTACGCCGTGTCGTTCGGCGCGCTGCCCGCCTTCGTGGTGCTGGCGCTGCCCGGCCAGCCGTCCCCGCCGGTCTGGCTGGTGACGGCGGCGGCCTGCCTGGGCGCCGGCGCCCACTTCGCCAACGTGCTGCCCGACCTCGCTGACGACGCCCTCACCGGCGTGCGCGGCCTGCCCCACCGGCTCGGTGCCGCCGGCAGTCGGGTGGCCGCGGCGGGTCTCCTCCTCGCGGCGACCGCGACACTGGTCCTCGGGCCACCCGGGCCGCCGTCGGCGATCGGCTGGGCGGCGGTCGGCACGGCCGCCGTGGTGCCGCCGCTGAGCTGGTACGCCGGGCGCTCGGCGATCCGGGCCGGCCGGCGGCCGGTGGCGGCCTTCCGGGCGGTGATGCTGGTGGCCCTCATCGACGTGGTTCTGCTGGTGGCGAGCGGTCGGGTGGTGTGAACGCCACCCGGGCAGGTGGCATTGCCGGGTCCGCGTGCGGGCCTCGATCAGTCCCAACTACCCTGGAGCGCGGTCTGCGCGGGTATGGCCACCGTGCCCGGCGTACGGCCCGGGTGGGGATTGTGACGAGGAGGACCGACGTGACGCGCTCGATCAGGGGATCCCGGCGGGCGGCCCTGTTGCTGTCCGGGATTGCGGCGGCCAGCCTGCTGGCTTCGGGATGCGGCACCGGTCAGATCGCCGAGACCGCGTTGAAGGAGCCGTCGGTCCAGGGCGTCAACCTCACGACCAACAACGGTTCCTTCTCGGTGCGGGGCCTGCTCGTGGACTACCCGGGCACCGAGGGTTACAAGGCCGGGCAGGACGCGGGGCTCGGCGCCGTGATCTACAACGACTCCAAGGAAACCGTGACGGTCACCGTCACCACGGAGAGTGCCCGCGAGGTGGTGATCAGCGGCGGCTCGGCGAGCCCGTCGCCGTCCGCCTCCATGAGCCCGTCGCCGTCCGGTTCGGCCAGCCCGTCGAACTCGACGTCCGGTTCGCCGAGCCCGTCGGCGACGCCCTCCGAGACCGGATCGTCCTCGGCCACCCCGTCCGCCCCGGAGTCGGCGCGGGCGTCCGGTTCGGCCAGCCCCGCCGCCCCGGGTCAGCCGGCCCGGATCGAGCTGGCGCCGTTGAGCTACATCCAGTTCAACTCCGAGGCCACCACGCAGCTCCGGCTGATCGGCCTGACCGAGGCGCTGCGCTCCGGCCAGAACGTCGTCGTGACCTTCGACTTCGGCAACGGCAACACGGTCACCGGGCAGGCGCCGGTCGCGGTGCCGCTCACCCCGGCGGCCCCTCCGTCGCCGATCATCGAGCGCGAGGGTGGCTACGAGGGCAACGAGGGCGGCACGACCCACGAGTGACCGACCCGCACATCGACGAACGCCCCGGCGTGGTGACCACCACGCCGGGGTGTTTTCGTCGTACGCGAGGGCTAGCGTCCTGATGTGACCACCTCCCGATCGACAGCTCCGCGTGGCGGCACGGCCGGTGCCCCCCGTGGTCGGTCCGCCGCCCGCGAGCCGCGCCCGGCCTACCAGTGCGACGCCTGCGGGCACCAGCCGCCCAAGTGGGTGGGGCGCTGCCCGGAGTGCGGCGAGTGGGGGGCGGTCGTCGAGCACACCGTGACCGGCCCGACGGTCTCCGGTCGGGTGGTCAGCTCCCGGATGCCGTCCGAGCCGGCCCGACCGATCGCCACCATCAGCGCCGCTCCGGCCCGCGCGGTGCCCACCGGGGTGAGCGAGCTCGACCGGGTGCTCGGCGGCGGCCTGGTCCCGGGTGCCGTGGTGCTGCTCGCCGGCGAGCCCGGCGTGGGCAAGTCGACCCTCCTTCTCGATGTGGCACAGCAGTGGGCGGTCGGCGCCGGCAGCCCCTCGCTGGTGGTCAGCGGCGAAGAGTCGGTCAGTCAGGTGCGCCTGCGCGCCGAGCGGATGGGCACCCTGCACGAGCGGCTCTACCTCGCCGCGGAGAGCGACCTCGGCTCGGTGCTCGGTCACCTCGACGCGGTCAAGCCGGGCCTGTTGGTGCTCGACTCGGTGCAGACCATCTCGACCACCGGCACCGAGGGTGTGCCCGGTGGGGTCACCCAGGTCCGCGCGGTCACCGCCGCGCTGGTCTCGGTCGCCAAGGAGCGGGGCATCGCCACAGTGCTGGTCGGGCACGTCACCAAGGACGGCCAGGTGGCCGGGCCTCGGGTGCTGGAGCACCTGGTCGATGTGGTGCTGCACTTCGAGGGCGACAAGCACTCGTCGCTGCGCCTGGTGCGCGGCGTGAAGAACAGGTTCGGCGCGGCCGACGAGGTCGGCTGCTTCGAGATGCACGAGGGCGGCATCAGCAGCCTGGCCGACCCGTCCGGGCTGTTCCTGACCCGCTACGCGGAACCGGTCCCGGGCACCTGCGTGACGGTGGCCATGGAGGGGCGGCGGGCCCTCGTCACCGAGGTGCAGGCGTTGATCGGCGCGACAGTGGCGGGCTCTCCCCGGCGCACCGTCTCCGGTCTCGACTCCGCGCGACTGGCGATGGTGCTCGCGGTGCTGCAACGGCGCACCGAGCGGCTGACCCTGCACGACCGGGAGGTCTTCGCCGCCACTGTGGGCGGGATCCGGGTGGTGGAGCCGGCCGCCGACCTGGCGGTGGCTCTGGCGGTCGCCTCCGGCGGGCTCAACCTGGCGATCGCGCCGCACCTGGTGGCGATCGGTGAGGTGGGGCTGACCGGCGAGGTGCGCCGGGTCGGGGCGGTGCCACGCCGGCTGGCCGAGGCCGCCCGGCTGGGGTTCAAGGTGGCCCTGGTGCCGCCCGGCTGCGGCCCGACCAGCACCGGCGCCGGCCCCGAGCAGATGCGGGTGACCGAGGTCACCGACGTCCGTTCGGCGCTGCACCATGCGGCTCGCGCGTCCGCCGAGTGACCCACCGTGCCGACGAGGGCGGCGAAACCGGACAGCACGTCGCAAGCGGGAAACGTTGGAAAGGGCGGCATCGTGACACATCACAGTAACCACGACAGCACCCACCGCACGGCAGTCCGTAGACTGTGCCCGTGCCGATCGACCGCGATACCACCAAGCCAGCCGGCGCGCCGCCCCAGGCCCGCACCGGCGCCGTGGGCTCGCCCGCCCGCCCGATCAGCGTGAGCGTGACTGCGGGGGCCGCCGGGAGCGCCGGAGATCCGCTACGCGCCAATCTCGCCCTGATGGCCCCGGGCACTGCGCTGCGTGACGGTCTGGAGCGCATCCTGCGAGGTCGCACGGGCGCGCTCATCGTGCTGGGCTACGACAAGGTGGTCGAGGGCCTCTGCACCGGCGGCTTCCCGCTGGACGTGGAGTTCTCCGCGACCCGCGTGCGCGAGCTGTGCAAGATGGACGGCGCTGTCGTGCTCTCCAGCGACGGCACGAGGATCGTCCGGGCGGCGGTGCACCTGATGCCCGACCCGTCCATCCCGACCGAAGAGTCCGGCACCCGGCACCGCACCGCCGAGCGGGTGGCCCGCCAGACCGGCTACCCGGTCATCTCGGTCAGCCAGTCCATGCGGATCATCAGCCTCTACGTCAACGGCCAACGGCACGTGCTCGACGACTCGGCGGCCATCCTCTCCCGCGCCAACCAGGCGCTCGCCACCCTGGAGCGCTACAAGCTCCGGCTGGACGAGGTCTCCGGCACGCTCTCCGCCCTGGAGATCGAGGATCTGGTCACCGTGCGGGACGCGGTGGCAGTGGTGCAACGGCTGGAGATGGTTCGCCGGATCGCCGACGAGATCGCCGGCTACGTGGTGGAGCTGGGCACCGACGGCCGCCTGCTCGCCCTGCAACTCGACGAGCTGATGGCCGGCGTTGACGCCGACCGGACGCTGGTGATCCGGGACTACCTCCCCGTCGGCCGCAAGTCGCGCACCCTGGACGAGGCTCTCGTCGAGCTGGACCTGCTCGGTGCCACCGAGCTGATCGACCTGGTGTCGGTGGCCAAGGCCATCGGCTACCCGGCCGCGTCCGACGCGCTCGACGCCGCGGTCAGCCCGCGCGGCTTCCGACTGCTGGCCAAGGTGCCCCGGCTGCCGGTGGCAGTGGTCGATCGCCTGGTGCTGCACTTCGGCAGCCTTCAGCGTCTGCTCGGCGCGACAGTGGAAGACCTGCAAGCCGTCGAGGGGGTCGGCGACGCCCGGGCCCGCGGCGTCCGTGAGGGGCTGTCCCGGCTCGCCGAGGCATCCATCCTGGAACGTTACGTCTGACCCGGCTCAGCCGGTGACGGTGAGCTTCACCGGGTCGCTGAGCTTCGTGCCGACCCGGGCCAACACCTGGTACGACCCGACCGGCGCGAACGGTCCTCCGGCCAGCGCGCCGTCACAACGGCTGGTGTCCCGCCCGTTCCAGGGCACCTGGTAGGAGCGCTCGAAATTCGGCGTGAAGGACTGCACGTCCGAGCCCTCGACCTTGCCGCAGGTGTCCGACGACCAGACCTTCTCGGCCCCGGACTTGATGAAGATCTCCTGGAGGTCGGCGCCGACGTTGCGGCTGCACGTCCGGTCCGACGTGTTCTTGATCCTCAGTTGCAGCTCGACCACCGCGCCCCGCTGCACCGAGGTCGGGCTCGCCGACGAGACCACGCTGATCTCGCCGTCGGTGCAGGTGCCGTCGTCCTCCGAACCGGCCGCCGCGCCCAGCGGCGGTGTGTTGCTGGTGATCCCCGGGCTCGGACTCGTCGCACCCGAATCAGCGGACGCGGACGACGCCGGAGCGCCGGTCTGCGGTGTCAGCACCGGCCCTGCGGGGCCTGACGTCGCGGCGGACGTCGCCGACGGCGACCCTCCCGCCTTCGGATCCTTGTCGCCGGAACGACCCGAACCGGTACAGGAGTAGAGCAGGACAATCAGGAACAGGAACCCCGCTCCGAGCACGACGGCGCGACGCCGCCAGTACACGGCGGGTGCCAGGGGGCCGACCGTCAGACGCATGATGCCCTCCACCGTAGCCGCGCCGTACCCGGCAGTGCGGCGCGACGCGCCGGAGCCACTCCGAGACGCCCGCGCCACCCTCCACTGAGGACGTTCCGCCACCCGGTCACAGGTAGACCTTGCGCTGATAGACCGCGTGCGCACCGGCCACCCGGTCCAGGAAGAGCAGCCCCGCACAGTGGTCGATCTCGTGCTGCAACGCCCGAGCCTCGAAGCCGTCGGTCACCAGCCGGACCGGCTCGCCGCTGCCCGGCAGATCACCCTCCACCACCAGCCGGCTGGCCCGCTTCACGTCGCCCGTCAGGTCCGGCACCGACATGCAGCCCTCCCGGCCCGGCTTCCACCGCGTCGCCTCGACCACGCGCGCGTTGCACAACACGAAGGTGCCGTGCACCGTCACCGCCTTGGGGTGCCCGGTCACGTCGACGGCAAAGACCCGAGCGCCCACCCCGACCTGCGGCGCGGCCAACCCCACGCAGCCCGGCGAGACCTTCATCGTGGCGATCAGGTCGGCCGCGAGTTGGACAGTCTCCTTTGCCGTGGGGTCGACCTCGTCCGCAGCCCGACTCAGCACCGGATGCGGGGCGGACACCACCGCCCGCACCTCGCCCGGCACGTCCAGTGACTCCGGAGTCCAGTCCCCCAGGCCGACCTCCGGCCCGCGCTCCTCGCCGGTCACAACAGGTCCGGGTCCGCCGGGCGGAGGGTGACCTCCACGCCCAGCTCGGCAGCCGTCCGGTGCAGCCGGTCGAGCAGAGTCTCCGCCACACCGGCCGGCAACTCGACCTCCGCCAGGACCACGTAGAGCGCACCGGTCAACCGGGTACTCAGGTCGGTGACATTCCCCCCGGCGTCCACCAGCACCCTCGTCATCGCCGCGACGATCCCCATCCGGTCCGAACCGTGCACCGCCATCACGTACGGCTCACCCACCGGAGGAACATCGCCGTCCGGGGTGACCGCGCGTACCGTCGCCAGCAGCTGGCCCTCGGCGGCCAGCGACGCCAGTGCGGCCTCGACCTTGGCGGCGGCCGGGCCGGTGCAGATGAGGGTCATCGCGAAATGCCCCCGCAGCCGCGTCATCGTGCTGTCGGTGAGGTTCGCGCCCAGTCGGGCCAGCACCTCCGCGACGTCGGCCACGATGCCCGGCCGGTCCCGACCGATGACGGTGATCGCGAGCTCGTTCATCCGCGCATTCTCCCCCGCCCGCCGAACGAGGACGTGGCACCCCGCCCGAGCCGCCCAACCAACGGGAACGCCGGGCGTGACATCATCGACGACGCCATGACTCAACCCGACTTCGCCACACTGGTCAGCCGGTGGTTCCAGCAGCACGCCCGTGACCTGCCGTGGCGCGAGCCCGGCGTCACCCCGTGGGCCATCCTGGTCAGCGAGGTCATGCTCCAGCAGACACCGGTGGTCCGGGTGGTGCCGGCCTGGCAGGCCTGGCTGACCCGCTGGCCCGACCCGGCCGCGTTGGCGGCGGACACCCCGGCCGAGGCGATCCGGATGTGGGGACGCCTCGGCTATCCCCGCCGGGCGGTCCGGCTCCGCGAATGCGCGGTCGCGATCGTCGACCGGCACGGCGGCCAGGTGCCGGACCGGCTGGAGCAACTACTCGCTCTGCCCGGCGTCGGCACGTACACCGCGCGGGCGGTGGCCGCCTTCGCGTACGGGCAGCGGCACCCGGTCGTCGACACCAACGTACGCCGGGTGGTGTGCCGGGCGGTGGCCGGCGAACCGGACGCCGGGCCCGTCACACGGCCAGCGGACCTGGTCGCCACCGAAGAGCTGCTTCCGACCGAACCGGCCGCAGCGGCACTGGCCAGCGCCGCGTTCATGGAACTGGGCGCGGTGATCTGCACGGCCCGGTCACCGCGCTGCACCGCCTGCCCCGTCGAGTCGGTCTGCGCCTGGCGAGCGTCCGGCCAGGAGGCGCCGGCCGGGCCGACCCGTCGACCCCAGCGGTACGCGGGCACCGACCGACAGGTCCGCGGTCTGTTGCTCGGAGTGCTCCGGGACAGCACCGGACCGGTCCCACACCAGCGGTTGGACCAGGTCTGGACCGATGACGTGCAACGCGCCCGCGCCCTAGCCGGGCTGGTGCAGGACGGGCTGGTCGAACCAGCCGGCAGCGACTCCTTCCGCCTGGCCGGTGACGGCCCGTCCCTGCCAACAGCAGACCTGACCACCTGACCTTCCACGGGCGCATCCTGCGCGCCAACTGAGGGGCTGCGCGGCCGCCCGCACGCCCGCACGGCCCGCACGCCCTACGCGGCACGCAAAGGCCGCGATCCGCGCCTTTCACCTCAAGATCGTGCTCGATCCTGGATGTAGTGGTGTCGGGCGCGCCGGATGCCACTAGATCCAGGTTGCTGCGCGATCTTGGGAGCCGAGGCCTTCACGGGGAGCGGGGACGGCGGCTCGGCGGTGTGCGGGGGCACGAAAAGGCGGGGCCCCGGTGGCTTGCGCCACCGGGGCCCCGCCCCTTGCTGGTTGTGTTACTCGTCCACGCCCGCGGCGGCGGCGGTGCCAGCGGCAGTGCCACCGAGGTCGGCCGGGACGGCGTCCGGAACTTCGATCGGCTTTTCCGAGCCCCGGAAAACGAGCTTGGACTTGTCGATGTCGTCCGGGTCGCCCTCGCAGTCCACCACGATGATCTGACCCGGGATCAGCTCGTTGAACAGGATCCGCTCGGAGAGGTTGTCCTCGATGTCGCGCTGGATCGTGCGACGAAGCGGACGGGCACCGAGCACCGGGTCGAAGCCCTTCGCGGCCAGGTACTTCTTGGCGTTGTCGGTCAGCTCCAGACCCATGTCCTTGTTCCGCAGCTGGCCCTCGATCCGCTGGATCATGATGTCCACGATCGAGAGGATCTCGCTCTGGCGCAGCTGGTGGAAGACGATGGTGTCGTCGATCCGGTTGAGGAACTCAGGCCGGAAGTGCTGCTTGAGCTCGTCGTTGACCTTCTGCTTCATCCGGTCGTAGGTGGACTCGGAGTCCTCCGACTGCTGGAAGCCCAGCGACACCGCCTTGGCGACGTCACGGGTGCCCAGGTTGGTGGTCAGGATGATGACCGTGTTCTTGAAGTCCACGATCCGACCCTGACCGTCGGTGAGCCGACCGTCTTCGAGGATCTGCAGGAGCGTGTTGAACACGTCCGGGTGGGCCTTCTCGATCTCGTCGAAGAGGACCACCGAGAACGGCCGACGCCGCACCTTCTCGGTCAGCTGCCCGCCCTCGTCGTAGCCGACGTAGCCGGGAGGGGCACCCACGAGCCGGGAGACCGTGTAACGGTCGTGGAACTCGGACATGTCCAGCTGGATGAGGGCGTCCTCGCTGCCGAAGAGGAACTCGGCGAGCGCCTTGGACAGCTCGGTCTTACCGACACCGGACGGGCCGGCGAAGATGAACGAGCCCGACGGGCGCTTCGGGTCCTTCAGGCCGGCCCGGGTACGCCGGATCGCCTTCGAGACCGCCTTGACCGCGTCCTCCTGGCCGATGACGCGCTTGTGCAGCTCGTCCTCCATGCGCAGCAGGCGCGAGGTCTCCTCCTCGGTCAGCTTGTAGACCGGGATGCCGGTCCAGTTGCCGAGAACCTCGGCGATCTGCTCGTCGTCGACCTCGCTGACGACGTCCAGGTCACCGGCCTTCCACTCCTTCTCCCGCTGAGCCTTCTGGCCGAGGAGCTGCTTCTCCTTGTCGCGCAGCTGGGCGGCGCGCTCGAAGTCCTGCGCGTCGATCGCGGACTCCTTGTCGCGACGCACCTGGGCGATGCGCTCGTCGAAGTCACGCAGGTCTGGCGGCGCGGTCATCCGACGGATCCGCATCCGGGCACCGGCCTCGTCGATCAGGTCGATCGCCTTGTCCGGGAGGAAGCGGTCGGAGATGTACCGGTCGGCCAGAGTCGCGGCAGCCACGAGGGCGGCGTCCGTGATCGAGACGCGGTGGTGAGCCTCGTAGCGGTCCCGCAGGCCCTTGAGGATCTCGATGGTGTGGGCCAGCGACGGCTCACCCACCTGGATCGGCTGGAAGCGGCGCTCGAGAGCGGCGTCCTTCTCCAGGTGCTTGCGGTACTCGTCGAGCGTGGTGGCACCGATGGTCTGCAGCTCACCGCGGGCCAGCATCGGCTTGAGGATGCTCGCGGCGTCGATCGCGCCCTCGGCGGCACCCGCACCCACCAGGGTGTGGATCTCGTCGATGAACAGGATGATGTCGCCGCGGGTGCGGATCTCCTTGAGCACCTTCTTGAGGCGCTCCTCGAAGTCACCGCGGTAGCGGGAACCGGCGACGAGCGCGCCCAGGTCGAGCGTGTAGAGCTGCTTGTCCTTGAGGGTCTCGGGCACCTCGCCCTTGATGATCTTCTGGGACAGGCCCTCCACCACGGCGGTCTTACCGACGCCGGGCTCACCGATCAGGACCGGGTTGTTCTTGGTACGGCGGGAAAGCACCTGCATGACCCGCTCGATTTCCTTCTCGCGCCCGATGACCGGGTCGAGCTTGCCCTCGCGGGCGGCCTGGGTCAGGTTGCGGCCGAACTGGTCCAGCACCAGGCTGGTCGACGGCGCGGCCTCACCCGGCGCGGCGCCCGCCGCGGCAGGCTCCTTGCCCTGGTAGCCGGAGAGCAGCTGGATCACCTGCTGGCGGACCCGGTTGAGGTCGGCGCCGAGCTTGACCAGCACCTGGGCGGCGACGCCCTCGCCCTCACGGATCAGCCCGAGCAGGATGTGCTCGGTGCCGATGTAGTTGTGGCCGAGCTGCAGCGCCTCGCGCAGCGACAGCTCCAGCACCTTCTTGGCCCGCGGCGTGAACGGGATGTGCCCGCTCGGCGCCTGCTGGCCCTGGCCGATGATCTCCTCGACCTGCTGGCGGACGCCCTCCAGGGAGATGCCGAGGCTCTCCAGGGCCTTTGCCGCGACGCCTTCACCTTCGTGGATCAGGCCCAGCAGGATGTGTTCCGTACCGATGTAGTTGTGGTTGAGCATCCGGGCCTCTTCTTGGGCCAGGACGACAACCCGTCGCGCTCGGTCGGTGAACCGCTCGAACATGCCCTCGTGCTCCTCACGTGCCGTGCGCCTTGATGGTCAAGATCTTGGCGGGGCCGGTGCACGAACGTCCAGGACGGGCGTCCGTGCCTCCTTACTCTATCGTCGCTGACCGACTCCGCTGAGGTCGTGTGTCTCTGCTCTGGGTCGGTTCCACGTCGTTTTGAACAACCGTCCGCGCTCAGGAGGTGTTCCGGTAGCCCTGTCGCTACGCGCAGAGCGAAATCCGACTGACTCGACGGAAGCCCCATCCGGGGTCCCGAAGCGCTCCGGGAGGCCCCGGAGGGCGGACCGGCGGTCGCGACGAGCGCCGCGCCGACCCTTGGGGAAGGTTATCCACAGGCTGTGGACAGCTGTTCCACTGGTTGTGGACAACGCCGGTGGGCCCGGAATGCTTCCCGGGCCCCGAACGGGCACGACGACGCCGTCCGGATACGGCGACGCCGGCCCGGAGGACTCCTCCGGCCCGGCGTCGGTGTCGCCTGCGGTGGCGGCTCGCCACCAAGCTGCTGACGGATCAGCGCTTCGCGTGGAACTCGTCCACGATCTCCTGCGGGATACGACCCCGGTCCGAGATGTCCTTGCCGGCCTTCTTGGCCCACTCCCGGATCGCCTTGTTCTGTTCCCGATCGGCGGTCGCGCCACCCCGACCGCGGGCAGCCCGCCCACCGATCACGACACCGCCACGGCCGACCTTGGTGCCGGCGCCCACGTACGACGCAAATGCATCGCGCAATTTCGCGGCGTTGGCGCTCGACAGGTCGATCTCGTACTGAACGCCGTCGAGGGCGAACTTGACGGTCTCGTCCGCGTCCCCGCCGTCCAGGTCATCGACCAGCTTGTGAATGATCTGCTTGGCCACGTCCCACATTCCTTTCGAGCAGGGTGCTCCTGCTAACGAGAGCACAATAACCCCCGCGCTGCTCGTCGCGTCAATAGGCTCCGGTTACGGCTCGGCGTACGAGCGGACGGGACTACTCCGGGCGGACCAACGGGAAGAGGATCGTTTCCCGAATTCCGAGGCCGGTCAGGGCCATCAAGAGGCGGTCGATTCCCATTCCCATACCGCCGGCCGGCGGCATTCCATACTCCATCGCCCGAAGAAAGTCCTCGTCGAGACGCATCGCCTCGTCGTCGCCGCGAGCCGCGAGCTGCGCCTGGGCCACCAGCCGCTCCCGCTGCACGATCGGGTCGACCAGCTCGGAGTACCCGGTGCCCAGCTCGAAACCGAGCACGTAGAGGTCCCACTTCTCGGCCAGACCCGGCTCGCTGCGGTGGCCTCGGGTGAGCGGGCTGGTCTCCTCCGGGTAGTCCCGCACGAAGGTGGGTGCCTCAAGGCTGGGAACGACCAGCTCCTCGAACAGTTCCTCGGCCAGCTTGCCCGGCCCCCACTTCGGGTCGACCGCCAATCCCACCTTGTCCGCGTACTCCACCAGACGGGTCCGGTCGGTGCGGACCGTGACCTCCTCGCCGAGCGCTTCGGAAAGCACGCCGAAGAGTGTCACCGACCGCCACTCACCACCCAGGTCGAACTCCCGCCCGTCGGCGTGGGTCACCACCGTCGAACCGCTCACCGCGATCGCCGCCTGTTGCACGAGATTACGGGTCAGCTCGCCGATCGTGTTGTAGTCCCCGTACGCCTGGTACGTCTCCAGCATCGCGAACTCCGGCGAGTGCGAAGAGTCGACACCCTCATTACGGAAGTTGCGGTTGATCTCGAAGACGCGGTCGACGCCGCCGACCACAGCGCGCTTGAGAAACAGTTCGGGAGCGATTCGCAGATACAGATCGGTGTTCAACGCATTGCTGTGGGTCACGAACGGTCGGGCCGTAGCGCCGCCATGCAGCAGTTGCAACATCGGCGTTTCCACCTCGATGAAGCCCTGCCCGTGCAGTGAATCGCGCAGACTGCGCACCGCGGCTGCCCGGGTGCGCACCATCTCCCGCGCCTGCGGCCGGACAATCAGGTCGACATAACGCTGCCGGACGCGTGCCTCCTCGGAGAGGGGCTTGTGGGCAACCGGCAACGGTCGCAACGCCTTGGCGGTCATTTCCCATTGCTGGGCCAACACCGACAGCTCACCCCGACGGCTGGTGATCACCTCGCCGGTGACACCGACGTGGTCGCCGAGGTCGACGAGGCGCTTCCACGCCTCCAGCCGCTCCGGCCCGACCCGGTCCAGTGAGAGCATCGCCTGCAACTCGGTGCCGTCGCCGTCCCGGAGGGTGGCGAAGCAGAGCTTGCCCGTGTTGCGTACGAAGATCACCCGGCCGGTGACAGCGACCTGGTCGCCGGTCGCGGTGTCGGTGGGCAGGTCGGCGTAGGCCGCCCGGACCTGCGCCAGGGTCGTCGTGCGGGGGAAGCCGACCGGGTAGGGCTCGACGCCCTCGGCGAGCATCCGGTCCCGCTTCTCCCGGCGGACCTTCATCTGCTCGGGAAGGTCGTCGGCGGGGTCCACTGGCACGGGGTTCTGCTCGGTCACGGCACGCTTCCTCGTCACGGAGATACAGGGGGTCAGGGCCGAGCGTACTCAAGCGTGCCGGAGGGCGTTACGGGATAACCTGCCCGTCATGGTCGATCACACTCACGCCCTGTCGTTCGGTGTCGCTGCGAGTGATTACGACCGGTTTCGGCCACGTTATCCCGAGGCTGCGGTCAGCTGGGCACTCGACGGGCTGAGCGAAGCCCGGGTGGTCGATCTCGCGGCGGGCACCGGCATCCTGACCCGCGCTGTGCTGGCCCTGGGTCACGAGGTCGTACCGGTCGAGCCCGATCCGGGGATGCGGACGCAGCTCGCCGCCAGCACCCCGGGCACGACGGCGCTGGCGGGCAGCGCCGAGGCCATGCCGCTGCCCGACGCGACGGTGGACGCGGTGCTGGTGGGGACGGCGTACCACTGGTTCGACCGGGGGCCCGCGCACGCCGAGATCGCCCGGGTGCTCCGCACCGGAGGCACCTTCGCCCCCATCTGGAACATCCGGGACGGCAGCGTCGACTGGGTGGCCGAGCTGGGTCGCATCGCCCACTTCGGGGACAAGTCGACCAGTCAGGTCTTCGGAGAGGGCGCCGACTTCGGCCCCGCGTTCGACGCCGTCGAGAAGCGCGAGTTCACGCACCGCACCACGCTCACGCCGGACGAACTGTTCGGCATGGTCCGCACCCGCTCGTACTGGCTCACCGGTTCCAGCGACGATCAGCGGCGGGTCGAGCGGGAACTGAGCGACCTCCTGAACACGCACCCCGCCCTGGCTGGGCGGGACACCATCGAACTGCCGTACCGGACGCTGGTGCTGCGCGCCCGGCGGCGCTGACGCCCGCACGGAGGCCGGCCCGACGGCGGCCGGGGGTCAGGTGTTGCGGTCGTAGACCATCCGCAGACCGATCAGGGTGATCATCGGCTCGTGGTGGGTGATGCTGCGACACTCGTTGATCACCAGAGAGGCGAGGCCGCCGGTGGCGATCACCGCCCGCACCTCGCCCAACTCCTCGGTCATCCGCTCGACGATCCGGTCCACCTGCCCGGCGAAGCCGAAGTACAGGCCGGCCTGGAGGCACTCCACGGTGTTCTTGCCGATCACCGAGCGGGGCTTGGTGGCCTCGACCTTGCGCAGTTGCGCGGCCCGGGCGGCCAGCGCGTCGAAGGAGATCTCGATGCCCGGGGCGAACGCGCCGCCGAGGAACTCACCGCGCTCGCTGATCACGTCGAAGTTGGTGGTGGTGCCGAAGTCCACAACGATCGACGGACCGCCGTAGAGGGTGTACGCGGCCAGGGTGTTCACCACCCGGTCGGAGCCCACCTCCTTGGGGTTGTCGATCGCCAACTGCACGCCGGTCCGCACGCCCGGCTCGACGACGACGCTCGGCACCTCCGCGTAGTAGCGGCTGAGCATGGTGCGCAACGACCGCAGCGCGGCCGGCACCGTCGAGCAGGCGGCCACACCGGTGATCTCGACGTTGTCCCCGGCGAGCAGACCCCGGAACATCAGGCCCAGCTCGTCCGCCGTCGAGCGGGCATCGGTCTTGATCCGCCAGGAGTGCACCAGCTTGTCGCCGTCGAAGGTCGCCAGCACGGTGTTGGTGTTTCCGATGTCGATGCAGAGCAGCACGCACGCAGCCTAGACAACTACTCGCTGCGCAGGTCCAGCGCGATGTCCAGGATCGGCGACGAGTGCGTCAGCGCGCCCACCGAGAGGAAGTCCACACCGGTGGCCGCGTACCGGCCGGCCACCTCCAGGGTCAGCCCGCCGGTCGCCTCCAACTCGGCCCGGTCACCCACCGCGGCCACCGCCCCGGCCAGCACCTCCGGCGTCATGTTGTCGCAGAGCAGGAAGTCCGCGCCGGCCTCCACCGCCTCCACCGCCTCGTCGACTGTGGTCACCTCTACCTGCACCGGCACCTCCGGGAACGCCTCCCGGACCCGCCGGAAGGCGGCGGTGATGCCCCCGGCCGCCAGCTTGTGGTTGTCCTTGATCATGGCCACGTCGTAGAGGCCCATCCGTTTGTTGGTGCCGCCTCCGGCCCGCACCGCGTACTTCTCCAGCGCCCGCAGGCCCGGCGTCGTCTTGCGGGTGTCCAGCACCATCGCCTTCGAGCCGGCCAGCGCGTCCGCCCAGGCGCGGGTGTGGGTGGCCACCCCGGACATCCGGCAGAGCAGGTTGAGCGCCGTCCGCTCGGCCGTCAGCAGCAGCCGGGTCGGGCCGGTCACCGTCGCCAGCACGTCGCCGCGGGCCACCCGCTCGCCGTCGCGGGCCAACACCGACACCTCGACGGTACGACCGAAGCCAGTCACCTCGCCCACCAGCTCGAACACGGCAGCGGCCACCGCCATCCCGGCCAACACCCCGTCCGCGCGGGCCACCAGGTCGGCGGTGTCGGTCTGATCCGCCGGAATGGTCGCCACGCTTGTGACGTCCAGGAAATCCGGGCCCAGATCCTCCACCAGCGCGCCCTCGATCACCTGCCGTACGTGCGCCGGATCCAACCCCGCCGCCCGCAACGCCGTCTCCGTCGACTCGATCACGAGTTTCCCTCCCACTGTTGCGTCACCCGGCCCTGCGCCCCGACCGCGCCGACCAGATGGCCCAGCCACCGTTCGTCGGCCGTCGGGAAGTCCTCCCGCCAGTGGCAGCCCCGGGTCTCACCACGGGCGTACGCGGCGGCAACCAACGTCGACGCCACGGTGAGCAGGTTCGTCGCCTCCCAGTCGGCGGTACGCGGCCGGCCCCGGGCCGCGCCCAGGTCGGTCAAGGTGCCGGCCGTCCCGGCCAACGTCGCCGCGGATCGGAGCACCCCCGCCCCCCGGGTCATCGCCCGTTGCAGGGTCGGCGTCACCTCCGCGGGCAGCACCCAACCCGTCCCGCCACGCCACGCGCCGGTGTCCGCCGGCTGGGCCTGCTCGGGCAGGCCGGCCGCTATGTCCTCGGCGATCCGCCGGGAGAAGACCAGACCCTCCAGCAACGAGTTGCTGGCCAGCCGGTTCGCGCCGTGCACACCCGTGCAGGCCACCTCGCCGCAGGCGTACAGGCCCGGGATGGAGGTACGGCCGCGCAGGTCGGTCCGGACCCCGCCGGAGGCGTAGTGGGCGGCCGGGGCCACCGGGATCAGATCGGTCGCCGGGTCCACGCCGATCGCCAGGCAGGACGCCACGATGGTGGGGAACCGACCGGCCAGGAAATCGCCGCCCAGGTGCCGTGCGTCGAGGAAGACGTGGTCCGCGCCGGTGGCCAGCAGCACCCGGTGGATGCCCTTGGCCACCACGTCCCGGGGTGCCAGCTCGGCCAACTCGTGCTGGCCCACCATGAACCTCTTGCCGTCCCCGTCCACCAGGTACGCGCCCTCGCCGCGCAACGCCTCCGAGACCAGCGGCTGCTGCGCGTGCCCCGCCCCGGGCACCCCCGCGCCGGACGGGGTGATCAGCGCAGTCGGGTGGAACTGGACGAACTCCACGTCGGTCACGGCCGCGCCGGCCCGCAGCGCCAGCGCCACCCCGTCCCCGGTGGAGACCGCCGGGTTGGTGGTGGCCGAGAAGATCTGCCCCATGCCACCGGTGGCGAGCACGACGGCACGGGCCAGCAGCGCGCCGACGCCGTCCTCGCTGCCCTCACCCAACACGTGCAGGGTGATCCCGCAGGCCGGGCCGAGCCCGTCCGGGCCGTCGCCGGGCGCCCGCAGGAGATCCAGCACGAGGGCGTGCTCGAACAGCCGGATCCACGGATCGCGCTGCACGGCGGCGTGCAGGGCCCGCTGCACCTCCGCGCCGGTGGCGTCGCCGCCGGCGTGCACGATCCGGTCCGCCCGGTGCCCGCCCTCGCGGGTCAGCATCAGCGAGCCGTCCGGGTGCCGATCGAACTCGGCGCCGATCCGGATCAACTCACGGAGCCGGGTCGGGCCCTCCTCGACCAGCACCCGGACCGCCGCCGGGTCGCACAGCCCGACCCCGGCGACCTCGGTGTCCCGGGCATGCGCCGCCGGGGTGTCGGCCGGGTCGAGCACGGCGGCGATGCCACCCTGCGCCCACCGGGTCGAGCCGTCGTCGATGTTGACCTTGGTGACCACCGTGACGTGCAGACCGGCCTCCCGCAGGTGCAGCGCCGCGGTCAACCCGGCCACGCCGGAACCCACCACGATCACGTCGGTGGTCTCCACCCACCCGGGCGCGGGCGCGGCCAGCAGCGCGGGCAGGGCAGGCAGGTCGACGGTCGGAAGGTCCATCCCCCCAGTCAACCCGAACCATCCTCGCCCGGGGCGGCGGGGGCGGGACGAGTGTTTTGGGCGACCCCGTCCGTCCCGCGCCGCGCCGCGCCGACCGTCAGGCCGTGGTCACTTCGTCCGGACCGGCAGACCAACCGGGCCCGCGCCCTTCAACGAGGCGGTCACCGTACGGTCGCTGAGCCACAGATAGCAGCGGACGCCCCGATCACCGACCTTCCAACGCCCCGCCCCCGGCGGACGGACCACCACGCCGCTGCGGAAGCGCAACGTGGCGTCGTCGGGTACGCCCGCGTACCGGGCCAGGACGCTACGACAACCCGTGTAGAGCGGCAGCCAGTCGGCGTCCCGGGTCGGGTACGCCAGGTCCGGTGCGCGCCACACCCCGACGAACTCGGCGTCGTGCTGTCTGCCGCACTCCACCGGGGTCAGCGTCTGCACACCCCGCCCGGCGCCACCGCGGGTCTGCTGGCAACCGAGGCGCAGCCCGGTGGGCCCCTTCAACGCGTCCCGCAGACTGCCCGACCGGACCACCACTGTCGCCGCCGCCTCGACGGTGGTCAGCTCGGTGAGGTCGCAGCGGAACCACCGGGAACCCGCCGCCCACCCCGGCCCGTTGGGCACCGCCACTGACAGCCGCAGCCGGCCGGACCGCCATTCGTCACCCACGTAGCGGGTCGCCCGGGTGTCGCACTCGGCGAACGCACCCCGCAGCTCGGCCGAACCACCCGCCGGAGCGGCCGCCCGCTCGGCCGGGAAAGCCCCGACGTGCACCGTCTCCAAACGGTGCGGCCCGGCGCAGTCCACCGGCTCATAACTGGCCAGGCTGACCAGATCGGTGAAGTCGGCGGCGTGACACACACCGGCGGCCGGAGTGAACGCCGACGGTGCCGGTAACGCCGCCCAGTCGTCGGTCAGATCACCGTCCAGCCCGCCGGACCCGGCGCAGCCCACCAGCAGCACTGCCGTCACGGCAGCGGCGAACAGGGTCGTCATGGCACGGCTCATCGCGGCCTCCCCCAGCCACCGACCGGCTTCCGCCAGCGTGCCCAGGGTAACCGGAAATGACCTTCCGGTAACAGACCGGAATCACGGTACGGGGGATCAGACTCCGGACACGGCCAACGGGCTGGGCACCGGGCTACCGGCCGTGCCAGGCGCCGCCGCAGCCGGATCGGTACCCAACTCGATCACCCGGTTGTCGGCGTCGACGTGCACGACCCGTGGCCGGTACGTCCGGGCCTCGGCGTCGTCCATCTGCCCGTACGAGATCAGGATGACCAGGTCGCCGGGGTGCACCAGGTGCGCGGCGGCGCCGTTGATGCCGATCACGCCACTGCCCCGCTCGCCCGGGATCACGTACGTCTCCAGCCGGGCGCCGTTGGTGATGTCCACGATCGCCACCTGCTCGCCGGGGAGCAGGTCGGCGGCGTCGAGCAGATCCTCGTCCACGGTCACCGAACCGACGTAGTGCAGGTCGGCCTGGGTCACCGTGGCTCGGTGGATCTTCGACTTGAGCATGGTCCGCAACATCGGAGTGGCCTTTCGCGGGTATTCGGTGGCGGGTGGTACGGCCGGGTCAGGGGCGCGGGGCGAGGTGGATCGCCGCGTTGTCGATCAACCGGGTGGCGCCCACCCAGGCGGCGATCACCAGCCGAGCAGGCCCAGCCACCGGCCCCGGTTCCAACTCGGGATCGGTGAGCACCAGGTAGTCGAGGCGGGCACCGGGCGTACCGGCGCCGAACGCGGCGTGCGCGGCGGTCAGCACCGCGGCCGCGTCCAGGCCGTCGTCGGCGGCCTGCGCGCCGGCCCGCAGCGCGGCGGACAGACTCAGCGCGGCGGCCCGCTCCGGCCCACTCAGGTAACGGTTGCGGCTGGAAAGGGCCAGCCCGTCCGGCTCCCGGACGGTCGGCACGCCGACCACCTCGACCGGCACGTCCAGGTCGCGGGCCATCCGCCGGACCAGGGTGAGCTGCTGGTAGTCCTTCTCGCCGAAGAACGCCAGGTCCGGCCGGGTGAGCTGGAGCAGCTTCAGCACCACAGTGAGCACCCCGTGAAAGAAGCCGGGGCGGCTCGCCCCCTCCAGCTCGCCGCCGAGCTGGCCCGGATCGAGGCGTACGCGGGGCTGACCATCCGGGTACATGTCCGCCACCGACGGGGCGAAGACCAGATCCGCGCCCGCCCGCCGGCACACCTCCAGATCGGCCTCAAGGGTGCGCGGGTAGCGGTCGAAGTCCTCGTTCGGCCCGAACTGCAACGGGTTCACGAAGACCGTGACCAGCACGTGGTCGGCCTGTTCCCGGGCCGCGCGCAGCAACGTCTCGTGGCCGGAGTGCAGCGCACCCATGGTCATCACCACCCCGACAGTGCCCTTCAGCCCGGCCCGGGCCTCGGCCAACTCGGCGCGCGTGTGCACCACCTGGGTCATGCGGCCACCTCCCGACTGCTGTCGGCCAGCACGCCGAGCAGCGACTGCGCGTCCACCGGCCGCAACCGGCCGGCGGCGATAGCCCGGTCGGCGGTACGACGGGCCAACGCCAGGTACGCGGGGACGGATTCCGGTGCGGTGGCCGCCAACCGGGCCAGGTGCCGCTGCACGGTGCCCGCGTCGCCACGGGAGACCGGACCGGTCAACGCGTCGTCACCGAGCCGCAGCGCGTTCTCCAGGGCGGCCTGCAGCAGCGGGGCGAGCACCTTCTCCGGCCGGGCAACCCCGGCGTCCCGCAACCGGTCGGTCGCCTCGTTGACAAGGGTCACCAGGTGGTTCGCGCCGTGCGCCAGCGCGGCGTGGTAGAGCGGGCGGTCCGACTCGGCCACCCACTCGGGCACGCCACCGAGGTCGGCGACCAGCCGGGCAGCCAGCGGGCGCAGCTCCGCCGGGGCGGTCACACCGTACGAGATGCCGTCCAGCCGGGTCAGGTCGTCCGGCGTACCGGTGAAGGTCATCGCGGGGTGCAGGGCGAGTGGCCGGGCGCCGGCCGCGACGGCCGGCCCGAGCACGGCCAGGCCGTGAGCCCCCGAGGTGTGCGCGACGATCTGCCCCGGGTGCAAAGCGCCCCGCTCGGCGAGGTCGGTCACCACACCGGCCAGCCTGTCGTCCGGCACCGCGATCAGCAGCAGGTCGGCGGCGGCGTGGGCTACGGCGGTGACCGGGCGACGGGGCACCTCGGGCAACAGCAGGGCGAGGCGGGCGCGGCTGGCTCCGGAGCTGCCGGAGACGGCGACCACCCGGTGCCCGGCGGCGGCGAGCGCGGCGCCCAGCACGGCGCCGACCCGACCGGCGCCAATGACACCGACGGTGAGCAGACGGGAGGTGCGGGGAGTGGCGGAGGCACCGAGAACGGCGGGCCCCTGCGGGGCGGCCGAACGCGGGCGCATCGGTGCGCTCATGTCGACGATCCAGTCCTCGAGAGGGGTACCGGTCGATCGCAAGTATGCGCCCGGCCCACCGAACCCGGACAAGCATGTGTGAAAACCTTCACCACCACCTCAAGTGCCCTTCACCACCGTCCCCGACCGCCCCAGGCCAGCGCGTCCCCCCTGCCACCATGATCAAGTGCTGAAAAGTAGGTAACCGGAGCGTTTCTGACCTACTTTTCATCACCTGATCACCGTGCGCCGCGCCCGCTGCATTCGGAGTGAACTGATGTCGATCGCCTGGCGAGACGCGATGAGCCAAGCCCTCTATGGGCCGGGCGGCTTCTTCGTCGCCGGCACCGGCCCGGCCGACCACTTCCGCACCAGCGTGCACGCCTCCCCGGCCTTCGCCACCGCGCTGCTGCGCCTGCTCACCCAGGTCGACGCGGCCCTCGGGCATCCGTCGCGGTTCGACGTGGTCGACGTGGGAGCAGGGCGGGGCGAGCTGCTACGGGCTCTCGCCGGGCTCGCTCACAATCCCGCCGGGGTTGCGGTGGGGGTTTCCGGGGAGCCCGACCACTCCGGGCGGTCAGGCTTGATCCCTGCGTGGTCGGGCTCCCCGGAAACCCTGACTTCCACGACCTCCGCCCGTCCGGCACCCGACGGGCCGTCGTTGGCCGCCGTCCCTCCGTCGCTCGCCGAACGCGTCCGCTTCACAGCCATCGAGTACGCGCCCCGCCCGGAGAACCTGCCCGGAGAGATCAACTGGACGTCTGAGATCCCTGCCGGGATCACGGGAGTGCTGCTCGCCACCGAGTGGCTGGACAACGTCCCCCTCGACGTGGCAGTGCAATCCGAAGATGGCTGGCGATACGTGCTGGTCGACCCGGAGAGTGGTGCCGAATCGATTGGTGAGCTGGTCAGCCCGGCTGATCTCGACTGGCTCACGACCTGGTGGCCCAGCCCCACAACCTCGTCAAGTACGGACGGCGCTCCGAACCCTGGGTTGACCTCGACTGATGCCACCAGCGAGAACGAGTCGGGTTTCCGGGCCGAGATCGGCAGAAGCAGAGACGAGGCGTGGGCCAACGCCGTGCAGAAGATCGAGCGGGGCCTGGCCGTCGCTGTGGACTACGGGCACCTGAGCGGCGACCGACCTGTGGACGGGACGTTGACCGGGTACCGGGGTGGGCGACAGGTGCCTCCGGTGCCCGACGGGTCGAGTGACGTCACGGCGCACGTGGCCATGGACTCGGTCGCCTCCGCTGGTGCGGCGGTCGCCCGGTGCGCGTACTCCCTGGTCTTGCAGCGGGAGGCGCTGCGGGCGCTCGGGGCCGACGGCGGGCGACCACCGCTCAGCCTGGCCGGCACCGACCCGGTCGGCTACGTGCGGGCGCTGGCCGCCGCGTCGACGGTGGCCGAGCTGACCGACCCGGCCGGGCTCGGTGGGCACTGGTGGTTGCGCCAGCCGGTCGGCATCCCGCTCGGGTCGGCCGTGGCACGATGACGGGCATGACCACCGACGCCGGGGACCTCCGCGAACTGACCGTCGGCACCGGGGCCGGGCTGATCCCCGGCACCGGTGATCAGCAACTCGGCACCGACATGGTGCTGAACATCGGTCCGCAGCACCCCTCCACCCACGGTGTGCTGCGGTTGAAGCTGGTGCTCGACGGCGAGCGGGTGGTCGCCTGTGAACCGATCGTCGGTTACATGCACCGGGGCGCGGAGAAGCTCTTCGAGGTGCGTGACTACCGGCAGATCATCGTGCTGGCCAACCGGCACGACTGGCTCTCGGCGTTCTCCAACGAGCTGGGCGTGGTGCTCGCTGTCGAACGCCTGATGGGCATGGAGGTGCCGGAGCGGGCCACCTGGCTGCGGATGGCCCTGGCGGAGCTGAACCGGGTGCTGAACCACCTGATGTTCCTCGGCTCGTACCCGTTGGAGATCGGGGCGATCACGCCGATCTTCTACGCCTTCCGGGAACGCGAAACCATCCAGGCGGTGATGGAGGAGGTCTCCGGTGGCCGGATCCACTACATGTTCAACCGGGTGGGTGGCCTGAAGGAAGAGGTCCCGTACGGGTGGACCGGGCGGGCCCGCGCGGCGATCGGCGAGGTACGCCGCCGGTTGCCCGACCTGGACCACCTGATCCGGCGTAACGAGATCTTCCTGGCCCGCACCGTCGGCGTGGGCGTGCTGTCCGCCGCGGACGCCGCCGCGTTCGGCGCGTCCGGGCCGGTGGCCCGCGCGTCCGGGCTCGACCTGGACCTGCGCCGCGACGACCCCTACCTGGCCTACGACGAGCTGGACGTGCCGGTGGTCACCAAGACCGCCGGGGACTGCCACGCCCGCTTCGAGGTACTGCTCGACCAGGTGTACGCGTCACTGGACCTCGCCGAGCAGTGCCTCGACCGGGTGGACCGGCTGACCGGGCCGATCAACACCCGGCTGCCGAAGGTGCTCAAGGCGCCGGAGGGGCACACGTACGCCTGGACGGAGAACCCGCTCGGCATCAACGGCTACTACCTGGTGTCGCGGGGTGAGAAGACGCCGTGGCGGTTGAAGCTGCGCACCGCCTCGTACGCGAACGTGCAGGCGTTGGCCACCCTGCTCCCCGGCTGCCTGGTCCCCGACCTGATCGCGATCCTCGGCTCGATGTTCTTCGTGGTCGGCGACATCGACAAGTGACCGGAGCCGCCTGACCGGTCACCGCCAGCGGTCGGTGGGCGGCGCGCCCCCGGCACGCGGCACGTCGTCCTGCGGCGGGTAGCCGTAACGCTCGTCGACCCGCCGCCGGCCGGTCCGTTCGGGCGCGGGTTCCGCCTGGTGGCCGCGTTGGCGCGGTGGACGCCACTCGTCCGGCATCGGCACACCGCCCACCGGCAGCGCCGGCCTTTCCGGCTCGGCCCGCCGACCACCGTCGTGGCGGCGCGGTTCCTCATACCGGCCGGCGTCCTCGTAGCGGCCGGCGTCCTCGTGACGGCGCGGCTCCTCGTAGCGGCCGGCGTCCTCGTGACGGCGCGGCTCCTCGTGACGGACGGCGGCCCAGCGGTCGGCCACCCGGTACTCGGTGCCGCTGGCGTCGGCGTGCACCTCGGCCCGACGTTCGCCGACGTGCAGCTCTCGACCGTTCTCGTCGTCGCGGACGGCAGCCCACCGGTCACCGGCCCGCAGCTGAGACCAGTACTCGCCGGTGTCGTCGGCTCGCAACGGCGGCCCGGCCTGCGGCGCCGGGGCTCCCGCCCGGTCGCGCTGCTCCGACCAGCCCCGATCGTCCGGGCTGTCCCAGGATTCCGCCGCCGGCCTCTCCGGGCTGCGGTGTGACCGGGCCGGCGGGGCCGGCTCGTCGGGCTGGGCGTACGCGTCGCGCCGATCCGTCCACTCCGGTTCGTCGCGGCGGCCCGTCCAGCCCGTCTCGTCGCCGTACCCGGCTCGGGGGTGTTGCTCCGGCTCGCTCCTCGCGCGGCCGGCAGGGCGTGGGGGCTGATCGGCGTCGCGGCCCCGGGTCCACTCCTGAGCGGGAGGGGTCCACTGGCCGGCGTACCCGCCGCCGTAGCGCCCGGCCGGCTCGGCCGGGCCGCCGTCCACCACTGTGTGCCGGGTGGTGACGTGCACGGTCTCGGTGTGCCGGACCACTCCACCCGGCCGGTGTGCCGCCTCGGGTCGGTCGTGCTCCCGGGGGCGAGCTGAGCCGTACGCGATGGCGGCCGGTCGTTCCCCGCCGTACATGCCGGCGGCAGGCTTCTCGGGGGCCTCCCGGGCGTACGCCGGCTCGTCGTCGTCCGGGTGCCCGGGGCGTCCCCACCGGGGCGCGTCGTCGGGGCCGGAAACCCGGGCGCGGCCGGCCGGCGCGTCGGCTCGGTTACGGGCCACCGGCGTGTCGTCCACCGGCGGCTCGACGGCAGCCACCCGGGCCCGTGCGACGCCCGCCGGCTCGACGGCGGGGGCGGCACCGGCGAGGGCAGCACCACTGGCGTCGAGACGGCGGCGCACCGCAGCGATCCCCTCATGGGCCCGTTGCGCCTGGTCGAGTGCCTGGTTACCGCGCTGGGCGGCGGCCACGATCTCGCCGCGCAACTCCCGACGCAGCTCCTCGATCTCGTCCAGCAACTCGTCGGTGCGTGCCGAGGCGCCCTCGTTGTCGGGCCGCAAGGCGATGGAGAGGCCGATCAGCACCACCGCGAGGATGGCGAGCACAGCAGCGAAACGCAACGGGCCATTGCCGTCGGCCACCAGCAGGATCAGCGCCGCCACCGGCGCGAGAGCGACGCCCGCCCAGAAGAGCATGGTCAGCAGCGTTGGTTGACGCCGGGCGTCAGAGGTGGCCGGGGCTGGCATGGATGTGCAGCCTACCCACGACATCCAGCGGAGGGAACGGGGTCCCCGGACGCGCAGACGCCCCCGCCCGGTCGGGGCGGGGGCGTCCTCAGCACCTGCGGAAAGGGCTCAGCTGGTGGCGAAGGCGCCATCCGACGAGAAAATCAGACCCACGCTGATCGAACCGTCGCGGAGCCCGCTCTTGGTCAGCGGCCCGCCCTGGTCCAGGGAGGAGAACTTGCCGACCGACAGCCCGTAGGTCTTCTCCAGGCCCGGCTTGCAGAACGGACGCTGCTCGCACTCCGGCGGGCCACCCAGCACTGTCGCGCTGCCGGAGCACTTCGCCGCCAACTCGGAGAGGGTCCGCACGCCGTACTTGTCGGCGAAGGCCTGGGTCACCGCGAAGGCATTCTGGTCCTGTGCGGCGGCCGGGGTGCCGAAGGTGAGGCCGGCCTTGTCGCCCTCGGTCTTCAGCGCGGTCACCGTCGTGTTGATGTCCGGCGAGGAGATCGGCTGGGCGTTCTGTCCGTTGGCCTTGGTGTTGAGGAACTCGGCCATCGTCGCCGCGTACTCCGGGACGACCTGGATCTCGCCCTTCTCCAGAGCCGGCGCGTAGAGCTCCCGGTTGCCGATCTGCTGCACCTTGACCTGGTAGCCGGCGGCGCTGAGCGCGATCCGGTACAGCTCACCCAGAATTTGACTCTCGGCGAAGTTGCCGGCGCCCACAGTGATGTCGCCACCCGGGCCCTTGGCGATGTCAGCGGTGAGGTTGTTCGCGCTGGCGAACTCCTCGGCCGCCACCTTGGGGGTCTTGCGGTCCTCGTTGACGGCCTTGTTGAGCTGGATCAGCTTCGGGGTGTCGAGTGCTGCGGAAACCTTGTCCAGTGCGGCGATCAGCTGCGGGTTGGCCGCCTTGCTGTTGACCGCCGGGATGACGTTGTCGGAGTTCTGGAGCTTCTTGTCGTCCTGCAGAGCGATGAGCTGCTGGCCGGCGACCGGGGCGCACCCGGCGCCGGAGGCGCTCGTCTGGGGTGCGTCGGTGCCGGACGAGCCGGCGTCACCGCAGCCGGTGAGCAGTGCTGCCCCGGCGACGGCGCTGACCGCCCCGATCGCCAGGCGTGTACGTGCGCGCATGTGCCCGCCTTCCGTGTCCCGGCGCGGCCCGTCCCGGGCCGGCCGCGTGTCCGACGGGCGATCCTGACTGTCGGCCGCCCGCGAATGTCCACCCAACATCCTCCGGAACCGACCGACAACTTGGGATGGACTTCGTCACCCCATCGTCACCGATTTGACGACCGTGGGTCGCCAGCTCGACGCGGGCTCACCCGGACGGGTCAGGCACTCCCGGTGGCGTCGGCGGCCCGGGGCCGCCCGAGGCGCTGCCGCCCACGCCGCAGCGGCTTGGGGGTGACCAGCCGTTCGACGCCGCCGAGGACCACCTCGGCCAACAGCGCGAGCCCGGCCACCAGCACACCACCGGCGACGATCTGCCCGCCGCCGGCCGCGATTCCGATGCCGAAGCCGGTCCGGATGATCTGGCCCAGGCCGCCGCCGTTGACGAAGGAGGCCAGCGCGGCGGTCGCGATCACCTGGACCGCCGCGGTGCGGAAGCCGGCCGCCAGATAGGGCACCGCGAGCGGCAACTCCACCCGGCGCAACAGCTGCGTGCTGGACAGGCCCATCCCCCGGGCCGCGTCGCGGGCCTCCGGGTCCACCTGCCGCACCCCGGTGTACGCGTTGGCCAGCAGCGGTGGCACGGCGAAGACGGCGAGCGCCACCACGACCGGTGTCTTCCCGAAGCCGCTGGCGAAGACCACCGGGAGGATGGTCAGCAGCGCCAGGGTGGGGATGGCCAGGGTGGCGTTGGAGATCAGCACCACGAGGCCGCCACCTCGACCGAGGTGCCCCAACCAGAGCCCGAGCGGCCAGGCCACCAGGCAGCCGAGCGCCACGGCCAGGGCGGAGATCGTCAGGTGCTCGCCGAGCCGGTCCAGCATGCCGCCGGGGTTGGTCCAGTTCAGTGGGTCGTTGATCCAGGTGACGGCCTGCCCGATCGGGTTCTCCGCGACGGTCACCGTGCCCTCCGGGTGGACCAGGGGGTCACCAGTCGGGCGACCAGGATGAGCAACAGGTCGAGCACGACCGCGAGCGCAACGCAGAGCAGTGCGGCCGTCATGATCTCGGCCTTGTAAAGGTTGTTCTGGAAGCCCGCGAAGATGAGCTGCCCGAGCCCGCCGTGCCCGACCAGCACCCCGACCGTGACCAACGCCACCGTCGAGACGGTCGCCAGCCGTACGCCGGTCACGATGCCCGGCAACGCCAGCGGGAGGTCGATCCGGAACAGCCTCCTCCAGCGGCCGTATCCCATGCCCTCGGCAGCCTCGCGAACCTCCGGGGGCACCTGGTTGAGGCCGGCCACCACGTTGCGCACGATCAGCAGCAGCGCGTAGAGGACCAGCCCGACCAGCACCGTGGTCGCACCGGTGCCCAGGTAGGGGGCGATGAACGCGAAGAGCGCCAACGACGGGATGGTGTAGACAACCCCGCTGACAGCGAGGATCGGACCGGCGAGCGGACGGACCCAGTACGCCAACACGGACAACGGCAGGGCGATCAACACCGCGATCAACACCGCTCGCCCGGTGAGGGAGGCGTGTTCGCGCACCGCGGCGAGGATCGTGTCAGAGTTGTCCCGCACGTACTGCCAGGAGAACCAGGGGTTACCCGGGTCGGCCCGGTAGCTCAGGCGGAAGGACATACGTGGACGTTACCCCGGAGGCTGCCGACGTGACCCAATCCCCTCGCGCGGCGTCGATCTCCCTGGAGGGCATCCAGAAGCGCTACCCGAACGGCACCGAAGCGGTCCGGGACCTCAGCCTGGAGGTCCGGGCCGGCGAGCTGGTGGTGCTTATCGGCCCGTCCGGCTGCGGCAAGTCGACGGTGCTGCGGATGATCAATCGCCTGATCGAACCGACCGCCGGTCGCATCACGCTCGGCGACGAGGACGTCACGAACGTCGACCCGGTGCGACTGCGCCGTCGAATCGGATACGTGATCCAGAACGTCGGCCTCTTTCCACACCAGACCGTGCGGGCCAACGTGGCCACCGTGCCGGGCCTGCTCCGCTGGCCCAAGGGCCAGACCCAGGCCCGGGTCGACGAGCTGCTCGACCTCGTCGGGCTGGACCCTGCCGAGTTCGGCGGTCGCTACCCGCACGAGCTGTCGGGTGGCCAGCGGCAGCGGGTCGGGGTGGCCCGGGCGCTCGCCGCCGACCCGGTGGTGCTGTTGATGGACGAACCGTTCTCGGCCGTCGACCCGATCGTCCGGGCCCGCCTCCAGGAGGAGTTCCTGCGCCTCCAGGCCGAGGTGCGCAAGACGATCGTGCTGGTCACCCACGACCTCGACGAGGCCGTCCGACTCGGTGACCGGATCGCCGTGCTCTCCGAGGGCGGGCACCTGGAGCAGTACGACACCCCGGCCGCGCTGCTCGGCGCACCCGCCACCACGTTCGTACGCGAGTTCGTCGGCGCCGACCGGGGCATCCGCCGGTTGGCGGTCACCCCGCTCGACCGGGAGGCGCTGGAGCCGGTGCCCGAGGACGCCGCACCGGACCTGCCCACCGTCGCCGTGGACGGCTCGGCGTACGACGCGTTGGCAGTCCTGCTCACCTCGGGCCGGGACCGGCTCCTCGTGACCGACGCCGGCCGGCCGGTGGGCGCGCTCAGCCGACAGCGCCTCCTCGACCTCGGCCGCCCGACCAGCTGACAGGCCCTGGCGCACGTACGACAGTCGCGCCTGACCCCACCTCGGCGAGGTCAGGGCGACTGTCGAGGCGCGGTCAGGCGCGACCGCCGAGGCTGGCGATGCCGATGATCCAACCGGTGAGGAAGCCGTAACCGGCACCGGTGCTGGCGTCCTGAAGGGCCCCCAGCAGTGACGGTGCCGGGCCGAGCAGCGCCGCCAACACCGCAGCCAACCCGCCAGCCAGCACGTACGCGGCCCAGCCGGAGAAGAACTGGCTGACCGGGCCGGGCACCCGGGCGACCTGGGCGGCGGGCAACAGGTAGAGCAGCGCCACCGCGAGGACCACCAGCAGCACGGCTCGCAGGTCGGCGGCGAACAACCCGCCGGCCTGCCCGTCCGCGTCGAGCCGCCAGGCCGGCCAGGCGAGCAGGCGCGCGTAGAAGGCCCCGGCCGAATCCGGGTCGGTCAGGGTGACGGCCCAGCCGGTGTACGCCGGACTGCCGCAGATGCCGACCAGCAGCAACACGGCGAGCGCGCCGGTGCCGGCGGCCGTGCCGTAGCGGCTGACCGGGCCGGAACGGCGGACCAGCGACGCGATCCGCCCAGGCCCCGAACCGGTGGATCGGGCGGACCTGGGCTGCCCCGAGCCGCTCAGTGCTTCATCAGGTAGTCGATGAAGGCGGCCCGCAGCAGCGGCGCCGACTCCTCGTAGCCGTGACCGGTCAGCTCCCGCCACAGCGCGTTGGCCTCGTCGATCGTCGGGCCGATCGAGTTCGGGGCGCCATCCAGCACCGTTGCCTCGTCCGCGTTCGGCAGGTGGCGCAGCACCGACCAGAAGAAGCCCACGTCCCGATGGTCCCGGGCCCGGGCGAACGCCCGCTCCCGCAACTCCTCGGTGGACAGCGCGTCAAGCTCCTCGAACGAGGTTCCGCCCGGGGTGGCGGCAGGTGAGTCGGTCATGTCGCCGAGCCTAACGGTCGAGATCAGCTCCGGCTCGGCGGACGCGACGCGGCTCACCGCTCGTCGGTGTCCCACCGTCGCGGGCCGTCCTCCCACCGCGGATCCCGCCACGGGTCGATCGGCTGCGGCGCGGCCTGGGTCGGCAGCGTCGGAGGCCAGTTGTCGACGGACTGCGGCTGCGGCGTGGTCCAGCCCGAGCTGATCGTGCCGTCACTCACCGGCTCGGGCCGCTCGGGCCTGCCCGGTCGGGGCCGCCCGAGCGTCTCGACCAGCCGAGTCGCCAGCAACCCGACGCCGAGCGCGGCCCCACCGACCACCCAGTTGCTCAGCGTCCAGCCGCGCTCCGACGCGTACACCTGGAAGACGGTGACCAGGCCGACCGCCAACAGCGTGCCGAACACACCGCCCCGGCGGCCGTACGCGCTGGTGCCGGCGAGCAGGGCCGCGCCGACGGCCAGCACCGTCCAGTCCAACCCCGAGGTGGGCGCTACCGGCCCGGGGTCGTTGGCGGCGAGCAGCATGCCGGCCAGAGCGGCCAGGACTGTGGAGACGACAAGCGCGGCGGCGGTCACCACGGCGGCGACCGCGCCCCGCCGACGGGCCGGATCGGCGATCGGTCGGTATCTGCCGACGAGCCGACGGATCGCCCGGATCGCGCCAAACAACCCACCCAGGACGGCCACCGCGGCGAACCCGGCGAACAGGTAACCGGCGCTGCCCTTGGGGTCGTAGTCGCCCTGTACCAGCACGGGCGCCGACCGACGTTCGATGTACACCACCACGGCGGCGGCGCCGGCCAGGCTGGCCGCCCAGCCCGGCACGTGCAGCACCACCACGGCCAGCGCCAGCGCCAGCCCGCCCACCGCGGCGACCGCCACGGCCGGGCCGAGCGACTCCGGCAGACCCCTGTCACCCTGCTCGGCGTAGTGCAGGGCGGCGGCTACCGCGATCGGGCCGACGGCCAGGTTCGGCGCGGCAGTCCGCAGGCTCAACCCTGCGGCCAGTGCGAGCAACCCCAGCCCGACCGCGTCGATCAGGAGCGTGCGCAGGTTCTCGTCGCGCACCGCAGACGGATCCTCCCGCCAGAGCAGCCAGCTCACGGCGGCCAGCCCGGCCAGCAGCAGCAGCTCCCACCCCAGGTGTACGCCGATCCGATCCCGGCCGGGCTCACCGTGGGTGGGATCGTCGAAGACGTTGTCCAGTACGGCGGCCGGCACCCCGGAAGAGGGTTCGGCCGACCGGTCCCGGCCCGCTTCTTCGTAACCCATGACGCCGCCTCCCCAGTGGCCGACCGCCCCCAGTCCGGCGCACGGACGGACCCTGGGCGGCCCTTGCTCCCCGATCGCAGGCACCGTACCCGCGACCGCAGCCGGGCGTAACCCCCTGCTCAGCGCTGGCCGGGGCGGCTCTCCCGCGGGTCCTGCTCGTGCTCATCGTCCGGGCGTTCCGGCACCCGGCAGGAGCGCTCCAACCAGAGCGCGGCGCCGACCAGTGCCAGCGAGGCGAGCAGGCCTCCGCCAGCAGCCGGTCGATCGTCCAGGGCGGCGCGGGTGGTCTCCACGAAGAGCCAGCCGGTGAGCCCCGCGTAGAAGCCCGCGAAGATCGCGGCGGCCAGCGCCGACGCCTTGGCCAGCACCACGAAGCGGGCGACCAACAGCGGATTGACCGGCTCCCGACCCGGTTTGCGCTCGATCCGGCCCCGGGTGTTGATCGCGGCGTACGCCTCCAGCACGGCGAGCCCGGCCAGCGTCACCACCGGCAACCAGGGCAGCCGGGGAATCCCGCTGTAGTAGAGGGTGCTGATCAGCAGCCAGGCCACCGCCGCCGCAGCCAGGCCGGCCACGACCAGGGTCGAGATCCGGGTGGGGCCCATCCGCGACCCGTCCGGGCCCGACCCGCGGGGTGGGGGCTTCGCCTGCGTCATGCCGGCCGGTTCCGCTCGGTCATGCCGTCGACTCTAACGCCAACTCCGGCCGGGGACGCAGTTCCAACGCCCCGGCCGCCGCAGGGCCGGTGGTCAGCAGGTCGGTCAGCCAGCCGTGACCGGGCAGCCGTCCGTACGGCTGGATGTCGATCCACGGACGGAGCACGAAGGCGCGCAGGTGGGCCCGGGGGTGCGGCAGGGTCAACTCCGGGTCGTCGCTGAGCACCGGCTCGTCGTCGTCGCCCCAGACCGCGATCACGTCCACGTCGAGGGTGCGCGGCCCGAACCGCCGCTGCGGGTCACGGACCCGGCCGGCCGCGCGCTCCGCGTCGCGGGCCCGTTCCAGCCAGTCGCGCGGGCTCGCGCTCTCGTCCTGCACGAGCACCACCGCGTTGAGGTACGCGGGCTGATCGGTGTCGCCCCACGGTGGAGTCTCGTACACCCCGGAGAGCACGAGCACCGCGTCGCCGAGGGTGGTGACGGCCGTGCGCAGGTGCTCCAGGCGGTCGCCCAGGTTGCTGCCGAGCGAGAGAACCGCCCGGGTCACCGGGTACGCGCCCGGGTCATCGTGACGGCCACGTCGGTGAAGGTGTGCGGCACCGGCGCCTCGGGCTTGTGCACTGTGATCGTCGCGGCGTCGACCCGAACGTCTGCCAGGCAGACCGCGAGGAGCCGGTCCGCCAGGGTCTCGATCAGGTTGACCGGCTCGCCGGTCACCACCGCGACCAGGCGCTCGGCCAGCTCGCCGTAGTGCACCGTGGCGGCAACGTCGTCACTGGCGGCGGCCGGGCCGAGGTCCAGCTCCAGGACGGCGTCGACCACGAAGTCCTGCCCCTGAACGCGTTCGAAGTCGTACACCCCGTGCCGGCCGCGCGCCCGCAGGCCGGTCAGCTGGATCCGGTCCGTCGTCATCGCCGTACCCCATGCTCGTGATCGTGGTGGGTCAACTTCCTGTCGTGCGACGGCACGGCCAGGCGGGGGCTGCCGGTCGCCGCCCAGACGGCGAGCGCGTCGGCGGTGGCCCGCACGTCGTGCACGCGTACGCCCCAGGCGCCCGCGGCGACCGCCAGCACACTGGTGGCCACGGTGGCCGCCTCCCGCTGGGCTGTCGGTCGCGGCGTGCCGTCGGAGGCGGCGAGCAACCCACCGAGGTACGACTTGCGGCTCGCCCCGAAGAGCAGCGGGTAGCCGAGATCCAGCAACTCCGGCAGGCGGGCGCTGAGCTCCCAGTTGTGCGCGGCCGTCTTGGCGAAGCCGAGCCCGGGGTCGACGATGAGGCGGTCGGCGGCCACCCCGGCGGCCAGCGCCGCGTCGATCCGTTGGGACAGCTCGGCCCGGACGTCGGCCACCACGTCCGTGTAGGTGGCCAGGTCCCGCATGGCTCGGGAGTGCCCTCGCCAGTGCATCAGCACCCAGGGGCAGTGCGCGTCGCGGACCACCCGGGCCATGTCCGGGTCGGCCAGGCCACCGGAGACGTCGTTGACCACCGCAGCGCCGGCGGCCAGGGCGGCCTCCGCGACCCGCGCGCGGCTGGTGTCGACGCTGACCGCCACACCGGCGGCGGTCAGCTCGCGAATGACCGGCAACACCCGCTCGACCTCGGTCTCGGCGTCGATCCGCGCGGCACCCGGACGGGTCGACTCGCCACCGATGTCGACCAGGTGCGCTCCGGCGTCCCGTAGACGGACGCCGTGTCCGACGGCGGCGTCCAGGTCGGCGTACCGTCCGCCGTCGGAGAAGGAGTCCGGTGTGACGTTGAGGACGCCCATCACCACCGGGCCCGAAGCCCGCACCAGATCGGTCACGACTAGACGGTACCGGTCGCGGCGGCGGCGCCCAGCGACCCGGGTGGGCCCCGCACCACTACCCCTGACGTGCCGATTAGAACAGGTGTACGATCGGTCATCCGGGCAGCATCGGGCAGTCCCTTCGCGGCTTGTCGCAATCCGGGGCGGCCCGTACGCTTTGGAATTGGCCAGCATCGAGATGGCGAAGCTTGGAGGGAGGGCCGAAGCGGGGAAAATCCGCCCAAACCTCGCCACCCTCCGTGGTGAGTAACGAACACAGGGTCAAGAACGCCATGCCCTGTGGAGCACTTTTCCCGCCAGGCTTGCCTATTGCACCGCCGCGGCATCGCCGGCCGCGCTATGGGGAGGTTCCAGTGATCGCCTACGAGCTCATGGAGACGGCGTCGTCCGGCGTCGCCCACGCGCTCTCCACCCTGGCGTCGACTCCACTCGCGGAGCCGGCACCGAAGGGGATCGACACCAACGGTGTCGTCACCTTCTTCGCCAGCAAGATCGCGCCGATCCTGCTCGCCGTCCTGGGCGTCATCTTCATCGGCCGTGCCAGCCGAGGCGAGATATCCAAGGTGCTGACCAGCTCCGCGATCGCCATCGTCGGGCTCGCCTTCATCGCGGGCGCGGCAACACTCTTCTTCGTCGGCGATTACCTGATCGACCTGATCTTCGAATAGGCGCGTTCACCACATGCGGCTGCGCACCGACGACGACATCTACCGGGCCCGCCTGGTCTACCTCGGGCCGCCCGGTTACACCCTTCCGGTCCACCTGCCCTACGCCCAGTACGGGCTCTTCATGTTGCTGGTCCCCCTCTACATGTTCATCCACTGGCTGTTCACGTTGACGGTCGAGCTCTTCCCCGCCTGGGAGATCGCGCTCGCCATCGTGACCACGTCGTTCATCTTCCGGCACGTCGACCCCGATCGGCCGGCGCGGGTGGTCATCCGCACCGCGCTGACCGACTGGCGACGCACCCGGGAGCCGGCGGTCGAGCAGCGCGATCCGCGCCTGGTCGGCAGCCGGATCAGGATTCGGGAGGAACTGGCATGACCGGACGTATGTCGAACGGCCCGTCGCAGGACGCGGACATGGGTCTGCCGACAGCCGCCGAGGCGATCGCATGAGCCGCTCCTCCACGCCGGGCTCCCCGGCCGGCCGCCCTGGCGCACCGGTCGGTCACCGTGCGCACTCGTTCGACTACCTCGAGGACGAGGACGAGGTTGCCCTCGACCCCGCGCTGGTGACGTCGCCCGGCCACGGTGCCGTCGGCGTGTTCCAGGCACCCCGCCCGGTTCCCCGCCGGACGCCACCGGCCGAGCCCACCGCCGTGTCGGCCGGCGAGAACGCCGACATCGACTCCCCCTTCCTGGACCTCTTCGGCGGCGGAGGGCGACCCGGCGCGGCGCGAGCCGTCACGGCCGGCCCGAGCACCCGCGAGCAGCCGGCGATCCCGCATCAGCCGCCACCAACCGCCGGCCCGGCACCCGCTCCCGCGGTTCCCGAGCTCGAGCCACCGTGGACCCCCGCCGACAACGGCGGCCTACCCGTCGACCCACGACACGCGGGCGGCCACCCGGCCAGTGAGTCCCGGGTGCCGCATCAGGCAGGGGATCGACGGCCGATGGGGCGTCCGTCCGATGAGCCCGGTCCGTCCGCCGGCGGTCCGTCCGCGACCGCCGGCCCCGACCGCCGACCTGCCAGCACCGCGCCGAGTGGCCGCCCCCCAGCGACGCCGGCGGCCCGACCGGCGGCTCAGGCGCAGCCCCAGCCGACGGCCGCCAGCCGGTCCACGGCTCCGCCGGAGCAGCCGGCGATGATCACATCTGCGAATCGGCCAGCTCTGGAGCGCGCCGCGCGTCGGGCCACCGACCCGGACCGACCCAGGAGCACCGGCACCGCGGCCCCCGGTAAGGAGGTCGCCGCACCCCGACAGCGCACGGCGAGCCGGCCGGACCGACCGATCAAGCCGACCCGGGTTCGCGCTCCGAAGATCAAATTCGGGGATCGGGATCCGTCGGTCGAACTGGCCATCACCGAGATCGCCGGCCACCTCACCTTCACACCGAACACCGTCACCGCCTGGTACTGGCTGCCCGAGGTCCGCTGGGCGTTCCGGCCGGACGCCGAACGCGAGGCGCTGCTGTCGGCGATCTCCGAGCAGTACGCCGGCCTGGCCGGCTTCCGACTGCACCTGCGCCGCACCACCCGGCCGTTCCCCGCCGACGAGTGGGCTCGCACCATCGACACGCACACGGCGGCGCCGCTGCCCGACGTTCCCGGCACCACCGGCTGGGCCGACCACCTGGTCGCCGCCCAACGCCACCTGATGGCGGTCAACCACGCCGAGGGCCAGACCTACCTCGGTGTCACCTTCGCCCGGCGTTCCCTCGGCGACTCGCTCACCGAGCGGCTGCTGCGCACCTTCGGGCGAGGCACCGCCGATGGCGAGCGCCGCAAGCTCGGCCGCACCGTCGAACAGTTCGACGAAGTGCTCGGGGCATTCGGCATGCGCGGCCGACGGGTCACCGCCCAGGAGCTGGAATGGCTGCTCTACCGCTCGGTGGCGCTGTGCATGTCACCGCCGAGCACCCTCTCCCCCGTGACCGACGGGCGCTGGGAGCGCGGCGACCTGCTCGCCATGACCGAGCAGGTCGAGCGCTACCGCACCCCGTACGGCTCGACGGTCAAGCTGGTCAACCGGATGACCGGCGAGGAGCGGCACGTGGCCGTACTCGCCGTCGGCCGGATGGAGCCGCTGGAGATCCCCGAACGACACGAGCCCTGGCTGCACTTCCACGAGCGGCTGCCCTGGCCGATGGAGATCTCTACCCGCGTCGACATCCTCGGCTCCGGCGACTCCTTCCGTAACCTGGAACACCGGTTGCGGATGATCCGCTCGCAACAGCTCGACTACGCCGAACACGGCATCGACGCGCCCCCGGAGCTGGAACGACTGGCCAAGCGCGCCCTGGTGATCGGCGACGAGATGACCACCGGTCTCCCGGTCGACTCGGCCCGTGCGCACGGCTGGCACCGGATCGCGGTCGGCGGCCGGACCAGGGAGGAATGCCTGGAGCGGGCGCGCCGGCTCATCCAGCTCTACTCCCGGGAGCTGCGCATCTCTCTCCAGCACCCGAAAAACCAGGACTGGCTGGCCCGCGAGTTCATCCCCGGCGAGCCGATCGCCAACACCGGCTACGTGCGTCGCATGCCGGTGCCGTTGCTCGCCGCCGCGCTCCCCCAGGCCGCGTCCAACGTGGGCGACCGGAGGGGCGACCTGATCGGCCGTACCGCCGGCACCTGCCGCCGCCCGGTCTTCCTCGACCTGCACTTCCCCATGGAGGTCCGGGAACGCTCCGGGCTCGCGGTCTTCGTCGCCGAACCGGGCGGTGGCAAGTCCACACTGCTCGGCGCCCTGGGCTACCTGGCCGCCCGCCGAGGTGTCCAGGTGACCCTGCTCGACCCGTCCGGCCCGCTGGCCCGCCTCTGCGCGATGCCCGAGCTGCGGCCGTACTCCCGGGTGTTGAACCTGACCGGTTCGGAACACGGCACCCTGGCGCCCTACTCGCTGATCCCGACGCCGCTGCGCTCCGAGTTCGGCAGCGGGGCCGCCGGCGACCGCGAGTTCGAGATCGCCGTCTCCAACGCCCGGGCCGAGCGGCGGATGCTGGTGCAGGACATCTGCATGATGCTCGTTCCACCGCAGGTGGCCAGGGAGGCGTCGACCGCCACCCTCTTCCGGCACGCGGTCCGCCAGGTCCCCGCCGAGGAGACCTCCACCCTGGACGACGTGGTGAGCTGCCTCGGACGGCTCGACGACGACGCCGGCAAGGAACTGGCCAACCTCCTGCTGGACACCGCCGAGATGCCACTGGCCATGCTCTTCTTCGGCCGACCGCCGGAAGGGCTGCTCGGTGCCGACGCGGCACTCACCGTGATCACCATGGCCGGGCTACGGTTGCCCGACCTCAAGATCGAACGCGAGTACTGGTCAGCCGAGGAAGCACTGGCCCTGCCGATGCTGCACACCGCGCACCGGCTCGCCGTCCGGCGCTGCTACGGCGGCTCGATGTCATCCCGCAAACTCGTCGGCCTCGACGAGGCGCACTTCATGGAAGGCTGGCGGTCCGGGCGCTCCTTCCTGGTCCGACTCGCCCGCGACTCCCGCAAGTGGAACCTGGCCGCACTGGTCGCCTCCCAGAACCCCCGCGACATCCTCGGCCTCGACGTGCAGAACCTCGTCTCCACCGTCTTCGTCGGCCGCATCGCCGAGGACGCCGAGATCGCCTCCGAAGCGCTACGACTGCTGCGGGTGCCGGTCAACGACGGGTACGAGGCCACCCTCGCCTCGCTCTCCGCCGCCGACGCCAGCTCGTCCACCCGGCTCGGCTTCCGCGAGTTCGTTATGCGCGACGTAGACGGACGAGTGCAGAAGGTCCGAGTCGACGTCTCGTACGTCGAAGGGCTGCTGGACCACCTCGACACGACGCCAGCCGCGATCGCCGCGGCGGCCGGAGTCCTGCCGAGCATCCCCCTGCCGGATCTGGAGGCGTGACATGGCTAGGGCGTGTGTCAAAGCCTCGGTCGAGCCGAGGCGGAGTCCAGGCGGCGGTCCGGCAAGGCGGGAAATGACCCGGATACCGGTGTTGTATCCGGGTCATTTCCCAACGCGGCCGGTCGTCGTCTGGGCCCGCCGCAGGCCGGCCAGGGGCTTTGACACACGCCCTAGGGCCTGGGCAAGGATCGCGTCGTTCCTGCTCGCCCTTGGCGTACTGGCCGGGGCTACCCTCACCTGGCCGCTGATCGGCGCGGAGGCCGCAGCCGCCGCACCGCCCACCGCCCAGGCCCGCGCCGACCTCTGCACGACCGCCGAATGGCAAGCCGACTTCCGCACCTGTGTAGGGAAGCTGAAGCAGGTCAGCAAGGCCGAAATCGATTGCCTCAAGCCACCTGTGCCTTCCGCTCCGGATTCGGGCCTGGCTGGTTGGTTCGCCTCCCGCCCGGATTCGTCCAAGCTGCCCGGGCCGAAGGGCATCTACAGCGACTACGGCTACGGCGGTTACAGCTACAACACCTATAACGTGGAGGGCGGGTGCGCCTCCACCGTCTTGCACCCGGACTACAAGTTCACCACCACGGTCGCCAACGGCGAGCTCATGATCGCCACGGCCGTCGTGGGTGCCTCGAACGCCCTGCGTGAACGGGCCTGGGATCCCCGCTCGATGTGGAACTGGGCCGACCCACTGGTGGAGAAAGCCACCAAAGGCGTCTACGAGAAAGTGTTCAGCGTCTTCGGGATCATCACTCTCTGCGTGGTGGGCCTCTACCTGCTCTGGCGCTCCCGCCAGTCGGACATGAGCAATGCGATGACGACGGCAGGGTGGGCGCTACTGGTGATGGTGGCGGTCACCGCGCTGGCGGCCTGGCCGGTCAAGTCGGCGAACATCGCCGACGGCACCCTGATCACCTCACTCGGCGTCGTACACGACGCTCTAGGTCCGGCATCAAAAGACATCCCAGCCGACAAGTGCGTGCTTCCCAATCCGGACGCCTGCATTGACAAGCGGCCACCTGCCGTCCGTGCCAGTGACACCGCTACTGAGTCTATGCTCTACCGCAACTGGCTACGTGGTGTGCTTGGCTCGGCCGACAGCGAGACCGCTAAGAAGTACGGTCGGGCACTCTACGACGCCAAATCACTTAGCTGGGGTGAGGCAGAATCAATCCGCTCCAACCCCACCACTCGAGATGTAGTGATCGGGGCGAAGCAGCAACAGTGGATGACAGTTGCCGAGCAGATCAAGGCTGAAGACCCGGAGGCGTACGAGTTCCTAACGGGAACCCGCGACATGGACCGGATTGGCTCCGGGTTCATCGCGGTACTCGCGGCCGTGCTCTTCGCAATGTTCGACCTCACCGCGTCGGTGCTTGTGCTACTTGGCTTTCTGATCTTCCGCTGGGCGGTGATCGCTGCCCCGATTCTTGGCACGATTGGTCTCCTGCGACCCGCGAGCGCTGGGCTACGCCGACTGGCCAATGCCGTCGTTGCCGCAGTGTTCAACATCGCCATTTTCGGCACTGGCGCCGCGATCTACCTTTTCGCGGTCGATTTGATCATGAGCACGCCCACCTTGCCGGGTTGGCTCCAGGTGGTGCTGGTCTGGCTCTGCGGGGTGGTCGGGTGGCTGCTGCTGCGGCCGTACCGGCGGATCACGCAACTCGGCGGCAAGGACAGCAGCGAAGCGGTCAGTTCGGCCGGGTCCTGGCACCGCCGGTTCTTCCGCGACATGCGGACCGCCGCTCGGCTTGACGTAGCCGAGCCGGGCGGCACCGCCGAGCCGGTGGGCGGACGTCGACGGTCACCCAACGCGGAACAGACCCGACTACGCCCGGAGGCGCGGCGGGAGGACCCGGCTCCGGTGCCGACAGCCGCGGCCGAGGGCCGGCGCGCCGACACGGCGCGCCCCGATGGCCGAGAGCGGCCCGACGAGGCGCCGGCGGAGGAGGGCAGAGGTCGGAGCCGCCCAACCGCCCCGCAGCCCCGACGCCGACAGCCGGCGACCTGGACCGAGCCGGATGTTCCGGCTGAGAACCCGTCGTTCGTGGTCTACCGCCCAGGCTCCACCGAGCGTGCACCGGATCGCACCGGACCTCGGGTGCGCTCAGAGGCGAGGTGACGGCGATGCGACGGGCGCTGGAATTCCTCTTCACCCGGGCGCTGCGGTCCCGGCTGGGCGTTGCGCTCGTGATCGGGGTGGTGGTCGTCGGTGTACTCGGGGCGGCCAGGCTGATCTCCAGCGCGGGTGCTTCAACCGATGGGTTGAGCAGCCGTCCGGATGGGCCGATCATCACGGTGGACCCGACGGCCGGCGACGACGGCCTGCTCGACAGCGCGGCTCCGCCGCGACCCGTGACGTCGCCCGGCGCCCGCACGCCCGAACAGACCGCCGACCGCTTCGCCAAGGCATGGCTGGGCAGTCCCGGGATGACCACCGAAGAGTGGCAGGCTGGTCTGCGGCCACTTTCCACGCCGGCGCTGAGGGAGAAGTTGACCGGCGCCGAGCCCGAGAGCGTGCCGGCCGAGAAGGTCACCGGTCCTCCAACCATGCGAGAGCGGACCGAGACGTTCGTCGAGTTGCTGCTACCCCTTGATGCCGGCGGGCTCCGGTTGGAGCTGGTCACCTCCGATGATGGTTGGCTGGTCGACGTTCTGGACTGGGAGCGGCCATGAGCGACGTTGGTAATGCCAAGACCCGCCGCGGCCCCCTCCGGCTCGGTGTGGTCGCCGCGGTGCTCACCGGGATGCTGCTTCTGCTCTGCTGCACCGGCGGCACCGCGGCGTTCTTCCTCACCGGGCTCGGAGGCGACGACGCCGAGAACGGCGACACCATGGCAGGCATGGAGTGCGGGCCGGTCCGAGCGGTGAACATCGCGGGCAAGCTGCCGCGATTCGCCCAGTACGGCGACACACAGGTCCGCAATGCCGCGATCATCATCAAGGTCGGCCAGGACATGGGCGTGCCCTCGCGAGGCTGGGTGGTCGCCCTCGCCACCGCGATGCAGGAGTCCGCCCTGCGTAACCTCGCCAACAGCGGCGTACCCGAATCCCTGGCCCTGCCACACGAGGGCGTTGGCGCGGACCACGACTCGCTGGGCCTGTTCCAGCAGCGGCCGGGGTGGGGCAGTGTCGCCGAGCGGTTGAACCCCGCCTACGCGGCGCGCAAGTTCTACGAGAAGCTCGTCAAGGTGGGGAGCTGGCAACAACGACCGCTGACCGTGGTCGCGCAGCGGGTCCAGGTCAGCGCTTACCCGGACGCGTACGCCAAGCACGAAGAGGTAGCCAGCCGGATCGTGGACGCACTGGCCGGCGGGGCGGCCCGCACCGTCGAGATCAACGGCAAGGCGGTGTGCAACGCCGCCGAACGCGGTCAGATCGCCGCCTCCGGCTGGACCGCGCCGATCCCCGGCGGAGTCGGCTCCGGTTTCCGCACCGCCAGCCGACCCCGCCACAACGGAGTCGACATCGGCGCGGCCAAGGGCACCGAGATCCGCGCCGCAGCGACTGGTCGGGTGCTGGTCTCCACCTGCGACGAGGACGACCGCGGCCGAGAAGACTGCAACGTGGACGGATTTCCCGGCAAGGGGGGCTGCGGCTGGTTCGTCGACCTGCTGCACGCGGGCGGCTACATCACCCGGTACTGCCACATGGTGGTTCGGCCCTTCGTCAAGAAGGACCAGATCGTGACGGCCGGTCAGGTGATCGGCAAGGTCGGCAGCAGTGGCAACTCCTCCGGCCCGCACCTGCACTTCGAGGTGCACCTGCGCAACGACCGTAACGCTTCTGGCGCGGTGAATCCGGTCCCGTTCATGCGCGAGCGGGGTGCCCCGCTGCGCGCCGCTGAGTGAGGCCAGCACCTGCATGACCGGACCGTTGCCTGACCCCTTCGCCGACCAGCCGGACTGGGCACCGCAGCCACCGAGACCGCTGACCATCGTCCCCGCGACTGAGCGGGTCGAGCTACGCGGCCAACGGGTGCTGGTCGGGCTGCCCGGGATGGGTTGGCGCGGAGACCTGCGCGCTGACGACCGGGTCGTGCAGAGCGCCCGGACCTACGTTCCCGTGATCCCCGAGCACGAGTGGTACCGGGCCGAAGCCGACCAGGTCGAGGTGTTCGCGCCGTTGGTGCCGGTGGAGCGGGTCTGGGTGGAGACGGTCGGCAGCCGTCCGGCAGTGGACGACGCCCGGGACACGGGCATCCGGCTGGTCTCGCTGGACGGCCCGGCACACCGGACCCCCACACCGGTCTTCGAAGCGGACGCGGTCACCGGTCGGCGGGTGGTGCACGTCGAGGGCGGCATGGAGCACCGTGACCTTCGAGCGGTCACCGAGACCTACTCGGGCGCCGAAGGGGACATCTGCGTGCGAGTCACACCCGAGGTGGAGTGGTACCGCTGGGCCTGGCGAGGCCAGTCACCCACCACGCTGGAGGTCCCGGTTCATCTCTTGTGGATTGAATAAGTCTGCTCAGGATCGTTCGGCCTTACATACCCGCCAGCCGTCTTCGTGCCGTGTCTCAAACCGCCAACGCTGACGATCACTTTGCGATATCCCGTCCACGAAGGCTGAAAGGATGAGGTCAACTTCGACATTGGCCGAATCGCCCTGCTCTTGAACAGCGAAACCCTCCCAACTCGTGGAGATCTTTGCGCTGTAGCGGACTTCACGACCTACAAGATCGTCTCGAAGAAGCCGTAGAGCATCGAGATCGAGATCGCTTTGACAGACGAATTCGCTGGCTCTCGCGTCATTACGGTCGGCAAGAAAAGACTGAATGTAATTTGCTACGACCACGTCCGGGGTGCTGCGGTCGGGTGTCGAGGCGCGGTTGTACCAGACCACGGCGGTGGCGATGCCTCCGAGGCAGAGCAGGGCGAGCACGCCAGCGACGACGGTGAGCACCGTCCGCGTTCGGCGGCGTGGCGGCTGCGGTGCCGGCGTTGCCGGGGCGGGCGGCAGCTGCTCGGACGGTGTCCGCTGGGCCGGTACGCGGGAGACCTGGGAACCGGCGGGGGGCTGCACTGATTCCACCTCTTGAAGTTATCGGCTGGACGCTCCGGAGCCAATGCCTCAGATCCAGCGGATCGTGACGGACCCCTCCCCACCGGTGAGATCCACGACAACACCGGCGCAGCGCCGAGGCACCTCCCGGAGGAGGACCGTCGGCTGGGATACCGTCTCTGCTCGGGGAGGGGTTGCCAACCTCGGGTAGAGGGGGTGGACGCGGTGGCCGGTCCGAAGGCTCGCACGAACCGCGCCGCAGCCCTGCACCGTCGGGCGTCGGCCGTCGCGACTGCGGCTGCCGGGATCCTGGACGAGACGCGGCCGGCTCCTGCCGATCAGCGCCGCCAGTACGAGGTGGCCGAGCGGTTGCGGACGGCTGCGGCTCTGCTGGCGCCGGGCTGGTCGGGCGCTGCACAGGACTCACTCACCGAGGACTCGCCGGCCGGTGATGGTCCGCCGCCGTTCGTTCGGGTCGGTACGGCGGCGCCGTTGGACGACGCTCGCTTCCCCGCGTTGGTGCCACTTGTCGGCACCGGTCACCTCAGCGTGGACGCTGACGCACGGGAGCCGCGGGTTGCGGGGTTGCTCCGGGCCGTACTTCTGCGGTTGTTGGGTGCGGCCCCGGCGGGTGCCCTGCTGGTTCGCGCTGTGGATGCCACCGGGGCTGCGCTGACGCCGTTCGGGGCACTCGCTGATGCTGGCCTGTTACCGCCACCGGCGGTGGACGTGGTGGGTCTGCGCGCGGTGCTGACCGAGGCGGAGCAGTGGGTGACGCCGGGGGCGAGTGGGCGACGCCGCCACGATCGGACGCTGTTGCTGGTGGTGGCCGCGCTTCCGGAGTCGACAGGCCCGACCGATCTGGCGCGCATCGAGACGTTGGCCGAGCAGGGGCCGGCCGCTGGGCTGCACCTGGTGGTGGCGGGTTGGCCGCCCGCCGGCCCGTACTCGGCCCGGGCACCGCTGCCGCGCACCACTGCGCTGGCGTTGCGTAATGCGTACGCGCTGCTCGGCGATCCGCCGGGGGCGTCGTTCGCCGGGCCGGGCGCTGATCCGCCGGGCGGTTTGAACTCGCCGGTCTTCGTCGAGTCGGACCCGCCGGCCGAGCTGGTCGACGCGGTTTGTCGGCGGCTCGCCGAGCAGGTGGAGGCGGGTTCCCGGTTGGCGTTGGGTGCTCTGCTGCCGCCGACGGGTGAGCGACTGTGGGAATCGGACTCGGCCGACAGGCTGACCACGACCGTCGGCGATGCCGGGGGCCGGTCGGTGCCGTTGGGCTTCACCGAGTTGACCCCGCACTGGCTGGTGAGCGGCCGGTCAGCGGCGGGCCGGGCGGCTTTCCTGACCACCGCGTTGCTCGGCCTGGCCGCCCGGTACGGCCCGGACGACGTGGCGTTCTACCTGGCGGATCTCGGCGACGGCGAGTCCTTCGTGGAGTTCCTGCAGACCGAGCGGGACCGGTCGTGGGTTCCGCAGGTGCGCGCGGCGGCGATGGCCGCCGACCGGGAGTACGTCCGGGATCTGCTGGACGAGTTGACGGCCGAGGTCCAGCGCCGCACGGAGGCGGGCGCTCGGGCCGGGGGGCAACGCTTCGCGGAGCTGCGTCAGCACCAGTCGCTGCCCCGGATCGTCTGTGTGGTGGACAATGTGCCGCTGCTCTTCGCCGAGCGGGACCGGCTGGCCGCCGAGGTGGCCGCCCAGTTGGACGGGCTGGCCCGGGCGGGTCGGGCGTACGGCGTGCATCTGGTCCTGGCGGGTGCTGGCGAGTTGGGGCTGAGTGCGCGCGCGGAAACTGGTCATCGGGATTCGGTGCTCGGGCAGTTCCCGGTGCGGGTGGCGCTGCCGGGTGGCAGTCCGGTGTTGGAGCCGACAAACGACTCGGCGGCCGGTCTGCCGGTGGGCAGCGCGGTGGTGAACACGGCCGGCGGGCTCGGCGGCCCGCGGGGCGCGATCCGGGGTCACGAGCGGTTGATCCGTCACCCGGACCCGCAGGATCATCCGGAGGTCGTGGAGAAGCTGCGGCACGAGTTGTGGGAGGCCCGTCCGGCGGGGTCGGTGCCGCCGGTGGTCTTCGCGGGTTACGCCCGCCCCCTGCTGGGCAATGATCCGCGCCACCGGGCGGCCCTGGCGGGACAGGCTCACGGGCCGGCCGCCCTGTTGGGCCGGGCGGTGGACGTGGCCCGCTCGACGGTCGCCGTGCCGTTGGGGCCGGCGGCGGGGCGCAACCTCGCGGTGTTGGGGTCGGGCACCGCGGCGGGCGGGCTGTTGGCGACGGCGGCGCGGAGCACGTCGGCTCACCACTCGCCGGGCAGTGCCCGCTTCCTGGTGGCGGCACCGGATCCCGGGGCCCGGGTCCTGGCGGAGGCGTTGACGGCCGATCTGGCGGCCCGGCATTCGGCCGAGTTGGTGGATCTGCCGACGCTGCTCGCGGACGCGGCCCACGACCTGCCGACGTATCTGGTGGTCTTCGGGCTGGACCGGCCGGGTCCCCGGGAGCTGCCGCTGGACCGGCTGCGGTCGCTTCTGCGGGACGGGCCGCCGGCCGGGCGGCATCTGCTGGGCTGGTGGCGTGCGGTGCCGCCGTTCGCCGCGTTGTTCGAGCCGGCGGGTGAGGTCGACAAGCTGGCGGCGGTGGCCGTGCTGGACGTGCCGGTCGCGCAGCTCACGGCGGTCTTCGGTCGGCCGGTCGAGTGGCAGGTGCGCCCCGACCGGGCGGTGCTCTGGGACGGTCCGGACGAGCGGGGCACGGTCCTGGTGCCGTTCGCCGACGCGGCCGGCTGATCGGGTGGCGCACGTGGAGGGTGTCGAGGTGGATTCGATCGCGGCGGTGACCGGGCCGGGGCGGCAGCGGGCAGCTGCGGCGACCGGGGACGCCACGCCGCGGGCGGTCGAGCCCAGCAATGCCTGGACGGAGTATCTTGCGGCCGCCCGCCAGCTGGACGGGGTACGCCGGGGTGCGGCTGCCGCCGCCGGTGAGCAGGCCCGGTCGACGGAGGCCGCCCGGGAGGAGTTGACGGTGCTCCGTACCGGGCTGGCGAGTCAGCAGGAACGGTTGCGCGAGTTGGGCGTACCGGCGATCTCCCTGGTGCCGTCACCGCCGGAGCTGACCGAGGCGGCCCGGTCGATGGCGGGCGGTCCGGCGGCCGTGTTGGCGGCGCTGCGGACCGCGCGTGGCTGGGCCGAGGCGGCGGACGGGGCGCTGGCCGCGCGCCGCGGGTTCCGGCCGGGGTCCTGGCCCGCGAGGGCGCGCAACCTCCTGGTGTACGGGCCGTTCGCGCTGTTGGTGCCGCTGATCCAGGTCGTGGTTCTGGCGGCGACGGGGGTGGGACCGGCCACCGTGGCGGCGTTGATCTGCGGGCTGCCGATGCCGGCGGTCGCGTTCGTCGCCGGTTGGATCGGCATTGGCAGGTTGTTTCGGGTCAGCCCCACCGAGCGGCTGGACCGTACGGTGCGTTTCGGCGCGTTGGTGTGCCTGGTGCCGGCGGTGCTGGCCACGGCCGGCCTGCTGCTGGCCCTGCTCGCTGGCTGACAGGCGGGACCCGCCCGGGCTGGTGCGGAAACGCGACGGCCGGCCGTCCCGGTTGGGGTGGCGGCCGGCCGTGGTGCGACGGGATCTCAGCGGGGGATGATCAGCGCCATCGCCTCGGCCCGCGACTTGGAGTCCGACTGCAGGATGCCGCGTACGGCCGACGTGATGGTCTTGGCACCGGACTTCTGAATGCCGCGCATCGCCATGCACATGTGTTCGCATTCGAGCACGACGACGACGCCGCGGGGCGCGAGTTTGCTCATCAGCAGGTCGGCGACCTGTGAGGTGAGCCGTTCCTGCACCTGCGGACGACGGGCGAAGACCTCGACGAGTCGGGCCAACTTGGACAGGCCGGTGATCCGCCCGTCGGGGCCCGGGATGTAGCCGATGTGCGCGCTGCCCCGGAAGGGCAGCAGGTGGTGCTCACAGAGGCTCATCACGTCGATGTCCCGGACGATGACCAGCTCTTCGTGGTTGGCCTCGAAGGTGGTGCTGAGGACCTGGGCCGGGTCGACCCGCAGGCCGGCGAAGAGTTCGGCGTACGCACGGGCGACCCGGGCCGGGGTCTGCTGGAGTCCGTCGCGGTCCGGGTCCTCGCCGACGGCGATCAGGATCTCGCGGACGGCTTTCTCGATCCGGCCGAGGTCGACAGCGTCCTCGACGGGCCGGCCGGTCAGTTTGCCGCTGATCAGCCGGGCGGCCACGTAGTCCAGCTCGTCGTCGCCGTCGGGTTCGGTCGCGGAGACGGCCAGCTCCCGGTGTGGGGAGCTGGCCGTCGGGTCGTTGCTCAGTGCGTGCCGTCCGAGTTGTTGGACGGCACCACGCCCCCAACCGACGCCTGCGCGCCGTCGGCCTGGGCCTGTGCCTTGAGCTTGTCCTTCTCCGCAGGGGTGAGCACGGGCGGCTCGGTGGAGGGCTGACGCTTGCCGAAGCCGTTGTACGGCGCCAGCGGCGGGCGCTTGACCACCCGGGAGCAGATCCGCGCCATGTCGGCCGTGGAGAGAGTTTCCTTCTCCATCAGCTCGAGCACGATGTTGTCCAGGACGTCCCGGTATTCCACCAGGATCTCCCAGGCCTCGTCGTGCGCCAGCTCGACCAGTGCCCGCATCTCGCCGTCGATCTCGGCGGCCACCGAGTCCGAGTAGTCCCGCTCGTGGCCCATGTTGCGGCCGAGGAACGGCTCGTCCCCGCTGGTGCCGTACTTGATCGCGCCGAGCTTGGAGCTCATGCCGTACTGGGTGATCATCGCGCGGGCCAGTTGGGTGGCCTTCTCGATGTCGTTGCCGGCACCGGTGGTCGGCTCGTGGAAGACCAGTTCCTCGGCAGCGCGACCGCCCAGCGCGTACGCCAGGGTGTCGATCATTTCGGCGCGGGTCTGCGTGTACTTGTCTTCGGTGGGGAGCACCAGGGTGTGGCCCAGCGAGCGGCCACGGGACAGGATCGTCACCTTGTGCACCGGCGCGGCGTGCGGCAGCGCCCAGGCGACCAACGCGTGGCCACCCTCGTGGTACGCGGTGATCTTCTTTTCGTTGTCGCTCATCACCCGGGTCCGCCGCTGCGGACCGGCGACCACCCGGTCGATCGACTCTTCGAGCGAGTCGTTGGAGATGGCGCGCTGCTCCTTGCGGGCGGTGAGCAGGGCCGACTCGTTGATCACGTTGGCCAGGTCGGCGCCGCTGAAGCCCGGCGTGCGACGGGCCACCGCGTCGAGGTCGACGTCGGGCGTGAACGGCTTGCCCTTGGCGTGCACCCGCAGGATGGCCTTGCGGCCCTCCATGTCGGGGGCGTCCACCGGGATCTGCCGGTCGAACCGGCCCGGGCGCAGCAGCGCCGGGTCGAGGATGTCCGGCCGGTTGGTGGCCGCGATCAGGATGACGCCACCCTTGGTGTCGAAGCCGTCCATCTCGACGAGCAGCTGGTTGAGCGTCTGCTCCCGCTCGTCGTGGCCGCCGCCCATGCCGGCACCACGGTGCCGGCCGACGGCGTCGATCTCGTCGACGAAGACGATCGCCGGGGCGTTCGTCTTGGCCTGCTCGAAGAGGTCACGGACCCGGCTGGCGCCGACGCCGACGAACATCTCCACGAAGTCGGAGCCGGAGATGGAGTAGAAGGGCACCCCGGCCTCGCCGGCGACCGCGCGGGCCAGCAGCGTCTTGCCGGTGCCGGGCGGGCCGAACAGCAGCACGCCCTTCGGGATCTTGGCGCCCAAGGCCTGGTACTTGGCCGGGTTCTGCAGGAAGTCCTTGATCTCGTACAGCTCTTCGACGGCCTCCTCGGAACCCGCGACGTCCGCGAAGGTCGTCTTCGGAGTGTCCTTGGTGATCATCTTGGCCTTGGACTTGCCGAAGTTGAGCACCCGGGAGCCGCCACCTTGCATCTGCGACATGAAGAACAGCAGCAGAAGCACGAGCAGCGCGATCGGCAGCAGGTTGACCAGCAGGCTCACCCAGATGCTGTCCGAGGAGACCTTGGCGTCGGCCGGGCCGGTGACCCGGTTGTTCGCCTTGGCGTCCAGCACCTCGTTCCAGACCTGGTCGCCAGCCTGGTACGGGAACTGGGCCTCGATCTTGTTGGTCTCGGTCTTGCCGAACTTGGTCTTCTGGGCCAGGTCCAGCTGGAGCGTCTGCTCCTTGTCCTGGAAGACCACCTTGTTGATCTTGGCGGTGTGCAGTTGATCGAGCGCAACGGAAGTGTCCACGCGGTGGTAGCTGGGACCACTGGTGAACAGCTGACTGAGCACAACGGCGCCGAGGATGACCAGGATGATCCAGACCACCGGTCGGCGGAAGAAACGCGTACGTTCCATACTGTTGTCGAGCGCCGGGGCGCCCGCATCCTCCTGATCGACGTCCTGACCGTCTGATGGTGTCGCCGCATTGAGCGGCGGCCGGAGCCGCCGTGCGGGCCGACTCGACCCCGAGGCGCGAAAACTACCGCGCCGCGGTCATTCGACGGTACACCGTGTACGCGAGGCGTGAGCTTGCGAGCCCCGCAGTCGTGCACCATCAAGCCGGCGTGGCGGGGAGTCCGGCTCGGCCACCCGAGCGCCCGGTCACGCGATCGAGTGGGTCGAGCGCGGAGGAACCTCCGGGCCACCGTGCTACACGGTAACCGCATCAGCTGAGAGCGCGCTGAACGTCGGCTTGATGGATGCCGATACAAGTCGGGCTCATGTCGACCCGCGGGCCGTCGCGACGGGTCGGCCCGACGTCAGGAGCGGGCGTAGACCTCGGGCTTGAGCACCCCGACGTACGGCAGCTCCCGGTAGCGCTCAGCGAAGTCGAGGCCGTACCCGACCACGAACTCGGTGGGGATGTCGAAGCCGACGTACTTCACCGGTACCGGCACCTTCACCGCGTCCGGCTTGCGGAACAGGGCGACCACCTCGACACTCGCCGCCGAGCGCGACTCGAGGTAGCGCAGCAGCCAGGAGAGCGTGAGCCCGGAGTCGACGATGTCCTCGACGACGATCACGTGCCGACCGGCGATGTCCCGGTCCAGATCCTTGAGGATGCGGACCACCCCGGAGGAGGTGGTGCCCTGGCCGTAGGACGAGATGGCCATGAAGTCGAGCTCCGCCGGCGGGCCGTTGCGGCCCAGCGCCCGGGCGAAGTCCGCCATGAACATCACCGCGCCCTTGAGTACGCACACCAGCAGCAGCCCGTCGCCCACGTGGGAGTAGTCGGCGGAGACCTGCTTGGCCAGCTCCGCCGTCTTCTCGCGGATCTGCGCCTCGGAGATGATCACGTGGTCGATGTCGGCGTCGTACCAGGAGCCGTCAGCCATGACTCCTAGCCTGCCGTACGTCGGATGGCCTCCGTCGGCGGGGCCGCACCTTTTGGCGCGGTCCCGCCGAGGATTTTCTGCGCAAACAACGCTAATCACATCAGTTGGTGCGTGACCGCCAGCGGCGGCCATCGTCGCTCGGCTTCCAGTCGGCCGAATCGTGGCTGTCGACGGTGAGGCCGGCCGCCGAGGCGGTGGCGAGGAGGACGAGGAACAGGAGGATGAACAGGAACTCCATGGCGGCGCTCGCTTTCGCATGATTGCTGTCGGTTTCGCCGCCGGTGCGCACCGGACTGAGACAAGTCTGCGACCTCGCGAAGCGATCGGACAGTGGCAGGAATGCCAGTGGTCATCGATTTACTGCCACCTGTCGGGTTACCCTCGTCACATGCTGCGGTCCGTTGCCGTCCTCGCCCTCGACCAGGTCGCTCCCTTCGAGCTCGGCGTGCTCGCCGAGGTGTTCGGCACCGACCGGACAGCCGACGGTTTCCCCGCCTACCGCTTCCAGGTGTGCAGCCCGGACGGCGCTGCCGTGCGTACCTCGTCCGGCTTCCACCTCACCCCACACGCCGACCTCGGCCCGGTCGATGAGGCCGACCTGGTGGCCATCCCCGCGCACAGCCAGGGCACCACGGTCCCCGGCCCGGTGCTCGACGCGCTCCGCCGGGCCGATGCCCGCGGAGCGCACCTGTTCAGCGTCTGCTCCGGAGCCTTCCTGCTCGGCGAGGCCGGGCTGCTCGACGACCGCGAGTGCACCACCCACTGGGGGTACGTCGACGAGCTGCAACGCCGGCACCCGCGCGCCCGGGTGCGGTGCAACTCGCTCTACGTCCAGGACGGTCGGTTGCTCACCAGCGCAGGCACGGCGGCCGGAATCGACGCCTGCCTGCACCTGATCCGCCAGGAGCACGGCTCGGCCACCGCGACCCGGCTGGCCCGGCGGATGGTGGTCCCGCCGCACCGCGACGGCGGCCAGTCCCAGTACGTCGAGGCGCCCATCCCGAAGGCGCCCGAAGCACCCACCCTCGAACCGGTGCTGGAGTGGCTGATGGGCCACCTGGACCGGACGATCACAGTGGAGGAGTTGGCCGCCCGCGCCGGCATGGCACCCCGCACGTTCGCCCGCCGGTTCCGCGCCGAGACCGGCACCACCCCGCACGACTGGCTCACCAACCAGCGCGTGCTGCTCGCCCGGCGGCTGCTGGAGGAGACCCCGTTGAGCGTGGAGGCGGTCGCCGACCAGTCCGGCTTCGGCGACGCGGCCGCGTTGCGCCACCACTTCAGTCGCCGGGTCGGTGCCACCCCACACAGTTACCGGACCACCTTCCGGGACCGGGCACACAGCGGCTGAGACCGGCCGGTCAGGTCAGGCGGGGCGCACCGATGCCAGCCGGCCGTCGCGGCGGACCACCCGTACACCGCCGGGCAGGTCGGTCGGGCCCTGACCGTGCCAATCGGTCACCAGGGCGTCCAGAGCGGCCACGTGCCGCTGCGACAGGGCGCCGGGCAGCGCGCCCAACTCGCGGGCCCAGGAGTGCAGCACCCGGCCGCGTACGGCGGGAACCAGGCCGAGCAGCGCCGGTACGGACAGCCCTCCGTCGGGGCACCGGGCCGCCGCCAGAGCCGTCCCCGCCAACTCGTCGAGCGCGGCGTTGTCGGCGGCCACCAGCCGGGCGGTACGCGCCAGGTTGTCCACCACACCTGGCCCGAGCGCCCGCACCAGCGCCGGCAGCAGGTCGCCCCGCACCCTCGACCGGGCGTACGACGGGTCGCTGTTGTGCGGGTCCTGCCACGGGCTCAGCCCGAGGACGGCGCAGGCGGCGCGGGTCTGGTCCCGACCGATCTCCAGCAGCGGACGCAGCAGTGGCACCCCGCCCAGGTCGCGGCGGGCGGGCATTCCGGCCAGCCCGCGTGGGCCGGCGCCCCGGGCGAGCGCGAGGAGCACCGTCTCCGCCTGGTCGTCACGGGTGTGCCCGGTGAGCACCGCGACGGCGTTCTGTTGCCGGGCCGCCTCGGTCAGCGCCTGGTAGCGGGCCTCGCGGGCGGCCGCCTCCGGCCCGCCGGGACGCCCGGCCACCTCCACCCGGGCCACAGTCGTCGACACGAACCCGACCCCTCGCCCCCAGATGGCCACCGCCTCGGCACGCTCCGCGGAGCCGTCCTGCAAGCCGTGGTCGACGGTGACGAGCCCCGCGGCGCGGCCCAGCCGTGGCGCCACGAAGGCGGTGGCCGCCGCGAGCGCGAGCGAGTCGGCACCACCGGAGCAGGCGACCAGCACCGGCCCGCCGGACGGCAGACCCGTCAGTGCGCGGCGGACCGCCACCCGGATCGCGGCCACCGGCGGAGCGAGCGCGGCCACCGGCGGGTGGTCAGCCAGCGGCCGGGATGGTGCCGGCCGGGCCGTGCACCCGGGCAACCCAGGCGTCCGGGTCACCCAACTCCGACAGCCGAGGCAGAGTCAGCGGCGAGTTGAAGATCGAGTTGAAGCCGTCCATGCCGACGCGTTCCACCACCCCGTGCACAAACTTGCGCCCCTCGGCGTACTGGCGCATCTTGACGTCCACGCCGAGCAGCCGGCGGATCGCCTTCTCCAGCGGGTTGCCCGCCTCCCGGCGTCGGTTGAACGACGCCCGGATCCGCTCCACGCTCGGGATCACCTGCGGGCCGACGCCGTCCATCACGAACTCGGCGTGCCCCTCCAGCAGGGTCATCAACGCGGTGAGCCGGTCCAGTACGGCCCGCTGCGCCGGGGTCTGCACGATGTCCAGCACGCTGGTGCGGCTCTCCGGATTACGGACCGCGTCGGACAACGTGGCCACCCCGCGCCGCAACCGCTCGACCAGGTGCTCGCTTCCGCTGGACGAGGCGTCGACGAACGCCTGCACCTCGCTGAGGAAATAGGCCCGCATCCACGGCACGGCCGTGAACTGGGTGCGGTGGGTGACCTCGTGCAGACACACCCAGAGCCGGAAGTCCCGAGGGTCGGCGCCGAGCTTGCGCTCCACCTCGACGATGTTCGGCGCGACCAGCAGCAGCTGGCCCGGGTCGGCCGAGAAGACCTCGTACTGGCCGAGCACCCGGCCGGAGAGGTAGGCCAGCACCGTCCCGGCCTGTACCCCGGTGAGCCGGGAACCGATCGCCTCGGTCAACGCGCCCGGTTGCTTGTCGCCGGAGAGCCGACTCACCAGCGGTGTGATCACCTCGCGGAGACCGGCGATGTTGGTCGCGGCCCAGTCGCGGCGGTCGACCACCCGGACCGGCGGATGCGACACCTGCGCCCGCAACCCCGTGTAGTCGGCCACGTGCCCGGCCGCCTCGTCGGTCAGCCGACGCAGGTCGCCGACCACGTCGGTGGCTTCCGCGTACGACACGCGGGGGCCAGACTTGCTCAACGCCCCCGCGGTGGCGGCGGCCAGATCCCAGTCCACGAACTGCGCCATGAACCCACCGTACCCGCGCCGCGACACCCCGGCCCGGGCTCGCGCCCTCGATCGACGCCGATGGCGACCGCGTCGCCCCCGAACCGGCGACGGTCAGCCGCAGCCGCAACCGGCCAACGCGGCGGCGATCCGGTCCAGTGCCGGCTGGGCGGTGTCCCGGTCCCCCGGCACCTTGTCGGTGAGCACCGCGAAGGTCAACAGCCGACCGTCGGCGGTGGTGACCAGGCCCGCGACGGAGTGCACGCCGGTCAGGGTGCCGGTCTTGGCCCGGACGCTGCCCGCGCCCGCAGCGGTGCCGGCGGCGGTGCGGTAGCGCTCGTTCAGGGTCCCGGACCAGCCGCCAACCGGCAGACCACCGAAGACGCCGGCCAGCTCCGGATGGTCCGGACTGGCGGCCAGGCGGATCAGATCGGTCAGCAGCGACGGGCTGATCCGGTTGAGCCGGGACAGGCCGCTGCCGTCGGAGACGCTGATCTCGTCAGCGGGCAGGCCAAGCTCCGCCACCTCGGCGTCCATGGCGGCGGCGCCGCCGTCGAACGAGGCGGGTTGACCGCGGGCCAACGCGACCTGCCGGGCGAGAGCCTCGGCCACCAGGTTGTCACTCTCGCTGATCATGACGTCGACCAGCCTGATCAGCGGCGGGGACTGCACCACGCCCAGTTCGGTGCCCGGTGCCGGGCTGGCACCGGCCGCCGCCTGGGGCGGGGCCGCGCCCCGCTTCACGGAGTCGGTCGGCACCCCGAGCAACCGGGCGAACGCCCTGCCGGCGGCCAGGTCCGGCTCGGCGAACCGCGGGGCGGACCCGTGCTCGACGCCCGGGTCGGTACGCGCACCGTCGGTCATCAGCGCGGTCACCGCACCCCCCGAACCGCCGGTGGGGATGTCGTCGTCCCAGCCGGGGCCGTAGACCGGGCCGGAGTAGACCGAACCGTCGACCGTGACACTGGTCGGGGGCGTGCCGCCGAGCGCGGTACGCACCTGGGCGGCCAGATCGTCGAGGCGGGCCGCGCCCGGGTAGTAACCCTTCTTGTTGATCGCGAGGGTCGGGTCACCACCCCCGATGATCACCACCTCGCCGGCCTTCGCGCCGGCCACGGCACGGGTAGGAATCCGGTAGCCGGGCCCCCGGGCCGCCAGCACCGTCACCGCGGTCGCCAGCTTCGTCACCGAGGCGGGCACTGTGCCGTCGTCCGCCCCCTTGGCGAACAACGTCTGACCGGTGATCACGTCGGCGACCGAGACGTTCACCCGGTCGCCCAGGGCGGCGACGCCGACCAGTGGATCGAGCACGGCCCGAACCCCGTCCGGGGTGGGCACCGGGGCGTTCGAATCCGGGCCGCTCAGCACGTCCGACGGGGCGGGTTCCGGAGTCACGCCGACCGCGTTCGGCCCGGACCCGGCATCGTCGCCCAGCCACCCGGCGACCGGGCCGGGACGGGTGATCACGACTCCGACGCTGGCGAGCACCAGCAGGAGCACGGCGGCCAGCACCACCGGCAGCCGTCTCCGGCGGCGCGGCGCGGCGGGTGCGGGCGCTGGCGCTGGCGCGGCGTCGGCGGGTGCCGGCAACGCGGAGATCGGCGGCCCCACCGGGGGGACCTCACCTGGGTCGGGGGCGGTCGGCCCGGGACCGAACGACGGGCTGACCGGCGCAGGGCTCACCGGGACCGTGGCACTGCCGCGTGGCGGGCCGCTCACCGGTTGGTCTCCGCCGGCTACCGGGAAGCGACCCGCGTTCGGAGCGGGCGATGCCGGCCCCACCGGTGGGCTCCAGGGCAGCGGCGGGGGCCGCTCAGGCACCGTCTCCGGTGCCGGGGTCGTTACTTCGGGAGCCCGTGGGAGGTGCGCCTCCGGCACCGGGACCCGCCCCTTGGCACTGCCGGAGCCGGATCGTCCGGTACCGTGCGCGGAGCCCCCATCCGGGCGGTAGTGTGAATCTTCCCTCCCCACGACCCCCTCCTCCCCCAGCGAAAATCGGCTTGGGTGACACTACTTCGGTCCGAAGACTATGCGGCGGCCGGAGTCGGCGGGTGGGCATTCACCTGTCCGGAGGGCCGCCAGTGGTTCCGTTAGCCAGCGTGGGCAGACGAGGGAGCGTGCAGATGGATTTCGACGTGACGGTTGAGATCCCCAAAGGTCACCGGAACAAGTACGAGGTGGACCACAAGACCGGCCGGATCCGGTTGGACCGCACCCTCTTCACCTCCACCCAGTACCCGGCCGACTACGGGTTCATCGAGGGCACCCTGGGTGAGGACGGCGACCCGCTGGACGCCCTCGTGCTGGTCCCCGAGCCGACCTTCCCGGGCTGCCTGATCCGCTGCCGCACCATCGGCATGTTCCGGATGACCGACGAGAAGGGCGGGGACGACAAGGTCCTCTGCGTGCCCTACGAGGACCCTCGCCAGGAGCACCTGCGCGACATCCACCACCTGGGCGAGTTCGACCGCCTGGAGATCCAGCACTTCTTCGAGGTTTACAAGGACCTGGAGCCCGGCAAGTCGGTGGAGGGCGCGACCTGGGTCGGCCGTACCGAGGCCGAGGCCGAGATCCACGCCTCCTACAAGCGGGCCCGCGACGCCGAGGCGCGCGGCGAATCCATGCACTGACGAACGCTGACGCACAGGGCCCGAGGGTCGCTCAACCGAGCAACCCTCGGGCCCTGTCGTACAGGTCGAGCACCGCGCAGGCGATCGGCACCACGGCGACCACCAGGGCCGTGTCGGTGAGGTCCGCGACCCTCCCGAGGTACGGCGAGACCGGCCGGCGGGCGTACCCGGTGCCGCTGGCGACCGCCACCAGGGCCAGCGCCGCCCCGCCCAGAACCAACACCAGTCGCCCGGTCTCGTCGGCCCGACCGACCAGCACGGCACCCAGCGCCGCGTAGCCGGCCAGCCCGGCGAGCACCGTCGGCACCCGGTGTCGCAGCGCCACGAACAGCCGCGACCGCAGCAGCAGCACAGCCGAGGTGACCGCCACCAGCACCCGGCCCGCCGTGCCACCGGCGACCACGAGGACGACCGCTGTGGCCACCACCAGCAGCGCGTGGCCGATGAGCATCCCGGTGAGCATCTCCTCGGTGCGGATCACCGCCGCGAGCACCCGGCCCCGGTCCGGCAGATCCCGGACCCGCTCCGGCTCCTCGGCGGGGGTGGCGGCCGGCAGGGTGATCGGCGGCAGCGGCAGCTTGCCCAGCCGGATGGCCAGCAGCGGGATGACGCCGACGGCGAAGACCAGTGCGCTGAGCAGCACCGCCGCCGTACCGGCAGTGGTCGTCAGCAGCCCACCGAGCGCGGCCCCCGCGCCGATCAGGCCGACAGTGACGCCGGCCACGAAGACCCGTAGCCGACTGGCCACTCCGAGGAGACCGATCAACGCCACCAGCAGCAGCGCGACCGAGCCGGCCAGCAGTTCGGGAGCGCCCACCCAGCGGGCCGGCCCGATCGGCCCGACCGGATCACCGGAGCCGACGGCCAGGGCACCGGCCGTGAACGCGTAGGGCAGCGCGTAGCCGCCGAGCGTCGCCCCGGCGGTGCCGTCGCCGTTGGCGCGGGAGGCCACAGTGCCGGCCACGGTGAGCACCAGCGCCACCGCGGCGGCCGCCAGCCAGCCGGCCCGGTGCGTCGGACCGCCGGCGAGCAGCGCGAGCAGTCCGACCGCGAGCGGTACGGCGGCACCCGCCAGACCGGCTGCCCGGGTGGCGGTCGGCGACCAGGCGCCGCCGCGGCGGCGAGCACCGTCGGCGATGGCCTCGATGACGTCGTCGTACTCCAACTCGGGCCAGTGCGCGCGGGCCGGCACGAGGTGCAGCACCTCACCGTCGCGGACCCCCTGCGGCAGCAGCGCCTGTGCGGTCACCAGCAGCGCCCCGTCGGTGCGGCGGAGGACCCAACCGCCGTGCTGCTCGCCGTCGTCGGCGAGCCCGACACCGGCGTGCCGGAGCACGTCGGGCAGCAGCTCAGCCAGGGGCACCTGCTCCGGCAGGGCGACGTCCACCCGTCGTTGCGGCGCGCTGATGGTGACGCGTGCCAGCCCGGTAGTCATCGACTGGTCTCCATATCGACTGGGATCGGAGGCTGCGCGGACGACAGGACTTTACCTACCATGAGCCAGGCTCGGGTTACCCAGCGCTGTCAGGAGGCCGAGTGTCCACCGTCGTCATCAAGCGCCCACCGCGCCGACCAGCGCCGGAGATTCCCGCCGGTGAGCTGTCGGTCGACGCGCCACCGGAGATCCCCGTGGTGACCGGCGGGCGGTGGCAGCAGATGCTCATGCTGCTGCCCATGCTCGGCGGCACCGTGGCGATGGCGATGATGTTCGGCCGGGGCGGCGGGGCCTACTCGTACGTGGTGGGCGGCATGTTCGGGCTCTCCTCGTTGGCGATGCTGGTGACGTCCTGGGGCAGCGCCTCCGGCACCCCGAAGAAGTCCGAGATGATGGCCGCCCGCAGGGAGTACCTGCGCCACCTGGCCACACTGCGGCGACGGGTACGGCGCACCGCGGGCCAGCAACGGGCCGGGCTCTACTACCGGCACCCGGATCCGGGCCGGCTGTGGTCGACGGTGGACAGCCACCGGGTCTGGGAACGTCGCCCCGCCGACCCCGATTTCGCTGTGGTGCGGGTCGCTGTCGGGCCGCAGACCCTGGCCACCCCACTGGTCCCACCGGTCACCCGGCCGCTGGAGGAGCTCGAGCCGATGACCGCCGGCGCGCTGCGCCGCTTCCTGGACGCGTACTCAGTGGTGCCTGACCTGCCGGTGGCGCTGTCGCTGCGCAGCTTCGCCCGGGTGCACGTGCGTTCCGCCGCCCGTGGCCGGACCGCGACCGCCCCGACCACCGGCGGGCCACCCACCGGCGACCCGGCGGCGCAGGCGCTGGTCCGGGCCGTGCTGACCCAGCTGGCCGTCTTCCACGCCCCCGACGAGCTGCTCGTCGCGGTCTGTGCCGGGCCGGAGCGCCGCGCCTGCTGGGAGTGGGTGAAGTGGCTTCCGCACGCCCACCATCCCGGCCGCGCCGACGCGCTCGGCCCGGTACGCCTGGTCACCAGCTCGGCCGCCGAGTTGGAGTCGCTGCTGGCAGACGTCCTGGCCACCCGGTCCCGGTTCAGCCCGGCCGGCCCGGCCACCGACGGCCAGCACGTGGTGGTGGTCCTCGACGGCGGCGACCTGACCGGTGCCAGTGACCTGACCGGCGACGGCGGCATCGACGCGGTCACCGTGCTGGACCTGGACACCCCGCCGCCCCGACTGCTGGACCGGTACGCGCTGCTGCTGGAGTTGCACGGCCGGCGGCTGCACTCGCGGTCGTCCGACGGGCACGCCGAGGTGGGCACCGCCGACCAGCTGGACCTGGCCGACGCCGAGGCGGTCGCCCGACGGTTGGCACCGCTGCGGCTCGCCGGCGCGGCCCGCGGGCCGGACTCCCCACTCCAGGCCGACCTGGGCCTCCCCGAGCTGCTCGGCCTCGGTGACCCGGAGAGCTTCAGCGCGGAACAGGGCTGGTTGCCGCGCTCGGCACGGGACCGGTTGCGGGTGCCGATCGGTGTGGGCGCGGACGGCGGCGCCATCGAGCTGGACCTCAAGGAGTCCGCCCAGGACGGCATGGGCCCGCACGGCCTGCTCATCGGGGCGACCGGCTCCGGCAAGTCCGAGCTGCTCCGCACGCTGGTGCTGGGGCTCGCCGCCACGCACAGCTCCGAGCAGCTCAACTTCGTGCTCGTCGACTTCAAGGGTGGCGCCACCTTCACCTCGTTCGACCGGCTGCCGCACACCGCGGCCGTGATCACCAACCTGGCCGACGCGTTGCCCCTTGTCGATCGCATGGTGGACGCGATCAACGGGGAGTTGGTCCGCCGCCAGGAGCTGCTGCGGAGGGCGGGCAACTTCGCCAGCGTGCGCGACTACGAGCGGGCCCGGGCGGCCGGCAGTCCCCTCGCCCCGCTGCCGTCGTTGCTGCTGATCTGCGACGAATTCTCGGAGCTGCTCTCCGCCAAGCCCGACTTCATCGACCTCTTCGTGCAGATCGGACGGCTGGGTCGGTCGCTCGGCGTGCACCTGCTGCTCGCCAGCCAGCGCCTGGAGGAGGGCCGGCTCCGTGGGTTGGACACCCACCTCTCGTACCGGATCGGGTTGCGCACCTTCTCGGCGCTGGAGTCCCGGACGGTGCTCGGCGTGGCGGACGCGCACGAGCTGCCCCGCTCACCGGGCCACGGCTACCTGCGTGCCGGCACCGACCCGCTGGCCCGCTTCAAGGCCGCGTACGTCTCCGGTGCCGTCCGCCGTCGGGCCGCGCCGGGCGGCGTCGCCACCGAGGGAGGCGCGCGGCTGCTCACCTTCACCACCCACGTCGTACCGGTACCCGAGCCGGCGACCCCGGCCCTGCCCGTCGTGGCGGAGGAGGAGGGCACCAGGACGCTGCTCGACCTGCTGGTGGACCGGCTCGTCGGGCAGGGCCCGCCGGCGCACCAGGTCTGGCTTCCGCCGCTCGGCCAGCCGCCCGCCCTGGACGAGCTGCTCGGTCCGGTGGAGGTGCACCCGAAACGCGGGCTGACAGTGGGCAACCCTGAGCTGCACGGGGCACTCGGTGTGCCGATGGCGGTGGTGGACAAACCATTGGAGCAGCGCCGGGACCTGCTCTGGCTGGCGCTGGACGGCGCTGCAGGCCACGTCGCGGTGGTCGGCGCGCCGCAGAGCGGCAAGTCCACCGCCCTGCGCACGCTGATCTGCGCGCTGGCGCTCACCCACACACCGGCCGAGGTGCAGGTCTACTGTCTCGACTTCGGCGGCGGCGGGTTGGCCGCGCTGCGCGACCTTCCGCACGTCGGCGGGGTGACCGGCCGCGCCGACCCGACCGCCGTACGACGCACCGTCGGCGAGATGACCACCCTGCTGGTCGACCGGGAACGCCGCTTCGCCGAGCTGGGCGTGGAGTCGATGGCCGCGTACCGGCAGCGTCGAGCGGCAGCGGGGACCGGGGGCCAGCCGGGCACCGACCCGTACGGCGACGTGTTCCTGGTGATCGACGGGTGGACCACCATCCGCGGCGAGTACGACGACCTGGAGCCACTCGTCACCGACCTGGCCACCCGGGGCCTGTCGTACGGGCTGCACGTGGTCGCCACCGGGCTGCGCTGGCTGGATTTCCGCCCGGCGATCCGGGACCTGTTCGGCTCCCGGCTGGAGCTGCGCCTCGGTGACCCGGCCGACTCGTTGGTGGCCCGGCGTGCGGCCGCCAACGTGCCGGAGCGCTCCGGCCGAGGGGTGACCGCTGAGGGCCTGCACTTCCTCACCGCGCTGCCGCAGCTCGGCACCGACGGCGGAGACACCGCCGACCTGGTCAAGAGGGCCGCCGACGGGTGGGCGGGTGCTCGGGCGCCCCGGGTGCGGCTGCTCCCGCCGGTGCTGCCGTACGCCGATCTGGGCCTCACCTCGACGACCGGGCTGCGGTTGCCGATCGGGATCGCGGAGGCGGACCTGCGCCCGGTGTCGATCGACTTCGCCACCGAGCCGCACTTCGTGGTCTTCGGGGACTCGGAGTGCGGCAAGTCGTCGTTCCTGCGCGCGCTGGCCACGTCGATCATCACCCGGTTCACTCCCGAGCAGGCCCGGGTGATCCTCGTCGACTACCGGCGCAGCCTGCTCGGTGCCATCGAGACGCCACACCTGATCGGGTACGGCACCGCGGCGGCTCACACCGCCGACCTGGTCGAGTCGGCCGCCGGGTACCTGGAGCGGCGGGCTCCCGGGCCGGAGGTCACCCCGCAGCAGTTGCGGGACCGGTCCTGGTGGTCCGGGCCGGAGCTGTTCGTGCTGGTGGACGACTACGACCTGGTGGCGGCGGGGCCGGCGAACCCGTTACGCGCACTGGAGGAGCATCTGCCGCACGCCCGGGACATCGGGCTGCACCTGGTGCTGGCCCGCCGGTCCGGTGGGGCGAGCCGGGCCCAGTACGAGCCGATCGTGCAGCGCCTGCGGGAGCTGTCCACGGCCGGCCTGGTGATGGCGGGCAGCCCCGAGGAGGGCGCACTCGTCGGGTCGGTGCGACCCGGACCGCTGCCGCCGGGGCGTGGTCGGCTGGTCACCCGACGGGAGGGCGTACGCCTTGTTCAGCTGGCACAACTGCCGCCGCAATGACCTGACTCGCCGGTTCTTCCCGTGACGGGTGGGGAAACCGGTAATCTCCGATCGTCATGGTTCCGTCGGGATGAATGGCTGGGTATGTGACTGGGGTGCGGCACAGCGGTCCGTCGGCGGCCCGACGAGCGACCAGCAGGGCGCTGCTCGGCGTGGCCGCGGCGCTTGCCGTCGTGGCTCCGACCGCGGCAGTCGTGCCGGTCGCCGCGCCCACGAACGGTGGACAGCTCGCCGGCGCGCCGATGGCGTTCGCCCCCGGTGACGCCGTCGCCCGCACCGATCAGGTCCGCGACGAGCAGTGGCAGCTCGACGAGTTGCAGGCCGAAACGGCGTGGCGCAGCTCGACCGGCCGGGGCGTGACAGTGGCGGTGGTCGACTCCGGAGTGGACGGCAACCACCCCGACCTGGTTGGTCAGGTGCTTCCTGGCAAGGACCTGGTCGGCCCCGGTGGTGCGCCAGGCCCGGATCCGGTGGGTCACGGCACCACCGTCGCCGGCCTGATCGCCGGGCGCAACGACGACAAGCGGGGCGTGGTCGGCCTCGCACCTGACGCCCGGATCCTGCCGGTCCGCGTGCTGGATGAGGAGAACCGTTACGACGACGCGCTGATCGTCGCCCAGGGGGTCCGCTGGGCGGTCGACAACGGCGCCCGTGTGATCAACCTGTCGCTGGGCGGCAGCGGTGACAGCCCGGCCCTGGCCGCCGCTCTGGACTACGCGTTCGTCCGGGACGTGGTCGTGATCGCCTGCACCGGCAACCTGGCCACCTCCACCAGCACCAAGGTCTGGTACCCGGCCCGGGAGCCGGGTGTGATCGCCGTGTCCGGTCTCGAACGCAGCAGCGACAACCTGTGGTCCGGCTCGATCACCGGCCGGGCGACGGTGCTCACTGCTCCCGCCAGCGGCCTGGTCGGTGCCAAGCCTCCGGGCGGGTACTGGCGGGTGCAGGGCACCAGCTTCGCCGCGCCACTGGTGGCGGCGACCGCCGCGCTGGTCCGGTCCCGCTATCCGCAGATGCCCGCCGGTGAGGTGGTCAACCGGTTGTTGGCCACCGCCCGGGACCTGGGCCCGACCGGGCGGGACGACCGCTTCGGGTACGGGGTGGTCGACCCGGTCGCCGCGTTGACCGCTCAGGTGCCGCCGGTGACCGCCAACCCGTTGGACGACCAGACGTCGCCGGGCGTGACCGGTTTCGGTCCGGCGCCCGGCTCGGTCGATGACGATCCGGTGGCCGGCGCGGGCGCCGATCCACTCGGTCTCGCCGCATCCGGTCAGCAGAGCCGGTGGACGGCTCGGGCGGCGGGCGGTCAGGACACGTCAGCGCCGGAGCAGATGTGGGTCGTTGTCGTGCTCCTCGTCGCTCTGGTCGGCGGTGCGGCCCTGATGGTGCGCCGGTTGCGTCAGCGGACCCGTTGATCGCGACCGGCCGGCAGGCCTGAGCGGCTGCCCGGCCGGGTAGAACGGACCCATGAGTACGCACCGGCCGCCCACCCTCGCTCCCACCGGCCAGCCGTCCTGGCGGCGCCGCCGATTCGACCCGGACCATGCGCTGGGTCTGCGGCTCACTCTCGCCGCGACCGCGGCGTTCCTGGTGCTGGTGCCGTTCGCGCTGCTCACCCTGCTGGTGCTCGGTGCCTGGGCGCCGCTGCACCGGCTGGACGCGGCGGTCACCGACGCGCTGCACGGCTACGCCCAGGATCACCCGGCCTGGGTCGCGCTGATGCGAGGCTGGACCGAGGTGTTCGCACCGATGCCACTGCGCGCCGTGGTCCTGCTCCTGGTGATCTGGTTGCTGCGCCGGGGAGCCCGCCGGCTGGCCCTCTGGGCGGCCACCACAATGGTCGTCGGCGGGTTGGTCGGTCCGCTGCTCAAGTTGCTGGTCGGCCGGGACCGGCCGGAGTTGCTGGACCCGGTGGCCCGGGCCGCCGGCTACTCGTTCCCCTCCGGGCACGCGCTGAACGCCACCCTGGCCGCCGGGGTGCTGCTGCTGGTGCTCCTGCCCTACGCCCGGCGCGGGGTGGCGCGGGCCGCGCTCTGGGTGGCGGCGGTCCTGCTCACAGTGGTGACCGGGCTGAGCAGGGTGACGTTGGGCGTGCACTTCACCAGTGACGTGGTGGGTGGATGGTTGCTCGGTGTGGCGGTGGTCGCTGCCACCACCGCCGCGTTCACCAGTTGGCGGGCACACACCGGTCTTCGGCCGGTCCGGCCGACCCGCGACGGCGTTGCTCCCGAGGTCGAGCGGCACCCGGGAGCGGCCTGAGGAGTGACGACGAGCTCGGCCGGGTACTGGGCGACCCATGTCCGAGACCGTGGTCCAGATCCTCCGGCGGGTGCTGCTGCCGGTGTCCCTCCTGCTGGGGCTCATGGTGCTGCTCGGGGTGCTGGTCACCCGGGTGTTCGCCCGTACCTGGCCGTTCACCGTCGAGGACGCGGTGAACCGAGAGTTGGCCGCCGACCGCACCGGCGAATGGAACAACGTCTCGCTGGTGTTCAGCACGCTGGCCAGCACCCAGATGATCGTCGTGGTCACGGTGCTGGTGGCGTTGGCGCTGCGGCTCTGGCTGAAGCGCTGGCGCGAGCCGCTGTTCCTGTGCGCGGCGGTGACCGCCCAGGCACTGGTGTTCCTTCTGACCACGCTGGCGATCGACCGACGGCGGCCGGCGGTGGAGCACATGGACGTCTCGCCACCCACGTCGAGCTTCCCGTCCGGGCACACCTCGGCGGCGGTGGCGCTCTACGTCGGAATCGCCGTGCTGCTGGCGCTGCGGGCACGGAGCACCGGCGCGAAGGTCGCCTGGTGGACGCTGCTGCTGATGGTGCCGCTGGGCGTGGCGCTGACCCGGATGTACCGGGGCATGCACCACCCGAGCGACGTGGTGGCATCCTTCCTCAACGGCGGCACGTGCGTCGCGATCATGGCCCGTGCCGTGCTGGACCGGGGGCTGCGGTGGGGCCGGGCGAAGCTACCGACCGTCAGGCGTCCCGCCCCGGCTCAAGGCTGAGCCGACCTCGCGGCGACGCTCAGGTGCACTCGCCGGTGCCGACCTGCCTGTTGCGTTCGGCACCGGCCAACGCCACCGGGCGGGCCTCGGCCGCCGTCACGGCGAAGCCGGTGTTCGGGTCGTCGGACGCCGCCGCGAAGATCACACCGAGCACCAGGCCGTTGGCGGAGAGCAGCGGGCCCCCCGAGTTGCCGCTGCGGACCAGCGCCCGGATCGTGTAGATCTCCCGGGTCACCTCGTTGGACGAGTAGATGTCCGGCCCCTTGATCCGGTCGACGTCCCGGACCCGCGCCGACTGCGCGTTGTACGGGCCGTCGAGCGGGAAGCCGAGCACTATCGCGTCGGAGCCACTGCCCGCGTTGCCGGCGGCGAACCGCAGGGACGGCCCGGGCAGCCCAGGCACGAGCAGCACCGCCAGATCCCGGCTCGGGTCGTAGACCACAACCTTGCCGTCGTACCGCTCGCCGCCCAGCTCCACGGCGACCGAACGGGTGCCGGCCACCACGTGCGCGTTGGTCATCACCCGGTCGTCCGCGTACACGAAGCCGGAACCCTCGATCCGGCGTGAGCAGCTGGGCGCGGAGCCGAGCACCTTGACGACCGACTGCCGACCGCTGACCACCACCTGCGAGCCGGCCAGTGCCGGGTCCGGTGGGTCGACCTGCCGGGCCCGGGTGGGCGCGAGGTCACCGAAGACGTCCGGGAACCCGTCGGTGTCGACGGTGTCCTCCAGCGCCGTGGACAGCTGGTGGGCCTGCTCCGGCAGGACCTGGTTGACCACCGTGATCAACGCGCTGTTGCGGACCGAGGCGGCGAGCCAGGGCACCGAGGACGACCCGAGCGGCACGGCGACCAGCCAGGCGAGCAGGAGCACCGCGAACAGCGAGACGAGCGCCCCACCGACGTCGTCGGCCCGTTTGCCCACGTCGCTGGTGATCGTCTTGCGCAGGTGCGAGCCGAGCCAACCGGCGAGTGCCTGCCCGACCACTGCCAGCCCGAAGATGGCCACCAGCGAGATCAGCACACGGGTGCCGGCGTCCACGAACTGTCTGGCGAACAGCGGGCCGAGCTGGAGACCCAGCAGCAGGCCCAGGAAGAAGCCGGACAACGACGTGACGCCGATGACGAAACCCTGGCGGTATCCGCTGATCGCGAACACGAGCATGAGCAGCAGCAGGACGAGATCCACGACGGACACGGGTCAAGCGTACGGGCAGTGTGCCCGCCGGATGACCATCGCTCGCGGATGGTGACCGCGCGGTCAGCGCAGGGCGTTCTCGTCGGCCTCGTCGGTGCCGGCGGACGGGGCCGGTGTCGCCCGGGTCGGTGGAAGCTCCACCACCCGGTCGAGCGACCACGGGCGGGCCCAGCCGCCCATCTCGAGCAGGGTGGCGAGCACTCCGGCGGTGAAGCCCCAGACGAGCATTCCGCGGGCCGAGAACGCCGGCCCGATCCAGCCGCTCGGGTGCCGGACCCGCAGTCGGTTGGCCGGGTCGACCAGTTCGCTGACCGGCAGGCGGGCGACGTGTGCCACCTCGGCCGGCTCCCGTGGGTGCACCGGGTGCGGGTCGTGCCACCAGGCCAGCACCGGCGTGACCACGAAGTCGCTGACCGGGATCCACAGTTTCGGCAGCTCGGCCAGCACTGTCACGCTGGCCGGGTCGAGGCCGACCTCCTCGTTCGCCTCGCGCAGGGCGGTGGCGCGGACGTCGGCGTCCTCCGGGTCGGCCGCACCCCCGGGAAAGGCGGGCTGGCCGGCGTGGTTGCGCAGGGTGGCGGCGCGTTGCAGGACCAGCACGTCGGGACCCGCGCCGGGCTGCTCGCCGAGCAGCACCAGCACGGCGCTCTCCCGACCGCCCTCGGTCGGCGTGGTCAGCCGGGTGAAGTCCTCGGCGCGGGCGGTGCCCAGCCGGGTCAGCAACGGATCGATCCATCCGGGTGGCCGACGGGTCACGCCGGCACCGCCAGGCCGAGGTGCTGGCGGACCAGCTCGGCGAGCTTGGTGTCGTCGAGAGCGCCGCTGGCGTCGATGTGCCGGACCTGACCGTCGCGGTCGACGAAGAGGGTCAGCGGAATGGCGTTGCGCTTCAGCTCGCGCTGTAGCGCCTCGCCCTGGTCCACCAGGATCGGGAACCGGACGCCGAAGTCCTCACCGATGGACTGGGCGCCGCCCCGGCTGTCCCGACTGTTGACCCCGATCACCTGGAGCTGACCGGTGGCCCGCTCGCTGAGGCGTTGGAAGGCGGGCAGCTCCTTGCGGCACGGCGGGCACCAGGAGGCCCACACGTTGATCACCGCCGGCCCGGCCACCTCCCGCAGCACGACGGGGGCACCGCCGGTGAAGCAGGAGAGCGTCAGCTCCGGCAACGCCGACCCTCCAGCGGCGGGGGCCGTCGTGCCAGGCGTACCGGAGGCCGTCGCACCCGCGCCGGGCGACGGCGGATTCGCCGTTGCCGGGGCCGCCGTGCCGGAGCCGGGCGACGGCGCCGTGGGCGCCGTGCTCAGCGTCGAACAGTCCCGGAACGGCGATGGTCGCTCAGCGGCGGCCGGGCGGGGAGCTGGCTCGTCGTCGGCAGTGCCGCTGGTGCAACCGGTGACCGCCAGCAGCAGCGGCAGGACGGCGAGGGCGAGGCGGCGGTTCACGGCACCTCCGCAGCAACCGCCTGCGCGGGCACCAGATCCGGGTCGACCCCGGCAGCCACCGCGAGGTCGCGCGCCCGAGGGCCCTTGAGCAGCTTCGCGGCGGCGGCCGGCTCGGTCGGGCCGGTGCCGTACGAAGGGCAGAGCTTCGCGAGCGTGCAGGCGCCGCAGGCCGGCTTGCGGGCGTGGCAGACCCGTCGCCCGTGGAAGATGATCCGGTGCGAGAGCATGGTCCAGTCGCGCTTGTCGTACAGCGCGCCGATCGCGTGCTCGATCTTGACCGGGTCGGTCTCGGTGGTCAGCCGCCACCGGTGGACCAGCCGCTGAAAGTGCGTGTCGACGGTGATGCCCGGGACGTCGAAGGCGTTGCCCAGGATCACGTTGGCGGTCTTGCGGCCGATGCCGGGGAGCGTCACCAGGTCGACGAGCCGCCCCGGGACCCTGCCGTCGTACCGGTCGAGAAGGGCCTGACCGAGCTTGAGCAGTGAGTCGGTCTTGTTGCGGTAGAAGCCGGTGGGCCGGATCAACTCCTCCATCTCGCCCCGGTCGGCGCCGGCGTACGCGGCAGCGCTCGGGTAGCGGGCGAAGAGCTTCGGGGTGACCTCGTTGACCTTCTTGTCCGTGCACTGGGCGGACAGGATCGTAGCGACGGCCAACTCCAGGGCGTTGGAGTGGTCCAGCTCACAATGCGCGTCGGGATGCGTCTCGGCCAGCACCCGGCCGATCTTGCGAGCACGGCGTTTGCGCCCGAGATCGGTCTCGCTGGCACCGGGAGGGCTACTGGTCACGACGGTCAGCCTACGTCGCACCCCGGACGTTCCCCGTCGGGTCAGCCGGCGGTCGGCGCCGTGATCTTCCCCTGCCCGTCGAGGCGAGCGCCGCCCTTCGGGAAGTCGGCGCGACTCAACTCGGTGACCAGGCCCAGGCCCCGGTCGTCCGGGTCCAGGGTCGGCTTGCCGGCGGAGTTCATGTACGTGGAGGTGAACGAGCCGCCGGCCCAGCTGCCGTCCGGCTTGAGCGACACCTTCAGCACACCGCCCCAGCCGAGGCGACCGTCGTTGCTCAGCGAGTTGCCGCCGCCGGCGAAGTTGCCCAGGCTGTACGCGATCAGGCGCCCCTTGTAGAACTCCATCCCGCGCAACACGTGCGGGCCGTGCCCGACGATCAGGTCGGCGCCAGCGTCGATCATCGCGTGCGAGAACTTCACCGGGTCGCCCCGGTTCTCGCCCAGGAACATCTCGGTGCCCGGCTTCACCCGGGTCTTGTCGACACCCTCGCCACCCATGTGCACCTGCACCACGACCAGGTCGGCCATGGTGGCGGCCTTGGCGACCACCGCCTTGGCCTTGTCGATGTCGACGAGGCTGTTGGACCAGACGTACGACGAGAAGCCGGCGACGGCGACCTTGACGCCCTTGACGTCGACCACGGTGATCTCGTTCGGCGCGCCGGTGTGCTCCAGGTCGTACTTCTTCAGCGCCTTCTGGGTGTTCTCGTAGCCCTTGGGCCCGTAGTCGTAGCCATGGTTGTTGGCCTGGTTGAGCACGTCGAAGCCGGCGTCACGCAGGTGGGCGGCGTACTCCGGCGGAGCGCGGAACTGGAAGCAGCGGGTGGAGTTCGCCCCGCACTTGCCGGTGCCCGTGTCGACGGTCAGCGGCTCCTCCAGGTTGCCCATCACCAGGTCGGCCTTCAGCGCGTCGGTGACCGAGTTGAAGAAGCCCTTACCGCCGGCGGCGGGCAGCCGACTGGGGGCGTTGCCCATGATGATGTCGCCGGTGGCGGAGAGCGAGATCGCGCCACCCTGACCGGACGATGCGGGCCCGGTGGCCTTCGGGCCGGTCGTGGAGACCGGCGCGCCGGTCCCACCACCTCCCGCTCCGGGCTGCCAGACGGGTGCCTCACCACCGGGGTCGGCACAGCCGGCCACGAGGAGGGCGGCCAGCAGCGCGGCGAGGCCGAGGGCGACGCGGCGGCGCGGGCGGGACGCGAGGGGGGCGGGAGCATACATCGCCCGCGACCCTACCGGTCGTTAAACGCGCCAACGACAGCCAATCGGTTGGACTTTGCGCCCCTGAGCTGGTCGGACCACGGCACGACCGGCCGGGAACCACCGGCGAGCACCGCCGCGTGCACCGCTCGGGCGAGCGGGGCGCCCCAGGTGGAGCGCGGCCCGCCGTACGCGGCCTCCGACCCGTCCACCGGGCAGAGCACCGTGACCGCGTCGGTGGGCGTGCCGGTCCCCGGCAACCCCAGCTCGGCGATCGCCTGGGTCTTCGCCTCGGTCGCTGTGGACACCGCGTTGACCAGCGCGGAGTCGGCGAGCCGCGCCGGTACGTACACCACGATGTTGACAGTGCCTACGCGTGGGCCGAGCGCGGCCGGCGTCGGCGCGGCAGCGGGCACCGGTGTGCCGAGCCCGACCGTCGCCCAGGCCCGCACCCCGGCGTCGCTACGCGCCACCACCTCGGCCACATCGACGCCGGTCAGCAGACCGATCCCGGGCCCGTCGAGGGCCAGCTCGGCGGCGAGCGAGGCCAGGTGCGCCGCTGGGTCCTCCCGGTCGTACGACATCGGGACCGTCGCGTTCAACACCCACCGCCGGACCCCGATGCCACCGCCCAGCGGGGCACTGCTGGCAGCCCGCAGGGGCACGTCCGCACGCCAGACAAGCAGTGGTACGTGCCGCCCGTCCTCGGCGCGGCTGGTCAGAGTCGGCTCGCTCAGCACGTCCGGCAGGTTACGCCCACCGATCAAGATTCCAGGGGCGACCTCTGATTCGTGCTCACGTGCGCCTAGACTTGGCGGCGCGCGAGGGGATCAGCGGACGGCGGCCCCGGCCGACGGACGGCACGCGCAACCGGAGGTGCGCAATGGACGAGGTACTGGCCCGCAGCGGGATCTTCCAGGGTGTTGACCCGGAAGCTGCCGAGGCGCTTGCCAAGGAGATGGAGACGATCGAGGTCCGCAAGGGCGAGATCGTCTTCAATGAGGGCGAGCCCGGTGACAGCCTCTACATCCTGCTGTCCGGGAAGATCAAGGTTGGTCGCCGCGCAGCGGACGGCCGGCAGAACCTCATCGCGGTGATGGGGCCGTCGGACATGGTCGGTGAGCTGTCGCTCTTCGACCCGGGTCCGCGTACGGCGACCGCCACCGCGGTGACCGACACCCGGCTGGTGCGGCTGCGTAAGCAGGCGCTGCGGCCGTGGCTCAACAACCGCCCGGAGATCGCCGAGCAGTTGCTGCGGGTGCTCGCCCGGCGGCTGCGTCGGACCAACGACTCGCTCGCCGACCTGATCTTCACGGACGTGCCGGGTCGGGTCGCCAAGAACCTGCTCCAGATGGCGGGCCGCTTCGGCACCCGCGACGGCGGCGTTCTGCGGGTGACCCACGACCTCACCCAGGAGGAGATCGCCCAGCTCGTCGGCGCCTCCCGGGAGACCGTCAACAAGGCGCTGGCCGACTTCGCCTCGCGCGGCTGGCTGCGGTTGGACGGCAAGAGCATCATCATCCTGGACCCGGAGCGCCTGGCCCGCCGCGCCCGCGTCTGAGCAGTACAACGCGTCCCCGCCTGCCGTCACCGGCCGCAGGCGGGGACGTCTGCCGTCTGCCTGGCGCAGAATCGCTGGCCTCGATGGATGTCAGCGGTGAGGGTGGGGCCATGGTGAATCGTGTTGCGGTGCTCTCCGACATCCACGGCGCCCTGCCGGCGCTGGAGGCCGTCCTGGCCGAGCCGGACGTGGCCGCCGCCGATCTGATAGTGCTCACCGGTGACATCGCCACCGGGCCGCAACCGGTCGAGGTGCTGGACGTGCTCGCCGGGCTGGGCGAGCGGGTGTGCTGGGTCGGCGGCAACTGCGAGCGCGAACTGGTCGAGGCCCGGGCCGGTCGCCCGTCGTCGATCGAGGTGTCGAACTGGGCCGCCGAGCAGCTACGCGACGACCAGGTGGCCCGGCTCGCCGCACTGCCGACGACGGCGACGCTGGACATCGACGGCCTCGGGCGGACGCTGTTCTGCCACGCGACGCCCCGCGACGACGAGGAGGTCGTGCTCGTCGACTCCCGGATGGCGCGCTGGGCGGAGGTGTTCGACGGTCTTCCCGCCGAGGTTTCCACGGTGGTCTGCGGCCACACGCACATGCCCTTCACCCGGCTGGTCGATCGGCGCCTGGTGGTCAATCCGGGCAGCATCGGCATGCCGTACGGGGGCGCGGGCGCGTGGTGGGCGCTGCTCGGGCCGGGCGTCCAGCTGCGCCGCACCGCCTTCGACGTGGACGCGGCCTGCGCCCGGGTGGCGGCCGAGTCGGCCTTCCCCGACGCTGCCGCCTGGGCCGACGAGTACCTGCGCTCCCAGCACAGCGACGCGGACGCGCTGACCGTCTTCGGCCCCCGCGACGGCCGCTGAGCCGACAACCCCGGGTGGCAGGCGGGGCGGCAGCCCGGGGGGGTGGCAGCCCGGGGGGTGGCAAGCGAGGGTGGCAGGCGGGGACCGTGGGTCAGGGTCCCTTTGGAGCTGAATCGTTTGCGACATCAGCAGGACCCGATCGACTGATCAGGTCGACGGGTGATTCGTTTACAGCATCAGCTCCATAGCGAGCCTTCAACGCGTGCCGCGGGTGCCGCGTGCCGCGCGCACCGCGAATGCCGCCCGCACCGCGAATCCACCGGGCGACGCGAATCCACCGGGCGACGCGGGTCTGGGGCGCGTGTCGGGGTCAGCGAGCGGGGGCCGGGTTCAGGCGAGGGCGCGCACGGACCTCGACGGGATCACAAAAAAGTCAGGCTTGACTGTTTGTTTCGGAGGCAGCAGGCTGTTCCCGTGCCCACCGCATCGACGCGTGTCCCCCAGCAGGAACGCAGCCGCGCCACCCAGGCCCGGCTGCTGGAGGCGACCGTCGACTGCCTCATCGAGCACGGCTGGTCCGGCACCACGACCACAGTCGTCGCGGCGCGGGCCGGTGTTTCGCGTGGGGCGCAGCTGCACCACTACCCGACGAAGGCGGCGCTGGTGACGGCCGCTGTGGCCCATCTGGCCGAGCGCCGGGCCGACGAGTTGCGCACCGAGGCCGAGGCGCTGCCGGCTGGCCCGCAGCGGTTGGACCGGGTCGTCGACCTGCTCGCCGTGGCGTTCACCGGGCCGCTGTTCGTGGCCGCGCTTGAGCTCTGGGTCGCCGCCCGCACCGATCGGGAGCTGCGGGACGCCCTGGTGCCGCTGGAAGCGAGGGTGGGGCGGGAAATGCACCGGCTCACCGTCGCCCTGCTCGGTGTCGACGAGCGTCGACCGGGTGTCCGCGAAGCGGTGCAGGCCACGCTCGACCTGCTCCGTGGGCTCGGGGTGGCCAACCTGCTCAGCGACGATTCCGCCCGCCGGGCCGCCCTGCTGACCACCTGGAAGCGCCAGCTCGCCACCCTGCTCACGCCCTGACCGCCGGCCGCACCGGCCACCACCGACCGGAGGCACCATGGTCGACCTCAGTGACCTGCTAACGGACCTGGCCGACGAGTCCGCCCAACTGGACGCCCTGGTGGCACCCCTACCCGTGGCCGACTGGGCGAGGCCGACCCCCGCGCCGGGCTGGAGCATCGGGCATCAGATCGCCCACCTCGCCTGGACCGACCACGTCGCGCTGTTGGCCGCGACCGATCCCGAGGCGTTCTACGCGACGGTCACCACCGCGCCGGACGTGACCCGACTCGTCGACGTCGGCGCCGAGGAATTCCTCGCCCCGCCGGCCGAACTGCTGGCCCGTTGGCGGGCCGGGCGGGCCGCGCTCGTCGACGCACTGGCCGCCGTCCCGGCCGGTGGCAAACTGCCCTGGTACGGCACCCGGATGTCGGCCACCTCGATGGCTACCGCCCGGATCATGGAGACCTGGGCGCACGGCGCGGACGTGGCCGACGCGCTCGGCGTGGTCCGCCCCGACAGCGACCGACTCCGGCACGTGGCGCACCTGGGCGTGCGTACCCTCGGGCACGGTTTCGCCGCGCACGGCCGGGAGGCACCGGCGGCGCCGGTCCGGGTCGAGCTGGTCGGGCCCGGCGGCGACACCTGGAGCTGGGGTCCGGCGGACGCCGCCGACCGGGTCACCGGCCCGGCTCGGGACTTCTGCCTGCTGGTCACCCAACGCCGGCACCGCGCGGACCTCGCTCTGGTCGCCACCGGGCCGGTCGCCGACGAATGGCTCGACGTGGCTCAGGCCTTCGCCGGGCCGCCGGGTGACGGCCGGCAGCCGGCCGGCGGGATCGGGGTACGGGCATGATCCGCATCGGCAACGCCTCCGGCTTCTACGGTGACCGGTTCACCGCCTGGCGGGAGATGCTCGACGGCGGTGACCTGGACGTGCTGACCGGCGACTACCTCGCTGAGTTGACGATGCTGATCCTGGCCCGGGACCGTATGCGCGACCCCGACCTGGGCTACGCGAAGACGTTCCTGCGGCAACTGGAGACCTGCCTCGGCACCGCCCTCGACCGTGGGGTGCGGATCGTGACGAACGCCGGCGGGCTGAACCCGGCCGGCCTGGCCGCCGCCATCGGGAAGCTCGCCGACCGGCTCGGGCTACCGACCCAGGTCGGGTACGTCGAGGGCGACACGATCCAGCGACCGGACGCGTTGAGCGCGAACGCCTACCTCGGCGCGTTCGGGATCGCCGCGTGTCTCGACGCGGGCGCGGACGTGGTGGTCACCGGCCGGGTCACCGACGCGTCGCTGGTGGTCGGCCCGGCCATCGCCCGGTACGGGTGGGGCCGCGACGACCTCGACGAGCTGGCCGGGGCAACCGTCGCGGGGCACCTCGTCGAGTGCGGCGCGCAGGTCACCGGCGGCAACTTCAGCTTCTTCACCGAGCTGCCCGACGGCGGCCACCGGCCCGGGTTCCCGATCGCCGAGGTGCACCCCGACGGCTCGTCGGTGCTCACCAAGCATCCGGGCACCGGCGGCGCGGTCACTGTGGAAACTGTCACCGCCCAACTGCTCTACGAGATCGGCGGGCCGTCGTACCTCGGGCCGGACGTGGTCACCCGACTGGACACTGTGACGCTGCACCCCGACGGGGCGGACCGGGTCCGGGTCTCCGGGGTGCGGGGCACCCCGCCCCCGCCCACGCTGAAGGTGGGCGTCAACAACCTCGGCGGGTTCCGCAACTCGATGACGTTCGTCCTGTGCGGTCTGCAGATCGAGGAGAAGGCGGCACTGGTCCGGGGGCAGGTCGAGGAGGCGGTGGGCAAGGACGGGCTGGAGTTCACCCTCGCTCGGACCGACCATCCGGACGCCGTCGACACCGAGGCGGCCAGCGCTCTGCTGCACGTACACCTGCGCGACGGCGACAAGGCGCGGGCCGGGCGGGCGTTCTCGGCCGCCGCCGTGGAGTTGGCCCTGGCCTCGTACCCGGGCTGCACGCTGACCACACTGCCCGGCGACGCGACACCGTACGGCGTCTTCACCGCCGACGCGGTGCCGCAGGACGCGGTGGCGCACGTCGCTGTGCTGCCCGGTGGCGAGCGGGTGCCGATCGCCCCACCGACCCGCACTTCCCCCACCTCGCCGGACGGATCGGCCCCGGGTGGCGAGGCGGCCATCGACGGCCCGACCCGACGCGGGGCGCTCGGCGAGGTGGTGGGCGCACGCTCCGGGGACAAGGCTGGAGACGCCAACCTCGGTGTCTGGGCGCGTTCCGACGCCGGGTACGCCTGGTTGCGGACCTGGTTGACAGTCGACCGGCTGGCCGAACTGGTGCCGGAGACCGCCCCGCTGTCGGTGCGGCGCTACGAGCTGTCGAACCTGCGGGCTGTCAACTTCGTGATCGAGGGCCTGCTCGGTGCCGGGGTGGCCGCGTCCACCCGGTTCGACCCGCAGGCCAAGGCGCTCGGCGAGCTGCTGCGCGCCCGGCTTGTCGACCTGCCGGCCGACCTTCCGACGGGGGCATCCCGATGAGCATCGTGGACACGCCGGAGCGCCGGCAACTACGCGAGCTGACCCGGGCGTTCGTGACCCGGGAGGTGTTGCCGCACCTGGACGACTGGGAGCGGGCCGGTGAGGTGCCTAGGGCGCTGCACGCAACCGCAGCGAAGCTCGGCCTGCTCGGCATCGGCTTTCCGGAGTCGGTGGGTGGCAGCGGCGGGGACCTGCTCGACTCGATCATCGTGACCGAGGAGCTGATCCGCTCCGGTGGCTCGTCGGGGCTGGTGGCGGCCCTGTTCACGCACGGGATCGCGTTGCCGCACATGGTCGCGGCGGCCGGTGCCCGCACCGGTGGCTCGCTCGGCGGTCGGCTCGGTGGCGTCTCGTCCCCGGGCGACGACAGTCTGATCGAGCGGTACGTGCGGCCCACCCTGGCCGGCACGATGATCGGCGCGCTGGCCATCACCGAGCCGGACGGCGGTTCGGACGTGGCCGGCATCCGCACGACCGCCCGCCGCGACGGCGACCACTACGTGGTGAACGGGTCGAAGACGTACATCACCAGCGGGCACCGGGCCGACTTCGTGACCACCGCGGTGTGTACCGACTTCCCCGGCAGCGGCTCGCTCACCCTGCTGGTCATCGACAAGGGGTCGCCCGGGTTCACAGTGGGACGCCGGTTGGAGAAGCTGGGCTGGCACTGCTCGGACACTGCCGAGCTGTCCTTCGCTGACGTGCGGGTGCCGGTCGCCAACCGGATCGGCGCGGAGGACACCGGCTTCCTGGCGATCATGCAGAACTTCGCGGCGGAACGGCTGTCGCTGGCGACCCAGGCGTACGCGACAGCGCAGCGCTGCGTCGAGTTGGCGGTGCGCTGGTGCCGGGACCGGGAGACCTTCGGGCGTCCGCTGGCAAGCCGGCAGCTGATCCGGCACCGGTTGGCCGAGATGCACACCCGGGCCGAGGCCGCCCGGTCGTACGTGCACTGGGTCGCGGGTCGGGTCGCGGCCGGCGAGCCGGTGGTGACCGAGGTGGCGATGGCGAAGAACGTGGCGGTGGCCGCCTGCGACCACGTCGTCGACCAGGCGTTGCAGCTGCACGGCGGGTTCGGCTACCTGCGCGACGCCGAGGTGGAGCGGCACTACCGCGACGCGCGGATCCTCGGCATCGGCGGCGGCACCACCGAGATCATGAACGAGATCATCGCGAAAGGCATGGGCCTATGACCACATTGGACAGCACGGTCGACCCGTCCGCGCCCTCGTACCTGGCGAACCGGGCGGCGTTGCTGGAGCGGTTGACCGAGTTGGACGCCGCGCTGGACCAGGCGCGAGCGGGTGGCGGCGAGAAGTACGTGACCCGGCACCACGCCCGCGGCAAACTGCTCCCTCGGGAGCGGATCGAGCTGCTGGTGGACGCCGACAGCCCGTTCCTGGAGTTGTCGCCGGTCGCCGCGTACGGCTCGGACTTCCCGGTCGGGGCCAGCGTGGTCACCGGCATCGGGGTCGTCGAGGGCGTGGAGTGCCTGATCGTCGCCAACGACCCGACGGTACGCGGCGGCGCTGTCAACCCGTGGTCGCTGGCGAAGACCCGGCGGGCCGGTGAGATCGCCCTGGCCAACCGGCTGCCCATGGTCAATCTGGTGGAGTCGGCCGGGGCGGACCTGCCCACCCAGGCAGAGATCTTCATTCCCGGCGGTCGGGTGTTCCGTGACCTCACCCGGCTCTCGGCGGCCGGCATCCCCACTGTCAGCGTGGTCTTCGGCAACGCCACGGCCGGTGGAGCGTACGTGCCGGGGATGTCCGACCACGTGATCATGATTCGGGAGCGGTCACAGGTCTACCTGGCCGGTCCGCCGCTGGTGAAGATGGCGACCGGCGAGGTCACCGATGACGAGTCGCTGGGTGGCGCGGCGATGCACGCGGGTACGTCCGGGCTCGCCGACTACCTGGCCGTCGACGAGCGGGACGGCATCCGGCTGGCCCGGCAGTGCGTCCGCCGGTTGAACTGGTGCAAGCGGGGCCCGTCGCCGCGGACGGCGGTGCCACAGCCGCCGAAGTACGACCCGGAGGAGCTGCTCGGCATCACCAGCGCCGACCTGAAGGTGCCGTTCGACCCCCGCGAGGTGCTGGCCCGGATCCTGGACGGCAGCGACTTCGACGAGTTCAAGCCGGCGTACGGGGACGCGCTGGTCACCGGTTGGGGCGAGCTGCACGGATATCCGGTGGGGGTGCTGGCGAACGCCCGGGGGGTGCTGTTCAGCGCGGAGGCGCAGAAGGCGGCCCAGTTCATCCAGCTCGCGAACGCCTCGGACACCCCGTTGATCTTCTTGCAGAACACCACCGGCTACATGGTCGGCACCGAGTACGAGCAGCGCGGCATCATCAAGCACGGCGCGTTGATGGTCAACGCGGTGTCGAACTCGACGGTGCCGCACCTGACGGTGAACATGGGCGCCTCCTACGGCGCCGGCAACTACGGCATGTGCGGCCGCGCGTACGAGCCGAGGTTCCTGTTCACCTGGCCGAACGCGAAGTCGGCGGTGATGGGCCCGGCGCAGCTCGCGGGGGTGCTGTCGATCGTGGCCCGGCAGGCGGCTGCCGCACGAGGGCGCGACTACGACGAGGACTCCGACGCCGCGATGCGAATGATGGTCGAGCAGCAGATCGAGTCGCAGTCCGGCGCGCTCTTCCTCTCCGGCCGGCTCTACGACGACGGGGTGATCGACCCCCGGGACACCCGGACCGTCCTCGGGCTCTGCCTCTCGGCGATCCACAACGGACCGGTGAAGGGCGCCGACGGTTTCGGCGTCTTCCGGATGTAGGCCGTGAGCGCGAGGAACGCAGCGAAGCGGAGTCCCGCAGTCGCGAATAAAAGGCAGGCACCGTGAGCGCGAGGAACGCAGCGAAGCGGAGTCCCGCAGTCGCGAACGAAAGGCAGGCTCAGGCCATCATGATCAACAGACTGCTCGTGGCCAACCGGGGCGAGATCGCCCGTCGGGTCTTCGCCACCTGCCGCGCAGTGGGCGTGCAGACCGTTGCCGTGCACTCGGACGCGGACGCCGACGCGCCGTTCGTGGCCGAGGCCGACCAGGCCGTACGCCTGCCAGGGAGAACGCCTGCCGAGACGTACCTGCGGGTCGATCTGATCCTGGACGCGGCCCGGCGCAGCGGCGCGGACGCCGTCCACCCCGGTTACGGGTTCCTCGCCGAGAACGCCGAGTTCGCGGCGGCGGTGACCGACGCCGGTCTGACCTGGGTCGGCCCGCCGGCCAAGGTGATCGCTGCGATGGGCGACAAGCTGGCGGCGAAGGCGCTGCTCGCCGAGGCGGGCGTGCCGATGCTGCCGAGCTGGACCGATACCGACCGGATCACCGACTTTCCGGTGCTGGTGAAGGCCTCCGCCGGCGGTGGTGGCCGGGGCATGCGGATCGTCCGGACCGCCGACGAACTGGCCGAGGCCGTGGCCTCCGCGCGCCGCGAGGCGGCTGCCGCATTCGGCGACGGCACTGTCTTCATCGAGCGGTACGTCGAGCGCGGCCGGCACGTCGAGGTGCAGATCTTCGGTGACGCCCACGGTCGGGTGGTGGCGCTCGGCGACCGGGAGTGCTCGATCCAGCGGCGACACCAGAAGATCGTCGAGGAGGCGCCGGCGGTGGTGCCGGACCGGGTGCGGACGGCGTTGCACGAGGCGGCGGTGGCCGCCGGGCGTGCTGTCGACTACCTGGGCGCGGGCACTGTGGAGTTCCTGCTCGCCCCGGGCGGTGAGTTCTTCTTCCTGGAGATGAACACCCGCCTTCAGGTCGAGCACCCGGTCACCGAGTTGTGCACCGGTCTGGACTTGGTGGGTCTGCAACTGCTCGTCGCCGAGGGTGAGCCGTTGCCGGCGGCCCTGCCGGCGAGCGCCGGGCACGCGATCGAGGTGCGCCTCTGCGCCGAGGACGCGGCGGCGGGTTGGCGGCCGGCCACCGGGACCCTGCACCGGTTCAGCGTCGGCGATGTGGCGACCGAGTTCGGTGGGCTGGCCGGGCCGGGCCTGCGGCTCGACTCGGGTGTGCTGGCCGGCTCGGTGGTCGGGGTGCACTACGACTCGATGCTTGCGAAGTTGGTCGCCTGGGGTCGTACCCGCGCGGAGGCGACCCGGCTGCTGGCCAGCGCGTTGGCCCGGGCCGAGCTGCATGGGGTGACCACCAACCGGGATCTGCTGGTCCGGGTGCTGCGCAGCCCCGCGTTCGCCGCCGTGGAGATCGACACGGGTTTCCTGGACCGGCACCCGGAGGTCTTCACTCCGCTGCTGCCCGCCGACCGGCTGCCGGTCACCGCCCTCGCCGCGGCGCTGGCCACGGCCGCCCAGCGCCGGGCGACCGCACCGGTGCTCTCCGGGCTCCCCTCCGGCTGGCGCAACGTGCCCGCCGTTCCCCAGACCACCCGCTTTCTCGGGCCGGACGGCGACGAGATCGAGATCCGCTACCGGCTGGACCGGGTCGGCCGGCTCGCCGACTGGTCCAGCACGTCGGCGGCGCAGGAGTCGGCCGAGCGACCGACGGTGGCGCTGGTCGAGGCCACAGCCGACCGGGCGGTGCTCGACGTCGACGGGGTCCGCCGCGCGTACCGCGTACACCGGGTGGGGTCGGCTGTCTTCGTGGACGGCCCGGACGGGGCGGCGAGCCTGGCCGAGCTACCGCGTCTCCCGCTGCCCACCACGGCGGTGGCGGCCGGGTCGCTGCTCGCGCCGCTGCCCGGCGTGGTGACCCGGGTGCACGTCGAGGTCGGCCAGCGGGTCTCGGCCGGCGATCCGCTGCTCACGCTGGAAGCGATGAAGCTGGAACATCCCGTGCTCGCCCCGATCGACGGGGTGGTCGCCGAGTTGCCGGTGCCAACCGGCGGTCAGGTGAAGACGGGCGCCGTGTTGGCCGTTGTCGACGAAAAGGACCCCCGATGACCTTCGACCTCACCCCCGAGCAGGACCAGTTGCGCGACGCCGTGCGGGCGCTCGGCCGTCGGTACGGCCACTCCTACTTCGTCGAGAAGGCGAGGGCCGGCGAACACACCACCGAACTCTGGGCGGAGGCCGGACGGCTCGGCTACCTGGGGGTAAACATCCCCACCGAGTACGGCGGTGGAGGCGGCGGCATCACCGAGCTGGCCATCGTCTGCGAGGAGTTGGCGGCTGCGGGTTGCCCGCTGCTACTGCTGGTCGTCTCCCCCGCCATCGCGGCGACGGTGCTCAGTCGGCACGGCACCGAGGAGCAGCGCAAGCGGCACCTGCCGGGCCTCGCCGACGGCTCCCAGAAGATCGTCTTCGCGATCACCGAGCCGGAGGCCGGTTCCAACTTCCACCGGCTCGGCACCGTGGCTCGCCGCGACGGCGACGGTTGGCTGCTCAACGGCCGCAAGTGCTACATCTCCGGAGTCGACGAGGCCGGTCACGTGCTGGTGGTGGCCCGCACCGAGGATTCCTCCACCGGCAAGTTGAAGCCGGCGCTGTTCCTGGTGCCGACCGACGCGGCTGGGCTGACACGGTCCAAGTTGGACATGGAGATCGTGTCTCCGGAGAACCAGTTCCTGCTCTACCTGGACGACGTGCGGGTGCCCGCCGACGCGCTGCTGGGTGAGTCGTTGGACGCCGGGCTGCCGGCGCTCTTCGCCGGGCTCAACCCGGAGCGGATCACGGTGGCCGCGATGGGTGCCGGCACCGGTCGGTACGCCATCGAGCGGGCCAGTGAGTACACCGCCACCCGCAAGGTCTGGGGTGGCCGGAGCATCGGCTCGCACCAGGGGGTGTCGCATCCGCTGGCCCACGCGGCTGTGCAGGTGGAGCTGGCCCGCCTCATGATCCAGAAGGCGGCCACCCTGTACGACGCCGGCCGCGACCTGGAGGCCGGGGTGTCCGGCAACATGGCCAAGTACGCGGCCGGGGAGGCCGCCGCGCTGGCCGTGGACACCGCCGTACAGGTGCTCGGCGGGGCCGGAATGACCACCGAGTACGGGGTGGCGACCCTGCTCGGCGCGGTCCGGGCCGGCCGGATCGCCCCGGTCAGCCGCGAGATGATCCTCAACTTCGTGGCCCAACACGTCCTCGGCCAGGACAAGTCCTACTGACGGCGCGCTGGGCGGGCGGGGCGGGGTTCAGGCCGGGGTACGGCAGGCGGCGTCGATGCGGTGGACCGGGCGAACCCGCCGACCCATGCCCTCCAACAGCGAATCCTCGACGTGGAAGTCGTGGATGCGCAGTTGGTGGCGAGGCAACTCCTCCTCGCTCGGGCAGAGCACCTGGGCGCGGACCAGACCGACCGGAACGTACCGGACCCCGCCCCGTTCCTGAAGGATCACCATGTTGACGTCGTCGGTGGTGACCACGTGCCCGCGAACGTCCTCGGTGGGTCCACTCTCCGCGCCCACCGTGGTGACGGTCAGCGGCAGCACCGGTGTGGTGATCACCGGCACCGCAGCCCAGACCAGGGTGGCGAGCACCGCCACCTCGGTCACCGACGCCAGCGGCCGGATCACCAGGCCCGGCAGCGGCCCCGCGACGAAGAGCGCGAGCAGCGGGGGCACCACGATGAGCGCCAGCACCAGCCACTCGTCGCCCTGCCGCATCGCGTCGCGCATCGTGGGCAGCATCAGCCAGCCGTACCCGGCGAGCAGCGCGCCGATCAGCAGCAACCGGGGCGCGACCCGCTCGTGCAGCCGCGCCGGGCTCAGTTGGAACGCGGCCACGAACGCCGGCAGCAGCAACGGCAGATAGAGCAACGGCCAGGTGATCAGGGCGAGCAGGAAGCTGGCCAGCACGACCCAGGCCGGGGTGATGTCGGCCCAGCGGGCGAAGAGCGGGCGGCGACGGGTGCCGGGCGGAAGCCGGTCCGCGCTGACGGCCAGTACCGCGCCGAGCGCGAAGACGGCGACCAACCCGGTGGAGAGCAGCCGCGCCGCCGTGGTCAGGAAACCGGCGAGCAGGTTCACCGGCCCGACGTTGGCCACCAGCAGCAGCGTGGTCTGGAGCTCCCCGCCGGCCTCCACGCCGAGGCGGAGCACCGAGAAGATCGCCGGCACGCCCACCACCGCCGTCCAGAACGACTGGCTGGCGCGGGCACGCCGCTCGGCTGGATCCCAGCGGACCCGCCCAGGCTCAACCGCGGCGACGACCGGTTCGGCCGGTTCGGCGACCGGCACCGCGGCCGGCCAGGCAACGTCACCTTCCGCGCCGACCGGACGATCGACGGCCGGCGGCGCTGCGGCCGTACCGTCGATCGGCGACGCGTCGCCGCCGGGCACTGACGTGCGGGGCGGCGGGACCGGCCCGTCGCCGCCGGTGGCGGTCGGCGCCGCGCTCACTTCGCGGGCGCCTTGTCGTCGAAGTCGACCAGCTTCGGCACCTCCAGCGGCTGCGGCTGGCGCTTCTCGGCCTTCAGCCAGGGGCCCAGGGTCCGGTTGTACGCGGTCTGCCAGGGGCTGGCATCTCCGTCGCGGCCCTGTACGTAGCTCTTCTGTAGGAAGAACGCGACCAGGTCGCGCAGTGCGGGATCACCGATCGGCACGCCGATGCCCAGCAACTCGCTGGTGCCGAACGGCATGTCCACGAGCTCGAACTCCTTCGGGAAGCTGGCCAGGAAACCGGCGAGGATCGACTCGTCGGAGCTGACCGCGTCGTACCGCCCCTTCCGGATGCCGTCGACGCAGTCGCCGACGTCCTTGACTACGAATGTCCTGACCTGGTGCTTCTCCAACTCGGCCTCGGTGGTGGAGCCGCCGCTCGTGCAGACCTTGTACGCCGGGTCGCGCAGATCCTCGATGGTGCGGATCCTGTCCTTGAGTCGGATCGGCACCATCACCTCCTGCGTGGTGACGAAGTACGGTCCGGCGAAGCTGACCAGCTGCTTACGGTCCTCCGTCATGGAGAAGCTGGACACCACCAGGTCGACGGTGCCACCTTGCAGCGACGGGATACGGTCCTCGGTCGCGACCGAGACGAACTCCAGCCGCTGGTCCCCCTCGTAGCCGAGGGAGGCCGCGATGTACCGGGCGATCTCGACGTCGAACCCGACGTGCTGGCCGTTTCGCAACTCACCCATCAGCGGCTCGTTGGTGGCGACACCGATCCGCAGCTTCGACTGACCGTAGATGTGCGTCTCGCGCATCTTCTCCTGCACGGAGGGCAGGTCCGGCTCCTTGCGGCTGTCGCAACCGGCCGCGGCGGCGAGCACGAGGGTGAGAGCGACCGCCAGCGTCGACGCGATCGAGCGGAGCCGGGACTGCGAACTGCCTGAGTTCATGGGCGACCTCGCTACCGGAAGGGCCTGCGGAACACCGAGAGTAGCGGTTCTTGTCCAATCCGTGTGCACGCGGTGGACCCTGTCGAATGGACGGCTCGGATCGACGTCGATCGGCGCGGCGGTCGGCTCTGCGGTTGACAGCCGGCCAGGTCGCGACATGCTGGACACGTGAGCCGATTGTCCAGACCCGATGCGCGCACGGTGGCGGTGCTCGCGGCGCTGGGAGCCCTTGCGCCGCTGGTCATGCTGGTCGTGTGGCGCCGACAGGACCTCCTCGGCGTGGTTCTCGCGCTGCTCTGCGTGCTAATGACCATGGTCGCCGGGGTCGCGGTCTCGGCCGCCCGTCAGGTCGACGATCCGGAGCCGGCGGACCGGTCGGCAGCTTTCGGGCCGCCCGAGCTGATGCCGTACGGGATCGACGCGGACACCCTCGATGCCCTCGACCCCAGGGACGCGTTGCGTGCGGTGCGTGACCGCCGACGCGGGTCGGACGGGCTCAGCGGCCGGTGAGCGTGGGCGCGGTGAGCGCGTCCACGCCGCGCCCCGCCAGACACCGGTAGGTCCGGTCAATGCTGCCGTCGATCGGCGGTAGCACCTCCAGGTGCCAGCCGGTCGCCTCACCGATCCCGGTGGTCAACCGGAACGTCGTGGCGCTGCACACCTGCCGCACCGGCTCGGCGGCGGTCACCTCGTCGTAGTCGGCGCCGACCAGCGACACCGGCAGGATGCCCTCGGCGTACGTCTCCCAGGTGTGTCGGCCGGCGCAGGACAGCCGAGCCGCCTCGGCGCGGCTGCCGCGGATCCGCATCGGGCCGAAACACTCCAGCTCGGGCAGGCACCGGGCCCCCTCGGGCAGGGCGGTGGGCGCACCGGTGCCGGTGGAGCAGCCGGGCAGCGGCCCGGTCGCCGGTGCGGCGATCTGGGTGGCCGACGGGTACGGGGTGGTTGGCGGTGCCCGGTCGGCGACCCAGGCACCGGCGGTCGCGGAGGCGGCGAGCGCGAGCACCCCGGCACCGCCGAAGAGCCAGCGCCGCCAACGCCGACCGGTGGGGTCCGCCCGCTGAGTGTCCTCGATGGGCGATCGGGGCACCGGCTGGCTGGCCGCGTACGGGCCGGAGAGCGTCGCGGCACCGCTGACCGGAGCGCCGCTGACGGGTGCCGCCGGCGAGCCGAGTGGCAGGTTGTTGAGCAGGTCGTGCAACTCCAGGGCAGAGGGACGCTCGCCCGGATCGTTGGCCATGCCGACACGCAGCACGTCGATCAGCTCGTCCGGCACCCCGGGCAGCGAGGGGAGCGGCTGGTTGAACATCTCCAGCACGGTGACCAGGCTCGGGTTGCGCTCGGACTGCCAGCGCGGCGGCCGGCCGTGCATCACCGCGTAGAGGGTGGCGCAGAGCGCGTACACGTCGACGGCCGGGGACGGCGGGCTGTGGCTGAACATCTCCGGCGGCGCGTACGCCGGGGTGAGCACCTCCAGGGTGACCGAGGCGTCCCGGTGCTCGGCGAGGACGGCGAGCCCGAAGTCGGCGAGCACCGCCGAGTTGAAGTGCGAGTGGAGGATGTTCGCCGGTTTCACGTCCCGATGCAGCACCCCGGCGGCGTGCGAGTGGGCCAGCGCGTCCGCGATCTTGATGCCGAGGTCGCGGGCCTCCACCGGGCCGAGCGGTGAGGTGCGCATCCGTTCGGCGTACGAGCCGTCGCAGAGCTCCATGATCAGGTAGGGGTGCTGATCGACTGTGACCCCGACGTCGAAGAGGTCCACCACGTGCGGGTGGGACGACATCCGACCGGCCGCCCGCGCCTCGCGCAGGAAGCGGGCCTGATCGCGCTCGCTGTCCAGCGTCCGGTTCTCCACTTTGACGGCGACCTCGCGACCCACGGAGATCTGGGTGGCCCGGTAGACGGTCGCGTACCCGCCCCGGGCAAAGACCCGCAAATCAGTCAGGCCGGGCACGATCGGCACTGGCACGCCGCCGGTCGGGGTGTCGGTCACCGCTCGAAAATACCCAACCCGACCGATGGCTCAGCGCACCGCGTCCGCCGGAGCCGCACCGGCGGGACCGGTACCCTCCTCGGCGACCGCAGTCGTCCCGGCACCCTCGGACGATCCGACCCCGCCGGCCGGGGTTCCCCGCCGGGCGTCCAGACGCAGGCCGACGGCGGTGGCCACGGCGCCCAGCCCTTCCCACGCCGCCACCCCGAAGAACCGGTCGGGAGCTATGTCGGCCAGCACCGCGATGGTGAACACGGTGAACGTGACCAGCCGGAAGACCACCGTGAACCGGTAGAACGCCCGCCACTCGGTCACCGTGGCGAGCAGGTAGTAGACGCCCATGTTGAAGGCCGCCATCGAGGACGCCAGCAGGAACGTCCCGGTGTGATCACCGACGGCCCGCGTCGCCGGCACCTCGAACCCGAGCATGCGCAGCTGCGCCTCCGGCCAGAGCAGCCCGACCGCGCCCATCACCAGCGCCAACACGCCGAAGACCGCGATGGTCCAGCCCGCGATGGATCGCGGCAGCTTCATGAAGGGCCTCCCCAGGCACGGCGAGGGTCACCACTGTGGACCCGTACGCGGTGGTGACACGCTAGCCGCTCCCCCCGACCACCACATCCCCAGAACCGGCAGAACCGGCACCCCCCGGGGTCGCGTTGATCAAGAGCTTTCGGTCACCGGCGGGCCGGAATCTGACCGAAACCTCTTGATCAACAGCAGTGGGCGGAGGTCAGACCAGGGCGGACAGGCGGGTTTGCAGGGCGTCGGCTGCCGCTCGTTCGCTGCGCTGCTCGGTGGCGTACGCCAGGCGAACGGCCTCCTGCGCGCAGGACAGCGCCTCCGCCGGACGACCGCAGGCAGCCAACGCCTCGGCCAGCACACTCGCCGCGATCACCTGGCTGCGCACGTCCTCGGCCGGCGCGGTGACCGCCCGACGAGCCCAGTCCAACGCCTGCTCCCGCTGACCGTGAGCGAGCAGCGCCGCAGCGTACTGAGCCATCGTCTGACGACGGGAGAACAACAGCGAGGGTGCGTTCGCGGCGGCAGTGGCCACCGGGGCGAGCAGCCCGACCGCTGTCGCCGAGTCGCCGGCGGCGAGACGGGCCGTCGCCAGCAACACCCGGGGCGCCACCTGCGCCGGGGCCTGCGGGTTGTGCGGCTCCACGGCGGTCAGCACCGCGCGGGCCACCCGCTCGGCCGTCTCGCAGTCGCCCATGTCCAACGCGACGAAGCCGCGCAGCGTGCCGGCCATTCCGGTGAGCAGCGGGTGCGAGGTGCGCTCCGCGTACGCCAGGGCGTCGGTGAGCAGGTCCGCAGCGTGCTCCGGCTCGCCCAGGCCGCGCGCCACCACCGCCCGGACCACCAGGGCGAACCCGCGCCCCCAGTCGTCGGACGCGGCGGCGAACTCCCGGTACGCCCGCCGGGCCTCCCGGTCCGCCTCGGCCAGGTCCCCCAGCTCGGCAGTGGCGAACGCCGCCACCGCCCGCAGCGTGCCCACGGCCCACGCCTCACCGACCCGCTCGCCGAACGGCAGGAACACCTGCGCCATCCGACACGCCTCGCGCAGCCGGCCGGCGAGCAGCCGGGCGAACGCCGTGGTGCCGCGCAGCCAGGCCCGCCCGTACGGGTCCTTCAATTCGGCGAAGAGTCGGGCGGCCCGGCCGAGCACCGCGTCGGTCCCGGCGAAGTCACCCCGGGTGGTGGTCACCCAGGCCAGGTTCTGCAGGGACCACGCCTGCCCGCGTCGATCCTGCGCACCGAGGCTGACCTGGTACGCGGCCGCCAACCGGCTGCTCGCCTGACTCAGCCGCCCCGCCACGAAGTCGGCCATGCCGAGCCGGCGCATCGCCGTGGCACGCTGCGTGGGCAGTCGGCCTTCGGTGGCCACCTGCAACGCCTCCTGCCAGGCGGTCACCGCCCGGCCCTGATCGCCGAGGGTCTCCTGGGCCTGCCCCGCCAGCAGGAGAGCACTGACCCGGGTGACCTCGTCCCCCGCGTTCGCGGCGATCTTCTCGGCGTACGCCAACGCGTCGGCGACCCGGCCGACCTGGAGCAACGCCCGCGCGTGCACCACCCGGTCGGCTGCCGGCACCCCGTCGCGGGCCAGTTCGGTGGCGCGCTCGGCGTACTCGACGGCCATGGCCGGCTCACCGGCGGAGAGCGACCGGCGGGCGGCCCGTCCGAGCGCGGCCACGCCGAGCGGAACCACCGCACGGGCCGGCGCGTCCGGGCGCAGCTTCACCGCGTCGGCGAGCGTGGCGGCCCGCTCGACGTGCATCGCCACGAAGTCGTCCCGGGCCTCGTCGGTGAACCCGCCGACAGTGCTGACGGTGGCCTCGTCGGCCGGCGCCGCCCACCGGGCCAGCGCGGCGTGCCGCTCGGCCAACTCGGCCTTGCTCACCCCGGCGTACGCGGCCTCCCGCATGAGCGGCGTCGCGAACGAGTAGCCGGTACGAGAACGGTGCAGCATGCGGCGTTGCAGCAACTCCTCGACCGCCCGGTCGAGCTCGACGGCGACCACTGCCGACGGCCTGCCGTCGCGGCCACCGCGCAGCTCCCGCATCGCCTCCAGCGCGCCGGTCGGCACCGTGTCACCGGTGACCGCCGCGTCGCGCAGCACCGACCGGGCGTCCGGCGGCAACGCGTCGATTCGGGCCGCGAGCACGGCGGCGAGGTCCCGGGAGAGCAGCCGGCTGCCCAGCGACCCCGGCACCAACCGCCAGCCGTTCGCCCCACTCTGGTCCCGATCGCCGGAGCCTGGCCGGTCAGCGGCGGCACGGACAGATTCCGTGGTCAGCGCGCCCCGTTCGATAAGCAGGGTGACCAGCTCAGCCAGGTAGAACGGATTGCCCTGCGCGGTGGCGAGCAACCGGTCGGTGTCGGCCTGCGGCAGCTTGCCGCCGCCGAGGTAAGTCGTGAGCAGCCGGGCCGCGTCGGCACCGCGCAGCGGCGGCAGCGAGTGCACCTCGGCGTCCGCGACCCGGGTCAGCGCCCCAGCGGTACGCACCAACTCGGGGCGGCCGAGCAGCAGCACCAGCACCGGGCCGGTGAGCTTGGACAGGGTCAACCCGAGGACCTTGATCGTCTCGGCGGTGGCATCGTGCAGGTCGTCCACCACGATCACCAGCGGCGCCTCCGAGGCGAGCCCACTGAGCAGATCGGCGACCGCGTTCGGCACCACCTCGGCGTCTGCGGCCGGAGTGCCCGAGCCGCCCCACTCGCCGCTGTCGCCGCCGGTGTGCGCCGGGAGTTCGGCGTAGCCGAGCAGGGCCAGCAGCTGCTCCGTGGCGATCGGCGGTGTCTCCGCACCGGAGCGGGCGAGCCGCTGCCCGAGCCGGCGCAGCCGCTCCTCGACCGCCGGGCGGGTCAACGCGGTGGACGCGTCGCTGGGCAGACCGACGGCGGCCCGCACCAGATCGGCCAGGGGCGCGAGCCGTCGCCGCTCCCCGAACGCGGCACAGCGCACCGAGAGCACCCGGGCCCCGGTGTGCGCCGCGTACCGGCCGGCACCGACGTCGTAACCGGCGGCGAGGCGTTCCACCTCGGCGGCGAACCGGGACTTGCCGATGCCCGCCTCGGCGGTCATCAACAGCACCCGCGGGTCGCCCTGGTCGATCACCTCGGCGAGCCGGCCGGCGACCCGGCCGATCTCCGTCTCCCGGCCGACGTACGGCGCCTCGTCGCCGAGCCCCGAGCGGGTGCCCGGCGCGTCCAGCAGACCCAGCAGCTCGTACGCCTCGACCGGCTCACGCTTGCCCTTGAGCCGCAGCGGGCGCAGCGCCCGCCAGGAGGAGACGTGCCTGGTGGCCGCAGCGGTGCGTCCACCGGCGTAGACGGCCCCGACGGCGGCGGCGTCGGCGAGCCGGGCCGCTGTGTTCACAGTGTCGCCGATGACCGTGTATTCGATTGCGGCCTGGATGCCCGCGATGACGTCGCCGGTGTTCAGCCCGACCCGCAGCCCGAGCGGCGCGCCGCCGCCCCGCTCGTCGTCGAGCACCCGGCGGACGGCCCGTTGCATGGACAGAGCGGCCCGGACGGCGCGTTCGGCGTCGTCCTCGTGCGCCACCGGGGCACCGAAGACCGCCATGATGCCGTCACCGGTCAGCTTGTCGACGTGCCCGCCGAACGTCTTCACGGCACCGGCGAGGGCGGCGAGCACCCGGTCGGTGACGGCGCCGACGCGCTCCGGGTCGAGATCCTCCGACCAGGAGGTGAACTCGGAGAGGTCGCCGAAGAGCACCGTCACCACCCGGCGCTCGGCTGCCGGCAACGTGGCGGCGGCCGGCAGCGCGGCGCCACAGTTGTGGCAGAACCGCGCACCGGGAACGGCAACGGTTCCACACACGGGGCAGGTCACATGTGCTCCAACCCACTGACCCCGGGCGCGGATTCCCCGGTGTCGACGCCCAGATACTCCAACTGGGCCCGGACCGACCATTCGGCCGCCCACCAGAGTGAGCGGTCGACGTCCGCGTAGACCGTCGCCACCACGTCGGCGGGGGTGTGGGCGCCGGCGGCGACCGCCGCCCGGACCTGGTCGAGCCGGGCCCGGCGGTGGGCGAGGTAGAAGTCGGCGGCGGCGGCGCAGTCGGCCAGCGCCGGGCCGTGTCCCGGCAGCGCCGGGATTCCCCGGTACGCGGACAGCAGCTCCAGGCTGCTCAGATAGTCACCGAGGTGACCGTCGGGATGGGCGACCACGGTGGTGCCCCGGCCGAGGATGGTGTCACCGGTGAGCACCACCCGCTCGTCGCCGTGCTCGACCAGGAAGCAGACCGAGTCGGCGGTGTGCCCTGGCGTCTGCAACAGCCTGATGTGCAGACCGAAGCCGCCGAAGTGCTCGCCCGGCTCGGTCAGCGGCTCACCACCGATGGTGTGCGCCGGGTCGGCGGCGAGCACGTGCACGCCGCCGAGCAGCTCACTCAGCCGGGCCGCGCCCTCGGTGTGGTCGGGGTGGCCGTGGGTGATCAGGATCAGCCCGACCGGGCCGTGCTCGGCGATCCGGGTCAGGTGCCCCTCGTCCGCCGGCCCCGGGTCGACAACGATGCCGGACTCGGCCGCCGGGGCGCGCAGCACCCAGGTGTTGGTGCCGTCGAGGGTCATCGGCCCCGGGTTCGGCGCACGCAGCAGTGAAACCCAGCGGGGCAACTCGTCGGCAAGCGCCGCCACCGCCCCCGTCACGTGCCCGCTCATGGCTGCGATCGTACGACCCCGCTCGCCACACCCCACGATCTTGCACTTGCGGCCCCTGATTCATCCCCGTTCAGGGCTTTCGTCCGGGCAGAAAGTGCAAGATCGGGGGGCGATGGGGACGCGTCAGGCGACCTCGACGATCAGCTCGATCTCCACCGGGGCGTCCAGGGGCAACTCGGCCACGCCCACCGCGCTGCGCGCGTGCCGGCCGGCCTCCCCGAAGACGGTGCCGAACAGATCCGAGGCACCGTTGATCACGGCGGGCTGACCGGTGAAGCCGGGCGCGGAGGCCACGAACCCGGTCACCTTGACCACCTTGACCACGTTCTCCAGGCCGACCAGCGAGTCGACAGCGGCCAGCGCGTTGAGCCCGCACCGCTGGGCCAGATCCTTCGCCTGCTCGGCGGAGATCCCGGCGCCGACCTTGCCGGTCGCCAGCAACTTGCCCTCGGCCATCGGCAACTGGCCGGAAACGTACACGTGCTGCCCGGACTGCACGGCCGGGACGTAACTGGCTACCGGCGGCACGACCTCGGGCAGTTCGAGACCCAGCTCGGCGAGCTTCGCGTGCGGACCGTTGCTCACGCCTTGGGCCGCTTCAGGTAGGCGACCAGCTGGTCCGGGTTCGGGCCGGGGACCACGGCGACGAGCTCCCACCCGTCCTCGCCCCAGTTGTCGAGGATCTGCTTGGTCGCGTGGACCAGCAGCGGGACCGTGGAGTATTCCCACTTCTGCATCGCTGAAGGGCTCCCTCTCGGTGCGGAATTGTTCGAGGGACAGCCTACGGTCCGCTGGCCGGACGAGGTACGGGACGCTGCTCCGGCGCGGCCGGCAGCTCCCCGCAGCACCCTTCGTGCTCGTACCCCTGGGGGCAGCGGGACCGATCGGGCAGCAGCAGGTCACAGAAGACCCGGTGCCGGTTGTTCTGATCGTCGGCGTTGGAGACGGTGGTCTCGCCGGCGTCCAACTCGGGCAGGAAGCCAAGGGACACCGCGACCCGGCCAGCCAGCACTGTCGCCGCCGCCAGATTCGGCACCCGGATCGGCAGGTGGATGACGAAGCCCGGCTCGTCGTCCTCGCGGGTCCGCTCGGCGGACTGGCTCGGCACCCGGGCCGTCTCCGCCTGCTCCGGCATCCGGCGGTACGACCGTTCGTTGATCGGCTGGTTGGTGACCTGCCCGCCGGCCTCGACCACGGACCCGAGCCGGCGGGGCCGCTCGTTCGTCGGGAACTGGGTGCGAGGGATGTTGTCCGCGTCGCGCATGCACTGCCTCCGGTCGTACCTCTCGGACCATGCTTCCGGCCCGGACCCATTCGTCCGTTCCGGCCCCCGCACGGGGACGAAGGTAGGTCTGTGGCCGCGGTCCCGCCAACAGGACGCGCACAAGAGGTCATCAACAGTCACATATGCGACACACCGCAGGTCGGAGGCCCGACACCGAAACCGGCGCGGGTACCGCTCACCGGATCGCCGGCCCGCTCGACAGGCAGGGGCGACACCGATCCGGTCATCGACCGCTACCCTTCCGGTCGGACGGTCGCGCAGCGCCCGGCCGCCCGCTCGATCACGCTCGGCGCCAGGGGTGGCGGCGGGCGCCGCACCCCTGGGGGAACGACATGACCCACCCGCCCAGCGGCGACCAGGCCGGCACACCCGCCCACCCGCCGGCCCACCCGGATCCCGCCGGTCAGCCCGGCGCACCGACCATCCCCAGCCAGCCGACCCCCGCGCCGCCGCCCGGGCAGGTCGCTCTCCCCGCCTCGCCCGCTCAGCCGGCACTCCCCGCCGCCCCCACCTCACCGGCCTTCCCCGGGCAGCCGGCCCTCCCCGGGCAGATCGGCGGCCCCAGCCAGCCGGTCTTCCCCGGGCAACTGGGCGGCGCCGGGCAGCCGGAAGGGCCTGGCGGCCCCTCCTCGGCGGCCGCACCGACGCAGCCGGGTGCCCCGAACTCCTCGTCGATCCCTCCGGCCCCGCCGGCCTATCCGCCCTACCAGGGCACGCCCGCGCCGAAGAAGAAGCGCGGTCTGCTGATCGCGGCGATCGCCCTGGTCGTGATCATGGTGCTCTGCGTCGGGGGTGGCGTGGTGGCCTTCCTGACCCTGCGCGATGCCGAGACCGGCGAGGGTGCCAAGGAGCCGGCGGTCGCCGTCGACGAGTTCCTCACCGCGGTCTACAAGGATCGCGACGCGACCAAGGCGGCCGGTCACGTCTGCGCCGCTTCCCGCGACGACGACAAGATCGCCGCGAAGGTGGCCGAGGTGGAGAAGTACGCCTCCACCTATCAGAACCCGCGTTTCCGGTGGACCACCCCGAAGGTGGACAACCAGACCGGGGAACGGGCCACCGTCTCCACCCGGCTCACCATGACCACCGCCGACGAGAAGGTGGCCGACCAGGAGTTGCGCTTCACTGTGGTGCAGAAGACGGGTTGGTGGGTCTGCGAGGTCGCCTGACCGCCCAGCCTGGATAGGCTCGACGGGTGTGTGCAGCTGAGCGTCCGATCGACCCGGCCGGTACCGGGTGGCCCGCCCGTCTCCATGTGGTGACCGGCAAGGGCGGCACCGGTAAGACCAGCGTGGCGGCGGCGCTGGCCATGGCGCTCGCCGCCGGCGGCCGGCGCACCCTGCTGGTCGAGGTCGAGGGGCGGCAGGGCATCGCCCAACTGTTCGGCATCGAGCCGCTGCCCTACGAGGAACGTCACCTCGCCGACGCGCCGGACGGCGGTGAGGTGCGCGCGCTCGCCGTGGACGCCGAGGAGGCGTTGCTCGAGTACCTGGACATGTTCTACAAACTGGGCGCGGCGGGCCGGGCACTGCGCAAGCTCGGCGCCATCGACTTCGCCACCACCATCGCGCCCGGCCTGCGGGACGTCCTGCTCACCGGCAAGGTGAAGGAGGCCACCACCCGCAAGACCGGGCAGCGGCGCGCGTACGACGCGGTGGTGCTGGACGCCCCGCCGACCGGGCGGATCGGCCGGTTCCTCAACGTGACGGCGGAGACGGCCCGGCTGGCCAAGGTGGGCCCGATCAAGACCCAGAGCGAGGGGGTCGCCGCGCTGCTGCGGTCCCCGATGACAGCGGTGCACGTGGTCACGCTGCTGGAGGAGATGCCGATCCAGGAGACGGTCGACGCGATCGCCGACCTGACCGCCCTCGGCTTCGGCGTCGGAAAGGTACTCGTCAACGGAGTCCGACCGCCGCTGCCCGTCGGAGCGGCGGTCACCGCCGCCGAGTTGAAGCGCGGGCTGGTCGCCGCCGGGCTGCCGGCCGATCGGGACACCGTGGCCGGGTTGCACGATGAGGCGCGCGACCAGCTCATCCGGCGCGAACTGGAAGATTCGCTCCGCGCCGACCTGGTGGAGTTGGGGCTGCCGATGATCGAGCTGCCGTTGCTGCCCGACGGGGTGGATCGGGCGGGGCTCGCAACGCTGGCCCAGGCCCTCATCCGCGCCGAATGACTCACACCTGAGCGCAGCACGGGCGCGCGGACCCACCGGCCCGATACGCTCGATTGGTGCCTTCCGAAGACGCGGCGCCGCAGCTGGACGTCGACCAGATCCTCGCCGACCCAGGCGTGCGGATCGTCGTGTGCTGCGGTGCCGGCGGAGTGGGAAAGACGACCACGGCCGCGGCGCTGGCGCTGCGGGCCGCCGAGCACCACGGCCGACGCACTGTGGTGCTCACCATCGACCCGGCCCGCCGGCTGGCCCAGTCGCTGGGCCTGACCGAGCTGGACAACACCCCTCGCCAGGTCAAGGGGATCGACGTCGAGAGCAGCGGCGGCGAGTTGCACGCCATGATGCTGGACATGAAGCGCACCTTCGACGACGTGGTGTTGCAGCACACCGACCCGACGAAGGCCGCGGAGATCTTCGCGAACCCGTTCTACCAGGCGATGAGCTCGACCTTCGCCGGCACGCAGGAATACATGGCGATGGAGAAGCTGGGTCAGTTGCACGCCCGGGGCGAGTGGGACCTGATCGTGGTGGACACCCCACCGTCCCGCTCGGCACTGGACTTCCTGGATGCGCCGGCTCGGCTCTCCCGTTTCCTCGACGGCCGGATGCTGCGACTGCTGCTGGCTCCGGCGCGCAGCGGCGGGCGGAGCATGTTCAGCCTGGTCACGGCCTCGTTCGGGATGTTCTCGAAGGTGGTGCAGAAGGTGCTCGGCGCGCAGCTGCTCACCGACCTGTCCGGCTTCGTGGCGGCACTTGATTCGATGTTCGGTGGTTTCCGGCAGCGCGCCGAGCAGACGTACCGCATCCTCCAGGCTGGGGAGACGGCCTTTCTGCTGGTCGCGACGCCGGAGCCGGACGCGGTCCGGGAGGCCGCCTACTTCGCGGGCCGGCTGCGCGACGAGCGGATGCCGCTGGCCGGCCTGGTGCTCAACCGGGTGCACCGCCCGGCGGTCCCGGCGCTGGACGCCGAGCAGAGCCAGGTCGCCGCCGAGCGGCTGACCCAGCTGGGTGGGCATGAGGCCACCGCCGAGGTGTTGCGGGCGCACGCGGCGTTGGCTCGTCAGGCGGTACGCGAGCAGCAGGTCGCCGCGCGCTTCACGGAGGCCTTCCCGACTGTGCCGGCGGTTTCGGTCACGGCGCAGCCCGCCGACGTGCACGACGTCGACGGGCTACGGACGATCGGCGCGGCGATCAGCCGGTCGTGACCGGCGTCAGTTGGCCGCGCTGACGAGAATCTTGTCCTTGCCGGCCTTGTCCTTGCTGTTCTTCTTCATCGCGGCCTCGAACATCTTGCGCCAGCTCGTCACCTGGGGGTGACGACGCAGCAGCGCCCGCCGTTCGCGTTCGGTCATGCCGCCCCACACACCGAACTCGATCCGGTTGTCCAACGCGTCGGCCAGGCACTCGTACCGAACAGGGCAGCTCCGGCAGATCCGCTTCGCCACGTTCTGTTCGGCGCCCTGTACGAACAACGCGTCCGGGTCCCCGTTCTGACATGCCGCCAGTGACGGCCAGTCAGTGATCATGCCCATGTGTACACGTCCCCCCTTGCAGTACCTACCGACCTCGTCGATGCACGTCAGCCGGCAATTCCCCCCGATCGCCCGGCCTGCCTTCCCCAAGGCGGCGCGGACGACATCTGGCGCTGTCGCCGCCCCCATCATGCTCTGTAGTCGACTGATTACGCAACGTTGTCGGCGAAATCCATCATTTCGGACAGTCCCGGCTTCCCGGGCCTTCGACCGCCGGTTACCCCGCCGAGGTCAGCGATAACGCTGCGCCGCCTCACTGAATCGGAGGAGACTCACGCCAGGTCACACGCAACCAAGTAGCGGGGGTCGTGCGTTTAGCACAACGAGGGCAGCGCGCGCAGGAAATGGGGAAAGAACGCCCCAGCGCCCCTCGTTCCCTACTCGCGTACCCTGTCGAGGTGACCTGGATGCGGAAACGTGACCACAATGTGCTGACCAACGCCGCATCGCTACTCGTGTGTGGCCTGCTGGCCGGCGTGGTGGTCGCTGCGGCGGCCTTCCCCGCGGTAGCGATGTCCGGCCTGGCCGCGAAGGCCGGCGCCGAGACGTTCGGTGCCCTGCCCACGGAGCTGACGGTGGCCCGCGCGCCACAGATCAGCTACCTGATGGCATCGGACGGCAAGACCCCGCTCGCGACGATGTACGACGAGAACCGGCGGGACGTCAAGCTCGCCGACATCTCGCCGTTCATGCAGAAGGCCATCATCGCGGCCGAAGACCATGACTTCTACAAGCACAACGGCGTCGACATCAACGGTGTCGCCCGTGCGTTCGTCAACAACCAGAGCGAAGGCTCCGGCCGACAGGGCGCCTCGACGCTGACCATGCAGTACGTCCGGCTGGCCATCGCGTACTCGGCCACCCACCCGGCGGACGTCGTCGCGGCAACCGAGGACACCAGCGCCCGCAAGCTGCGCGAGATGCGGTTGGCCCTCCAGGTCGACAAGGAATTCTCCAAGGACGAGATCCTCACCCGCTACCTCAACCTCGCCTCGTTCGGCAACGGCGCGTACGGCATCTACGCCGCCAGCCAGGTCTACTTCGGTAAGCCGCCGAGCAAGCTGAAGATCGAGGAAGCGGCGTTGCTGGCCGGCATGGTCAAGGCGCCCACGACGAACGACCCGACCACCGAACTCGGCTACCCGCTCGCGCTGGATCGCCGCGACTACGTCATCCAGAACATGGTCGACATCAAGGCCATCACCCAGCAGGAGGCGGACGCCGCCAAGGCGACCAAGCTGGTGGTGAAGGACAAGCGCACCCCGAACGGCTGCGTCGCCGCCAACGTCAACAGCTGGGGCTTCTTCTGCGACTACTTCTACCGCTGGTGGATGGATCAGGAGACGTTCGGTTCGTCCAGGTACGACCGGGAGCGCCGGCTCAAGAGCGGTGGCTACACCGTCGTGACCTCGATCGACGTCCAGGCGCAGCGCGCCGCGGACAAGGCGGTCCGTAAGGCCAAGAGCGAGAACAGCAAGGAAGCCGCGATGGTCGCGGTCGTCGAGCCGGGCACCGGCCGGGTGCGGGCGCTCGCGGTCAACCGGCAGTTCAAGCTCGACGACCCGAAGAACCCGAAGAACAAGATCTCCAGCGATCCGGCGAAGAGCAAGAAGAAGATTCGGGGCAACTACCCGGCGACTGTCAACCCGCTGCTCACCGGTGGTGACGGCATCACCGGCTACCAGGCCGGGTCGACGTTCAAGATGTTCACCATCGTCGCGGCGCTGGAAAAGGGCATCCCGCTCAGCTACTCGATGAACGCGCCGAAGCAGTTCAAGTCGGAATACATCATCCGCCCTGGTCCGGCAGCCTGCCCGGGGACCAGTTTCTACTGCCCCACCAACTCGACCGAGAGCATGGCCGGCCCACACAACATGTGGACCGCGTTCGGTCGGTCGGTGAACACCTACTTCGTGCCGCTCCAACAGCAGGTTGGCGCCGAGAACGTGGTCAAGGCCGCCAAGCGGCTGGGCATCAACTTCCGGTCCGAGGAAGATCTGACTCTGGAGAAGGGCGCGCACCAGTGGGGCGCGTTCACCCTGGGCGTCTCGCAGACCACCCCGCTGGACCTGGCCAACGCCTACGCCACCCTGGCCGCGGACGGCAAGTACTGCGAACCGATCCCGGTGCAGGAGATCCGCGACCCGGAGGGCAACAAGCTGGACATCGCCAACCCGCGCTGCGAGAAGCGGTTCAGCACCGAGGTGGCCCGCGCCGCCGTGGACGCGGCCCGGTGCCCGGTCGGTGACAAGTCGTCGTCGTCCCGGTGCGCGGGAGCGACCGCCGGAAACGTGCGCGGCGACGTCGGTTACCCGGTGGCCGGCAAGTCCGGAACCACCGACTCGGAGAAGACCGCCGCGCTGGTCGCGATGACCAAGCAGTACGCGGTCGCCGGCATCATGGCCGACCCGGACTGGCCGCAGACCAACGTGCAGATGAAGCACGCGGAGAAGGACGGCATCAACCCGCCGGTCTGGGAGACGCTGCGGGACGCGATGAAGGGCAAGCCGAAGGTTGACTTCGACGCGCCGGGTCAGAAGATCTCCCAGGGTGACCAGCGCAGCATCCCCGACGTCAAGTGCGTTTCAGTGGACACCGCGAAGTCCCGGCTGAAGGGCGCCGGCTTCGAACCGGTCGTCTCCAGCGCCAAGGTGCCGTCCTCCTGCAAGGCGGGCGAAGCGGCCGGCACCAGCCCGGACGGACGCACGATCAAGGGTGGCGTGGTCACCATCGAGGTCAGCAGCGGTGGCGGCACGCCGGGCAACACCGGCGGCACTCCGGGCGGTCAGCCCGGCGGTCAGCCCGGGGGCCGACCCGGTGGTCGCCCCGGCGGCTGAACCGACGGGTAGGACACAACGGGCGGGCACCCTTCAGGGGTGCCCGCCCGTTTCGTCTGTCCGGACCGGCGGGCGGCTACGAAACGTCCTGCCGCCCGCTGACCCTGCCGGAAGTCAGAGACCGAGCTGTCGGCGTACCTCGGCGGCCACCCGACCACCCTCGGCCTGGCCGGCCACCGCGGCCTGGGCCGCCTTCATCGCCGGGCCCATCTGGGACTTGCCGGTGAAGCCGCCCGCGGCGAGCGCCCCCGACACCAGCTCGGTCAGCTCGGCGTCCGAGAGCTGCTTGGGCAGGTAGCGGTCCAACACCTCGCCCTCGGCGCTCTCCTTCGCGGCCTGCTCGGCGCGCCCGGCGTCGGCGAAGGCGGTGGCCGCCTCCCGACGCTTCTTGGCTTCCTTGGTCAACACCGCGAGCACCTCGTCATCGGTGAGCTCGCGCTTGGCCTTACCGGCGACCTCGGCGGTGCCGACGGCGGCCAGGGCCATCCGCAGCGTGGAGGTGGTCAGCTCGTCGCGCGCCTTGAGCGCGGTACGCATGTCGGCAGTGAGGCGGTCCTTCAGCGTGCTCATGGACGGTCAAACTACCCTGAACGCCATGCGAAAGCGCACACTATTCCGGCTCGCCGCCGGAACCGCCACGATCGGCGCGGCCACCCTCGCGTACGCGTCGCTCGTCGAGCGCAACATGTTCACCCTGCGGCGGTACGACGTGCCGGTGCTCCCGGCCGACGCGGAGCCGCTGCGCGTGCTGCACCTGTCGGACCTGCACATGATGCCCGACCAGGCGCGCAAGCAGCGCTGGGTGGCATCGCTGGCCGCCCTCGACCCCGACCTGGTGGTGGTCACCGGCGACAACATGGCGCACCCTGGCGCGGTGCCCGGGGTGCTGCGGGCCCTGCAACCACTGCTGGACTACCCGGGCGCGTTCGTGTTCGGCTCCAACGACTACACCGGGCCGGTGCTGAAGAACCCCTTCACCTACTTCCTGCCCAACCGGGAGTACACCGAGGGCGTCGAGCTGCCGTACGAGGAGTTGCGTCAGGTCTTCACCGGCGCCGGCTGGGCGGACCTCAACAACGCCCGGACCATGCTGAAGGCCGGCGGTCGACAGCTCGACCTGGTCGGCGTCGACGACCCGCACATCGACCGGGACGACTACCCCTCCGTTGCCGGCGCGGTGTCGTCCTCGGCGGACCTCTCCATCGCGGTGACGCACTCACCCGAGCCACGGGTGCTCGACCAGATGGCGGCGGACGGCTTCGGGCTGCTGCTGGCCGGGCACACCCACGGCGGTCAGGTCTGCGTACCGGGCTACGGGGCGCTCGTGACCAACTGCGGCCTGCCCCGCTCGATGGCGCGCGGCCTGCACCGGTGGCCGGGCTCGGACTCCTGGCTGCACGTCTCCGCCGGCCTCGGCACCCACCCGACCGCCCCGATCCGCTTCGCCTGCCCCCCGGAGGCCAGCATCCTGACCCTCATCCCCCGCTAACCGCCGCGCCGCGCTGCCGCCGCGCCGCGCTGCCGCCCGGCCGCGCTGCCGCCGCGCCGCGCTGCCGCCGCGCCGCGCTGCCGCCCGGCCGCGCTGCCGCCCGGCGGCTCGGCCGCTTCGCCTCTTCGCGGCTTCAAGATTCGCGCACCATCAGGGATGTTGCTGGCTCGGCGCGTCGTGAGGCAGCAACATCCCGGAAGTTGTGCGGATCTTGGCCTCTCCGGGCAGGGTCAGGGCGGCGGGGGTACCGAGTTTGACCATCGGGGCGGGTGGGCTACTATTTGTCGGCACGCCTCGGGGTGTGGCGCAGCTTGGTAGCGCGCTTCGTTCGGGACGAAGAGGTCGTCGGTTCGAATCCGGCCACCCCGACCAGAGGTAAAAGGCCAGGTGAGATCTTCTCTCACCTGGCCTTTTTGTGTGCCCCGGCAAGCCCTCTCGACCGATTCCCGCGCTACGGCCGCTTGGCTAGCGTCCGCGTATGACCCACCCTCAGACGCCTGCGCCGTGGATCCAGCCCGACGGCACGGCAGGGGCGGCCCTGGCGGCCGGTGTGGTCGCGGTCACCGGGGTCGTCGCGACGATCGTGTTCCTGGTCTGGGTTTCAACGACCGGGAGTACCAACCCGTAGCGACAGGTAACCGGGCTCTCGCCTTCAACCTTTCGACCCTCGTCGGAGTCGTGAGAGGTAACCAATCAAGGCGGGGGCTCATGGCAGTTGACGACGAGCATTTTCGAGAGTTCGTCGAGACGCGCTACGTGGATCTCTTGCGCATGGCGTACCACCTCACCGGCTCGGCCCAGGATGCCGAGGACCTGGTGCAGGCTGCGCTGGTGAAGGTGATGCGTCGGTGGCGGCGGATCGACGATCCGATGGCCTACCTGCGGCGAGTCATGATCAACCAGCACATCAGCGTCTGGCGCCGCCACCGGATGCACGAGGTGGTGACGGCCTTCTTTCCCGAGCGGCCCACCCGGGACATGACCGAGACGGTTGCCGAACGGCGCGCTCTCTACCAGGCGATGCGGGAGCTGACACCTCGTACCCGTGCGGTGATCGTGCTTCGGTACGTGGTCGACCTGCCGGAGGCGGAGGTCGCGGCCGCTCTCGGCTGCTCTGTCGGGTCGGTCAAGAGTCGCGCATCACGAGGCTTGGCTCGCCTGCGTCTGACGCTGGCAGCGGATCCAGCACCGACCGGGACGACGAAGATGACGGGGGTGGCACCATGACTGTCGACGATGAGCTGAGCCGGGCCCTCGCCGAGTTGAGCAGGACGCTGACCCCGCAGCCGGACCCGTACGGCCGAGCGAGAGCGCGATTCCGACGGAGCCGGCAGCGACGCCTCGGCGGGCTGGGTCTGGCCCTCGTGGTCTCCGTGGGGAGCACGGCCTTCGCCATCGCCAGCCCGGGCCGGACCACGCAGCCACCACCGGCGCACCCGTCCGAGTCCATCGCACCCGTCCTTGCGTGGTCGGACCGACTCCTCCAGTCGCCGCCGCGCGGTGCCGTCGCCGGGGACGACAGCTACGTCCGTCAGCTCTCTGAACAGTTGATGGCCGCCCAACGCCGGGGCGAATTCTCCCGCTTGAAGGTGCCGGTGAGCGGGGTGAGGGTCCTCTTCGCCGACGACGTGGACGACCACCGGATCGCGCTCGCCGCCTTCGTCCGGAACCAACCCGATCCGGTCACCGGCTGGCCGAGCGCCGCTGTGTGGCTGGTCGCCGACAAAGGTGCCAGCGCCCGGGAACTGGCCGGCACCGCCGCCATCCGGTCGGTCAGCGACGCCCTGGAACCCTACGAGAGCCTGGCCGTGGACGGTCCGGAGGCGGCACACGTGGCGATCGCCCCGGCCGGATGTGTCTTCCTCAGCTCACCGTTGCCCGACGGCGACACCTTCCGGTGGGCCCTGGAGCCGACCGGGTCCTACCTGGTCCGTACGGCGAAGACCCACCGGCCCGAGTGGTGGCGGGTCGACTGCGGCGCGGTGACCCGCCAGATTGCGCCCGGACCAGGTTCGTTGGCCCCCAAGCCGATCACCGACGCTCAGCTCTCAACGGCGATGTCCCGCGTACGCGGCAGTGTGGAGCAGCAACGCGCCCGGGAGTTGACGTACCAGTGGGCCCAGTCAGAGGGTTACCGCCTGACCGCCCTTCCGAGCGTGGTGTGGGGCGGGCACGTTGCTGGCCTCCCTACCGGTCCGGCCGACACGTCGCCGGCCGCCGGAGAGCCGTCGGTGCAGGACGGCCAGGTGACGGTCCTGGCTGCGCCCAATGTGGGCGGCGGCTGGGTCGGTGAGGTGTCGATCGCCCCCGATCAGCCACGGGCCGACGGCGTGCTCAGCACTGGCACCTCGTTCACCGCTACGGCCGACCCGACCGATCCCGACAGCGTGCTGGCCGTGTCCATCGACGATGACGACGGCGGTGGCGAGGGTCAGCAGTTCCTGCTCGTGGTGACGCCGGCAGCCGCCACCACGGTGCGCGTCCTGCGCGACGGGCAGGAGGTGGCGAGGAGCGCCGTCAGCGGCTCCGGGACGGCCATGCAGGTGCCCCGCCCCACCGCGGGCCTTGTCGTGGAGGCGCTCGACGCGTCCGGCGGGACGATTGCCAGCGGTCAGGTGTCCAAGCAGGGCACCCGGCGGACAGCCGAGACCGACACCTGGAACCAGGAGTGACGCGTCCGAGTCGACCGCCGGCACGGTGACGCCTACCGGACACCTCGCCAACAGCCTCCATCGGTGCGCTCAGTCCTGCCGTGCGGTGCGCCTAGTCCTGCCGTTCGGTGCGCTCGATCTCTGCGAACGCGGCGGCCAGGTAGTCGTCCAACGGCACGCTGGTCGCCGTCAACAAGTCGGCCACCAGCAGCGGAGCGTGTCGGGCCAGCGCCGCCGCGTCCGGCGGTGACTCGTCGCTGTCGGGGTCGTACACGCCCAACGCGCCGGCCAGCAGGACGAGCACCACGTGCGGGTCGACGTCCGTTCGCCACCGCGTCGACTCCTGCACGCAGCGGGTCAACACCTGGCGGATGTCGTCGCCGGTCAACCCGTCCGGATGGCTCTCCTCCAGCAGCAAACGGACCACGGCACCGAGCACCAGGCCGGAACGCTCGTCCGCGGCGAGACCGCCGACCGCTTCGTCGTACGCCTGACCGTCGCGTGCCTGGACGGCGGCGACGGCCGTCGACGCGGTCAACGCGATGGCGCGGGCGGTAGCGGGCAGATGTCGCCAGGTGCCGGTCATCGCGCCAGCATCGCAGACCCGACGGACACCGACCGACCGCGATCACAGCGAGTGGATCAACGTGGGATTGGTCACCGAGTGGTCCCGGTGACCACGAGTCGTGGCCAAAACGGTTCGCGCGGCGTCAGACCCACCGAACAGAATGCCGGCATGCTGCGTCGTGCCCTGCCCCGCCGTTCGGAAGCTCGCCGGATCCTCCTCGGCACACTGCTGTCGGCGATCGGGCGGGGTCTGACCCTGCCGTTCCTGTTCATCTACCTGACCGACGTACGCGGGCTCACCGACACCCGCGCCGGGCTCGTCATCGGCTGGTACGGCGTGGTCACCCTGGCCCTGTCGCCGCTGGGCGGGACGCTGATCGACCGGATCGGCGCCCGCCGGGTGGTGGTGCCCTGCCTGGTGATCGAGGCAATCGGCACCGGCTCGTTGGCGCTGGTCCACTCGACCGGCTCGGCCCTGCTGGTGATGACGGTGGTCGCCATCGGCAGCTCGGCGATCTGGTCCGGGCAGAACACCATCCTCGCGTCGCTGACCGACGACGATGAACGGCAACGCGTCTTCGGGTTGAACTTCGCCCTGCTCAACCTCGGCATCGGCATCGGGGGCATGACCTCCGGCGCGATCGTCGACACCGCCCGGCCCGGCACCTTCCAGGCGCTCTACCTGCTGGACGCGGTGACGTACCTGATGCCGGCGCTGATCCTGCTCACCCTGCCCGGTGTGGGCCACCGACTCGGCAAACGTCGAGGCGTCGACGAACCGTCGCCCGGCGGCTACCTGACGGTGCTCCGCGACCGCCCGTTCCGACGGCTGGTGATCTTCGGGCTGATCCTCACCACCTGCGGCTACGCGCAGGTGGAGGTGGGCTTCGCCGCGTACGCGGTGCGCGTGGCGGAGGTGAACCCCCGGGTCGTGGCCTGGGCACTCGCGGCCAACACGGTGATGATCGTGCTCGCGCAGCTGGTGGTCATCCGCCGGATCGAGGGGCGCAGCCGCACCCGGGCGTTGGCCGTGGTGGGTGCGGTGTTCGCCGCCGCCTGGTTGGCCCTCGGCGTGGCCGGCCTGGTCAGTGCCGAGAACGCCGTGCTGGCCGCCCTGTGCGTGGTGCTCTGCTCGGCGATCTTCGGCTTCGGCGAGACGATGCTGTCCCCGGTGATGCCCGCACTGACCAACGCGCTGGCCACCGACGAGCTGCGCGGCCGGTACAACGCCATGAGTTCGATGATCTTCGGAATCAGCGGTGTGATCGGCCCAGTGACCGCCGGACCACTCATCGGCGCCGCCAACGGCATGGTCTGGGTGGCGACGGTGGTCGGCGGCTGCCTGGTCGCCTCGCTGGTCGCGCTCTCCCTGCGCCGGCTGCTCACCGCGGAGCAGGACGGTCTGGCGACGACCACCCCGGTAACCCCCACCCCCACGCCCGCCTCCGCCTGACCCCCAACGCCCCCTCCTCCGACGCCGTCGCGCCGCCCGCGACAAACCCCGCTCTGACCTCACCAAGCACGCCGCTCCGCCCCGCCGTGCGCTGAGCACCCCGCACCCTGCTCCGCCCCGCCGAGCGCCGCCCCGCCGTGCACCAAGATCCGCACAACTTCCCGGAAGTTGGCGCCTCGGGCGCGCCGGAGACAGCAACTTCGGAGAAGTTGCGCGGATCTACCTGATTGAACCCGCCAAATGATCTTGTCGCAGACCAAGATCGCGCTCAATCCTGGATGTGGTGGTATCCCGCCGCACCGATGCCACTACATCCATGTTCGAGCGCGATCTTGCCTCAAAGGGCGTGCGCGAGCAGCGCGGCGAAGGCAGCCCGGGGGCAGCCCGGGGGCGGCGCGGGGGCGGCGCGGGCAGCGCGGGCGGGCAGACGGGCGGGCAGACGGGCGGGCAACCACAAGCGCGGCCTCGCGGGGGCTGGGACGGGTCGGGCCCCGGAGCTGGTGCTCCGGGGCCCGATGTCGCGGAAGTCGGCCGTCAGGCGGCGGGGACCTCGGCGGTGGTGCGGATGCGGTCCAGCGTCGGCGCGGAGACCGGCGACTGGGCGGTCAAATAGTCGACGAAGGCGTCCAGGTCGATCTGGCCGGTGACCAGGTTCGTGCCGCCGGTGAGGGCGCTGAAGCCGTCGCCTCCGCCGGCCAGGAAGTTGTTCACCGTCACCCGGTAGGTGGCGGCGGTGTCGACGGCGGTGCCGCCGAGGGTGAGGCTGCCCCGGACCACACGGGTGCCGGCGCACGGGTCGGCGACCGTGCCGGTGGTGCCGTTCGGGTCGACCACGTAGCCCACTGTGGCCGACGGGTACAGGGTCCGACCGGTGACGAACTGCTGCTCCAGTACGCAGTAGAGCTGCTGACCGGTGAGGTCCAGTGTCACCAGGTTGTTGGCGAACGGCTGCACCGTGAACGCCTCCTCGTAGGTGACCGGGCCGGCGTCGAGGTCGGCTCGGACCCCGCCCGGGTTCATGAAGGCGGCGACGGCGTTCTGTTCGTCGTCGGTGGCGGCGAGCTGCGCGTCGGCGATCAGGTTGCCCAGTGGCGATTCGCCTAGACTCGTACCGAAGAGGGTTTCCTGGCTCCGGGTGATCGCCTGGCTGGTCACGCCGACCTGGCGTCCGGCGACCGGGCCGAGCACTGTCTTGTACCGGTTGATCAGCGCGGTCTGCCTCGGGTCCTTGGCGACGTCGCGGGTGACCACGACGTTGTTCGCGGCGGCGGAGACCACGTCTCCGCTCCGGCGATCGATCTTCAGGTCGATGTCGGTGACCAGGCGACCGAACGAGCTGGCGCTGGTGACCAGCTTGCCGTTGATGTCGCAGTTGTACGCCTGGTGGGTGTGCCCGCTGACCACTACGTCGATCGACGGGTCCATCCGGTTGGTGATGTCCACGATGGGGCCGGTCATGCCGACGCAGTCGTTGATCCCGCCGGTCGCGGCCTGAGTGCCGCCCTCGTGCAGCAGGACGACGATCGCCTGTACGCCCTTGCGGCGCAGCTCGCGTGCGTACCGGTTGGCGGTGTCCGCCTCGTCGGCGAAGCTGAGGCCGGCGACGCCCTGCTGGCTGACGATCTGCGGGGTGCCTTCCAGGGTCATCCCGATGAAGCCGACCTTGACGCCCTGCACCTTGTGGATCGCGTACGGCGCCATCAGCGGCTTGCCGGTGGCGGTCTTGAAGGCGTTCGCGGACAGGTACTGGAAGCCGGCTCCCCGGTAGGGGGTGCCGTCGATGCAGCCGTCCACCGGGTGGCAGCCGCCGTTCTGGATCCGCAGGAGCTCGGCGGCTCCCTCGTCGAACTCGTGGTTGCCGACGCTGGCGTAGTCCAGCCCGGCCATGCTCAGCGCCTCGATGGTCGGCTCGTCGTGGAACGCGGCCGAGAGCAGCGGGGACGCACCGATCAGGTCGCCGGCGGCGACGGTGATGGTGTTCTTCTTCTTGGCTGCGGCGCGCAGCTCGGCAAGGTGGGTGGCCAGGAACTCGACGCCACCAGCGGTCTGCCCGGCGATGGTGCCGCTGGACCCGCTCGGCGGTTCGAGGTTGCCGTGGAAGTCGTTGAGGGCTAGCAGGGTGACGTCGACCGGCTTCGGCCGCGCGTCGGCTTGTTCAGGGCTGGTGGCGACCGCGCCGAAAGCGGCCACCGCGAGCGCGGTCAGGCCGACAGCGGCCCGACGCATCCCGGGTATGAACATGGGTCTCCTCGTGAGAATCGGCGCGTACGGTGCCTGGCCTCTGGGTCGACCGGGGCCGCCGACGGACGCCGTCGAAGGGGTCGCGGATGACGGTGGTTGAGCATGGCCCCCGCCCCGACAGCCTCTCATCCGGACGCCCACCGGTCGACCCGGGCAGCGCATCGGAGCAGCGCGTACGCGGAGGCCGTTATCGATCATCGTTTAACGCGGTCTGCCGGACAACGTCAGACCCAGGGTCTAGAAAGGACAGGGCAGCCTACGAGGAATGGGGACGGCATCGTGAGCGGAACGACACCCGTGGCGGAGCAGGTGCGATCGGTCGACGGCACGCCCATCGCGTTCGAGCGGTCCGGTGCCGGGCCGGCGGTCGTCCTCGTCGGGGGCGCGTTCAGCGATCGCGGCGCGACCCGCGACCTGGGTGCCGCGTTGGCACCGGATTTCACCGTCTTCAGCTATGACCGTCGCGGTCGGGGCTACAGCGGTGACACCGCGCCGTACGAGGTCGGCCGCGAGATCGACGACCTGGCCGCCCTGATCGCGGCGGCGGGTGGTTCCGCCGCCGTCTACGGCATCTCCTCCGGAGCCGTCCTGGCCGCCCTCGCCACCGCACAGGGTCTACCGGTGACCAGGTTGGTCATGTTCGAGCCACCGTTCCGGGTCGGTCCGCACGTGGGCGTCGGCAAGGACATCACACCGCAGCTCATCGAGCTGATCGCCGCCGACGACCGGGACGGCGCGGTGGAGATCTTCCTCAGCGCCTCGGTGGGGCTGCCGGCCGAGCAGATCAGCGGGATGCGGTCGCAACCGATGTGGGGTGGGCTGACGGCGATCGCGCACACCCTGGTGTACGACGCGATCGTCACGGCTGGCGGGCGACTCCCCGCCGACCGGCTGGCGACCATCACCGCGCCGACCCTCGCAGTGGACAGCACCGGCAGTCCACAGTGGTTGCGGGACGCGAGTCGGGCGGCGGCCGAGGCCGTGCCGGGCGGCCGGTCAGTGAGCCTCGACGGCGGTTACCACGACGTGCCCCCGACGACGCTGGCACCCGCGCTGCGCGAGTTCCTGCTTGGTTGACCGGCGCCCGCGGAGGCGCGAGCCGACGGGTCAGCCGTCGGCCAGCGCCTTGTCGACCACTGAAGTGACGGCGTCCGCTGGCCAGGCGCCCGCCACGCCCGGCCGGGCGGCCAGGTAGGTGGCGATCCGCTCGGGGGGCCAGCCGTGCGACTCGCGCAGCCCTCGGGCGATCATGCCGAGGTAGATCGGCGCGGGAGGTCGGCACGGCACGGCTGACGCCCCCTCGGGGGCGGTGAAGGTGAGCATCGGAACACCGTCGCGGCTGCCCGGGCAGATCAGCGTCTCGTACCGCCCCGGGCCGAGCGTGGCCCGTCCGTTGGCGACGGCGGCGTCGATGGCCGCGCCGGTCGCCGGGATCAGCTCGGTCGTGTCGCCCGGCGGGCGGTACATCTCCTGGGCCGCGATGTCGGTGAACTGCTCCAGGGTGACCAGGTAGGCGCGGGCCGCGGCCTCGCCCGGCAGGTGCGGGTCGTAGAAGGCCATGCCGCCGGTCCAGGCACCGGACTCGCCGGCGAAGTAGATGCCGCCGGGCAGCGACACGGGCGTCGACCGGCTGGGTGGGCGCCGGTCGCGGCAGCCCGGGTACGTCCGCTTTCCGCCGGGCGGGCAGCCGCCACCGATGTACCAGGCCAGCCGGGCGGCGTGCATGTTCGAGCCGTACGAGACGTACCAGGCCAGCACGACGTAGCCCCTTCAGAAGCCGCAGGTCTGCCCGGTGGAGTGGCTGACCTGCACGGTGTGGGTCACGCAGCCGCCAGACTCGACCGAGTGCAGCAGGAAGGCGGTGGGCTCGTGGACCCAACCGATCTGCTCGTCGGCGCTCATGGTGAGCGTGCTCTGCTTCCAGGTGCTGGGGGCCACGGTGAGGACCGTGCCCGCGTACGCCGTGGTGACCGGGCGGTGCAGGTGGCCGGCGGCGACCCGGACGACGTGCCGGTGCCGGCCGATGACCTCGGCGAGGGCATCACCGTCGGCGAGCCGGATGGTGTCCGCCACCGGGATGCCGACCGCGACCGGTGGATGGTGCAGGAAGAGCACGGCGGGCACCTCGGGCCGCCCGGCCAGCACCCCGTCGAGCCAGCTGAGCTGCTCCTCGCCGAGTTGGCCGCCGTCGCTGCCGGGGACGAGCGAGTCGAGCACCACGACCGACACCGCTTCGTGGTCGACGTGGTAGTAGGCCGAGAAGCCGCCGCCGAGCCACGGCGTGCCCCCGAACGCGTCGAGCAGCGACTCCCGGTCGTCATGGTTACCGGTGGCCAGGTGCACCGGCAGCGGGAATGCGCCGATCACCTCGCGCAGCGCCGCGTACTCCTCGGGTTTCCCGTGGTCGGCCAGGTCGCCGGTGATCACCACGCATTCCGGGCGGGGTCGCAACGCCAGCACCCGACCGAGCGCCCGGTGCAGCCCGGCGGCGGGTTCCGCGGCGAGCAGGCCGGTGGTCAGGTGCGGGTCACTGAGCTGGGCGATGAGCACGGGCTCGCCTCCTCGACGCCGGGGTGCTTCAGGCTATCGCCGGGCGCGGCATCCCGGGGGCAGCCGTCCACAGGCCGCGTCCACAGCCTGTGGATAGCACGTGTGTACGAAGGTCGCTGGCCCGCCACCGTGAGTACGCTTGATCGAGCGGTTCGGCGTCAGCCGGACCCCTCCCCTACCTGGAACGACGTGCGAGTGGATCATCAGCGAGTCATCCGTGACGTCACCGTCCGCCTGCCGATGGCGTCGAGCACACCGGAGGCGTGTCGGTGGACGGTCACCGCACTGTCCCGCCACACCCCGGCGACCATCTCCGTACTCCTCGCGGCCCACGACCGTCTGCGCTGCGTAGCGGCGACCGGGGCCTGGCAGGTCTTCGCCACGGTTCCGGCACGGACCGGCATCGTCGGCCGGGTGTACGCGACCGGCGTCCCCGCCGTCGTCCCGGACGTCACAGTCGACCCGGACTACCTCCCGGTCCGCCCGGACGTGATCGCCGAGCTGTGCGTACCGGTGCTGGACCCGACGGGCCGGGCGATCGGCGTACTCGACCTTCAGTGGAGCGAACCGACGGACCTGGAGCCGTGGCGGGAGACCGCGCAGCGGCTGGCCGACGGGCTCGGTGCGCGGATCGCCGCCCTCGGTGGCCCACCGGTGGAGAGCCGCAGCGAGAAGCTGCTCCGGCACGCGTCCGCGCTCTCCTCCGCGCCGACCGAGGGAGAGGTGATGGGGGCGGCGGCCCGCGCCGCCCGGGAGGTCTCCACGCTCTCCACCGCACTGCTGTTGATCGGCGGCCAGCTCGGCCCGTCCCCGGCGACGCCGAGCGACCTGGAGACCCGGATCCGCGCCGAACTGGCCGCGGCGGGTCCTGCCGCCCTGGACCGGATGGTCGAGCGGGCGCACCGGTACGGCGCCGGCTACACGCTGGGCGAGGCCGGGCATCCGCCGACCGAGGACTACCGCCCGCTGACCCGGGCGGGGGTACGCACACTGGTCGCCGTGCCGGTCGGGCCCACGGACGCCGGTGGGGTGCTGCTGGTCGCCGACGAACGCGCACTGCGCCCGGACCCGACCACGGTCAGCCTGATGGAGTTGCTCGCCGGGCAGGCCTGGACGAGCGTGGACCGGCTGCGCACGCTGTCCCAGCTGCGGGAGCAGGCAAGCTCCGACCCGCTGACCGGGTTGCAGCACACCGGCCCGTTCGGGCAGCGGATCGCTGCGGCCACCCCCGGGCGCACGGCCCTGCTGGCGATCGACGTGGACGGCTTCAAGACCGTGAACGACACGTACGGCCACCAGGCCGGTGACCGGGTGCTGGTCGGGTTGGCCCGGGCGCTGGAGGGGGCGCTGCGGCACGGCGACGAGTTGTACCGGATCGGCGGCGACGAGTTCGTCGCGGTGATCGAGGTGAGCCGCCCGGAGGAGGCGGTCCGGATCGCCGAACGGCTCACCGAGGCGGCCCGCCGCATCGGCCGCACGATCAGCGTGGGCGTCGCACTACCCCGCCCCGGCGAAACCCCCGACCGCACCTTGAAGCGAGCCGACCAGGCCCTCTACGCGGTCAAACGCCAAGGCCGAGACGGCGTCCTCCTCTCCGCCGCCTAACCCCAAGCCCACGCCCACGCGCCGGCGATCTTGCACTTTTGGTTGTCGTTTTGTCGCTCTAGTCTGATATGCCGCCACAGAAACTGCAAGATCGCCGCAGCGGAGGACACCCCGAGCCTCAAGACCAGATCGATCATGGACTTGGGGTGGGCGCTTTAGCCCCAGAAGGGGTGAACGCCCCCACCACAAGTCCATGATCGACGCGGGTCAGAGGGCAGGGCCGCGGGAGGGGGCAACCGCGCTGCGGTGCAGGACCGGCGCAGGGAGCCAGCGGGGCGGGGCAGGGAGGCAGCGGGGGTTAGAGGGTGCGGAGTTCTTTGGCCAGGAGTTCGGCGATCTGGGCCGTGTTGAGGGCCGCACCCTTGCGGAGGTTGTCGCCGGTGACGAAGAAGTCGAGGGCGCGGGGGTCGTCCAGGGCGCGGCGGATCCGGCCGACCCAGGACGGGTCGGTGCCGACGGCGTCGATCGGCATCGGGAACTCCCCGGCCGCGGGGTCGTCGACCAGGATCACCCCGGGTGCGTTGCGCAGTGCCTCGCGGGCACCCTCGGCGTCGACCTCGGTGGCGAAGACCGCGTGCACCGCTACCGAGTGGGCGGTGACCACCGGCACCCGGACGCAGGTGGCGGAGACCTTGAGGTCGGGGAGGCCGAGGATCTTCCGCGACTCGTTGCGGATCTTCATCTCTTCCGATGACCAGCCGCTGTCCGCCGGGGAGCCGGCCCACGGGACCACGTTGAGCGCCATGGGTGCCGGGAATGGGCCCAGGTCGTCGCCGACCGCCTGGCGTACGTCGCCGGTGCGCGAGCCGAGCGCCCGGTCGCCGGCGACCTTGGTGAGTTGGTCGTGCAGGATGTCGACGCCGGACTGACCGGCTCCGGAGACCGCCTGGTAGGAGGCGAGCACCAGCTCGCGGAGGCCGTACTCGCGGTGCAGCGGCGCGACGGCGACGATCATCGCGAGGGTGGTGCAGTTGGCGTTGGCGATGATGCCCCGGGGCCGGTTGCGGACCTGCTCGGGGTTGATCTCCGGAACGACCAGCGGGACGTCGCGGTCCATCCGGAACGCGCCGGAGTTGTCGACAGCGATCGCGCCGCGGGCGACGGCGATCGGTGCCCACTCGGCGGAGACCTCGTCGGGCACGTCGAACATGGCCACCTGGACCCCGTCGAACGCTTCGGGGGTCAGCGCCTGGACGACGAGTTCCTCGCCCCGGCAGCGCACCCGGCGGCCGACGGAGCGCTCGGAGGCGAGCAGCCGGATCTCGCCCCAGACGTTGCGTCGCCCGGTGAGCAGCTCACACATCACCGTGCCGACGGCACCTGTCGCTCCGACCACGGCGAGGGTGGGCAGCGCCGTCATCGGCGCTACCTACCCGTCCCCGCGTAGACCACGGCTTCGGTGTCGCCGCCCAGCTCGAACGCGTCGTGGATGGCGCGGACGGCGGCGTCGAGGTCGGTGTCCCGGCAGACCACGGAGACCCGGATCTCGGAGGTGGAGATCATCTCGATGTTGACCCCGGCCGCGCCGAGGGCGGCGAAGAAGCCGGCGGCCACCCCGGGGTGCGAGCGCATGCCCGCGCCGATCAGCGAGACCTTGCCGACGTGGTCGTCGTAGAGCAGGCCCTTGAACTTGACCGGCTCCTGGATCTTGCTGAGCGCGGCCATCGCGGTGGGGCCGTCGGCCTTGGGCAGGGTGAACGAGATGTCCGTCCGGCCGGTGCCCTCGGTGGAGACGTTCTGCACGATCATGTCGATGTTGATCTCGGCGCCGGCGACGGTGTCGAAGATCCGCGCGGCGGCACCCGGCTCGTCGGGCACCCCGACGATCGTGATCTTGGCCTCGCTGCGGTCGTGCGCGACCCCGGTGATCAGTGCCTGCTCCACGGAAAGGTCCTCCATCGATCCGGTGACCATCGTGCCGGTGTTGGTCGAGTATGACGAACGGACGTGGATCGGCAACCCCGCCCGCCGGGCGTACTCCACGCTACGCAGGTGCAGCACCTTCGCGCCGCACGCGGCCAGCTCCAACATCTCCTCGTAGGTGATGTGCTGGATGTGTCGGGCGTTGGGCACGATCCGAGGGTCGGCGGTGAAGATGCCGTCCACGTCGGTGTAGATCTCGCAGACGTCGGCGTGCAGGGCGGCGGCGAGCGCCACGGCGGTGGTGTCCGAACCACCGCGACCCAGCGTGGTGACGTCCTTGGTGTCCTGCGAGACGCCCTGGAAGCCGGCCACGATGACCACCGAACCCTCGTCGAGGGCTCCCTTGAGCCGCCCGGGGGTGACGTCGATGATCCGGGCGCGGCCGTGCACCGAGGTGGTGATCACGCCGGCCTGCGAACCGGTGAACGAGCGGGCTTCGTACCCCAGGTTGTGGATGGCCATGGCCAGCAGGGCCATGGAGATCCGCTCCCCGGCGGTGAGCAGCATGTCCAGCTCGCGGCCCGGCGGCAGCGGGCTGACCTGGTTGGCCAGGTCGAGCAGCTCGTCGGTGGTGTCACCCATCGCGGAGACCACCACCACCACGTCGTCGCCGGCCTTGCGGGCGGCGACGATGCGCTCGGCCACCCGCTTGATCCGCTCGGCGTTGGCGACGGAGGACCCGCCGTACTTCTGCACCACGAGTGCCACGACGGTGCACTCCCTCCCAGCGACCCTGAGCGTGCCGACGCCGCCGGAACCGGGGCCGGCGGCGCGTGTCAGACCTCATGAGGGTATCCGGCGGATAACGAAGCCGGGTCAGGTGATCCCACCATCCGGCCCGGCCGGGACCGGCCGGGGCGGTCCCACCAGGTCGGATGGGTACGCCGGGCCGCCCCGCCCGACACGCCGGGACGGGCCAGGTACGCGCCGGCACCCGCCAACCGCCCGCACCCACCAGAATGGGCCGGTGCCCGTCCTCATCCGCTCGGCCGGCCGCGTGATCGGGCCGCTCGTCCTCGCCCTGCCAGCCCTCCTGGTCGCCTGCACCAGCGAGCAGCCTCCGCCTCCGCCGCCAGCCGACCCGGGGCCGGTCGAGGTGGACGCAGCACGGGACGAGCTGGCCGCGCTGGCCGCGGCGGCTCAGGACCGTCACCTGGTGGCCCAGTACGTCTACAGCCAGACGGGTCAATCGGATCGCACCATCGTGTTCACCAGCGCGAACGACGGCAGCTGGCGGGTGGACGTGCCGGGTGGCGCCCTGGGCGGCACCGCCGACGTCTCGATGGCCAGCACGGCCGACGGGCTGTTCCAGTGCGCCCTGCCGTCGGCCGGTCGGGCCGAGTCGGCGAGTTGCGTACGCCTGGGTGATCGCGACGACGCGGTTCCACGCCGGTCGGACCCCCGGGTCCAGCACCTGCTCACCGACTGGCTGGACGTGCTCACCGACCGACGCGCGCCCCTGGCCGTTGCCCCAGCCAGGACGCCCGACGGCCTCACCGGCACCTGCTACTCGGTGGATTCCACCTCGGCGTCGCTGAACGCCCCGCTGGATGTGGGCATCTACTGCTACGACCAGGACGGCACACCCACCGGCGTCCAGACCGGGGCCGGGACGCTGAGGCTGGCCGCCGCACCCGGCCCGGCACCGGCCACCGTGCAGCTGGCCGGCCCGGTGGTGATCGACCGGGAGCCGCTCGACACCGCCGCGCCGCCGACCCCGGACCCGCCGGAGAGCCCGGGCCCGGGAACGCCTTGATCTTCGTCCCGTTACGGGTGCTCTTGCCCACATTCAGCCACCCCATCCTGATGGGCGAATCACCCATAAGGGACGATCCGGTGTATGGCCGATCTCACCCCGCTGCTCGCCTACCGCTGGAGTCCACGAGCCTTCGACCCGAGCGCCGAGCTGACCCCGGAGGAGTCCGCCTCGCTGCTTGAGGCCGCGCGCTGGGCCCCGTCGGCGGAGAACGGGCAGCCCTGGCGGTTCGCCCTCGGCCACCGCGACGACGAGACCTGGAAACGGATCCTGATCAGCCTCCCGGTCGACGACCAGATCTGGATCCGGCACGCCGCGACCCTGGTGGTCGGCGCCCACACCGGCCTGAACACCGAGCAGGCGGCGTACGACCTGGGGCAGGCGATCGCCCACCTGACAGTGCAGGCCACAGCGCTCGGCCTGCACGTACACCAGCTCACCCGGTTCGACCGGGCCGGCCTCGCCACCGAACTCGACCTGCCCGGCGATGTCCGCCCGTTGGTGGTCGCCGCCGTCGGACGACTCGGCAACCCGTTCGACCTCCCGGCCGACCTGCACGCCCGGGAGACCGGCCTGCGGCACCGCCACCCGGTCGCCGAGCTGCTGCTGCGTTGATCGGGCGCTGGGCTCACTCGCCCCGGCTGGCCCGGAGCAGGACCGCCGCGGCATCGGTGTTGCGATAGCGCACGTGCCGGCCCTCGCGGAACCGGGACACCAGGCCGGCGCCGTGCAACGCGGCCAGGTGCTGGGAGACGTTTCCGGCGGACATCCCGGTGAGTCGGGCCAGGTCGGTGGTGGTCAGCGCCGTCTCGAGCAGGCACAGCAGCGTGGTCCGGCCCGGCCCGATCACCCGTGCCAGCGGGTCGCCGGGCGGCGACGCGGTCGCCTCCCAGAGCGTCCCGACGGCACGGACCGGGTACGCGCCGGCCGGCAGCGAATCCTCGAGCAGGTTCCACAGCACGTGCTGCTCGGTGAACACCGTCGGGTTCAGCGCCAGCCCACGACCGCGGAGGTCGAAGTCCCGCTCGAACGTGTCGTCGCTGATCACCCGGTCGCCGTGCCAGCGCAGGCTCGGGTGGAGGTGCTCGAAGAACTGGCCGGCGCCGCTCTCGGCGAGCTGGGCGGCCCGATACGCCACGTCGGCGTCGAGCAGCGCCCGCATCCGCGGCCAGTCCGGGGCGATCGCCTCGTCGTACCAGACCCGCACCGCGTCGACGACCTGCGGCAGCAGCCCGCCGGGGTCGGCGAGCAGCGCCCGCCCGAACGGGCTCAGCGGCTTCTGCCAGGTGGTCGCCAGCAGGTCCTGGACCACCACGGCCGGCGGCGTCGCGGCGATCTGGTCGAGCTGCTCGGCCATCTCCACGTTCGGTCGGGCCGCCGGGGTGAGGAAGTCGGGCAGCCAGCGACCCGGCACGACCAACCCCACCAGAGGCCGGACCCGGTCGGCCACTTCGGGACGATGCAACGTCACCCGGGCCCGGTCGATCCAGGGCAGGTGCACCGCGTAGCGGACCGGGTTGGCCAGCGCCCACATGCTCATGACCGTCTCGTTGACCGGTGACACGGCGAGCCGCACTCCCGCCACGTCGGCCAGGCTGAACCGCAACTCGGACACACGCCCCCCAGGAGCAGGATTCGGTCCAGCCTAAAAGATTCGACCGAGGTCATGGGACCCGCTTCACTCCCCGGACATGGGGACCAGAGAAACCATCCGTACCGCCGTTCGAGACGTCGTACCGCCAGCCGGGCTGACCCGCGCCCTGGCCGTGCAGGCCATGGTCTACGCCGTCGGGAGCGGCCTGTTCCACGCCGGCAGCGCCGTCTTCTTCACCCGGGCGCTCGGGCTCAGCGCCGCCCAGGTGGGGTTGGGGCTCTCCATCGCCGCGGGGGTGACGCTGCTGGGCACGGTGTCGCTGGGTGGGCTCACCGACCGGTACGGACCGCAGCGGGTCTGGGTGGTGGGGCTGGTGCTGAACGCGGCGCTGTTCGCGACCTACCCCTTCGTGGGTGGCTTCGCGGGGTTTCTCGCCGTGGTGGTGGCGCTGGCAGCCGTGGACGGCGCTGTCGGCGTGGCCCGGCAGGTCTACTCGATCAACGCGCTCGCGCCGGCCGAACGGGTCACGGCGATGGCGTACCAGCGCTCGTCGCTGAACGTCGGCTTCGGGCTCGGCGCGGTGATCAGCGGCCTGGTGCTGGCGGTGGACACGATCGAGGCGTACCGCGGGATGGTCTGGTTCATCTCGACGGTCTTCCTGGTGACGGCTCTCTTCGTGCGCCGACTGCCTCGACTGCCGCAGGTGCGGAGGTCGGTGGAGCCGACGAGTCGGCTCGCCGTGCTGCGGGACCGCCCGTTCATGACGGTGTCCCTGCTCTCCGGGCTGCTCACCGCACACCAGGCGCTCTACCTCACGGTCATGCCGCTCTGGATCCTCACCCACACCGACGCCCCGAAGACGGTCATCGCCGCTCTGGTGCTGCTCAATACGGTCCTGGTCGTGCTGCTCCAGGTACGTGTGAGCCGGGGCGCGGACACTGCGGCGGGCGCGGCCCGGGCCTCCCGTCGGGGTGGACTGCTGATCGCCCTGTTCTGTCTGGTCCTGCCGATTTCCGGGTTCACCCGGGGCTGGCTCACCATCGTGGTGCTGGTGACCGCGGCGACGGTACTCATCCTGGCCGAGCTGATCGAGTCGGCCGGCACCTGGGGGCTCACCGCCACCCTGCCACCGGCCAACCAGCGCGGCGCGTACGTGGGGGCGCTCGAACTCGGCGTGCAGGTGCAGTACCTGATCGCGCCGGCCGGACTGACCGCGCTCGGCGTGACCACCGGCGGGTGGGGTTGGTTACCGACGGCAGCGATCTTCGTGCTGGTCGGGCTGGTGATCGTGCCTGCGGTGGCCTGGGCCGGACGCACGCCGCGGCTGGGCGCCGAGGCCGCAGCGCCGGCCATGACCCCGGTCCCATAGTCCGGACCTGTCTTTCCACCCACCGTTCCATCACGTAGGGTGACTTGGTCATGTGGCAGGCGCTGCTCCTCCTTAGCCGCCGCGACGAGGCCTGACCGGCCGGCACCTCGTCGCGGAGTTGCATCGCGCCGTCCAGCACATCCGATTTTCTTCTCGGCACCGCCGCGCACCGTCGCCCGGCATCTCGCCGACACCTTCCGATCTGCTGACGCCACATGTTCCAGGGAGCACTCCGAGATGGCTCAACCTGTCACCGACGCTGAAACCGATCCGATCGCCCGGCAACGCCCGAGCCGGATGCCGTACCACCGCTACCAGCCGTACGGGGAGCAGTTCCGGGTCGAACTCCCGGACCGCACCTGGCCCACCCGCACCGTCGAGGCCGCCCCCCGCTGGTGCGCCGTGGATCTCCGCGACGGCAACCAGGCACTGATCGACCCGATGTCGCCCGAGCGCAAGCGCCGGATGTTCCAGCTGCTGGTGCAGATGGGCTACAAGGAGATCGAAGTCGGTTTCCCGTCGGCCAGCCAGACCGACTTCGACTTCGTCCGGCAGCTCATCGAAGACGACATGATCCCGGACGACGTCACCATCCAGGTGCTCACGCAGTGCCGGGAGCACCTGATCGACCGGACGTTCGAGTCGCTGCGCGGCGCGAAGCGGGCCATCGTGCACTTCTACAACTCGACCTCCACCCTCCAGCGGCGGGTGGTCTTCGGCCTGGACAGGGACGGCATCGCCGACATCGCCACCACCGGGGCGCGGCTCTGCCAGAAGTACGCCGAGATCCACACCCCGGACACGGAGATCTTCTACGAGTACTCGCCGGAGTCGTACACGGGCACCGAGCTGGAGTACGCGCTGGAAGTCTGCTCCCGGGTGATCGACGTGATCGACCCGACCCCGGACCGACCGCTGATCATCAACCTGCCGGCCACCGTCGAGATGGCCACCCCCAACGTGTACGCCGACTCGATCGAGTGGATGCACAGGCACCTGCCGCGCCGGGACAGCGTGGTGTTGAGCCTGCACCCGCACAACGACCGGGGCACCGGTGTGGCCGCCGCCGAGCTGGGCCTGCTCGCCGGCGCGGACCGCATCGAGGGCTGCCTGTTCGGCAACGGTGAGCGCACCGGCAACGTCGACCTGGTGACCCTGGGGCTCAACATCTTCTCCCAGGGCATCGACCCGATGATCGACTTCTCGAACATCGACGAGGTGCGGCGAGCGGTTGAATACTGCAACCAACTGCCGGTGCACGAGCGCCACCCGTACGCGGGCGACCTGGTCTACACCGCCTTCTCCGGTTCCCACCAGGACGCGATCAAGAAGGGCTTCGACGCCCTCGCCGCCGACGCGAAGGCGGCCGGTGTGCCGGTGGACGAGCACACCTGGGCGGTGCCGTACCTGCCGATCGACCCGAAGGACCTGGGCCGCACCTACGAGGCGGTCATCCGGGTCAACTCGCAGTCCGGCAAGGGCGGCGTCGCGTACATCATGAAGAGCGAGCACCAACTGGACCTGCCGCGCCGGCTCCAGATCGAGTTCTCCGGGGTGGTGCAGCAGGTCACCGACCACGACGGCGGCGAGGTCGACCCGGCCGCCATGTGGGAGATCTTCGCGACGCACTACCTGCTCGACCACCAGCCCGACCCGGCGGTTCGGCTGGCCGGCTACACGATCGGCACGGTGGACGGCAAGGTCGAGATCGAGGCCCAGGTCGGTGTGGGCGGCGAGCAGCGCTCGCTCGCCGCGGTCGGCAACGGCCCGATCGACGCGTACGTCAACGCGCTCCAGTCGGTCGGGGTGGGCGTACGGGTGCTCGACTACCACGAGCACGCGCTCTCCTCCGGTGGTGACGCGCAGGCCGCCGCGTACGTGGAGTGTGAGGTGGACGGCACGACGGTCTGGGGTGTCGGCACCGACGCCAACATCGTCACCGCGTCGATCAAGGCGGTCACCAGCGCCGTCAACCGCGCCCGCCGCTGACCTAGGCGCGCGACACCCCCGAAGTGGCTTCCTACTTCGGGGGTGTCGCGGCGGGCATTGAGTGGCAGGGCTGGGACGGCGGGGCTTTCCGGGGCGGTCGGTGGACCAGCACGAGGGCCAGCAGCGCGCCGGCCACGAGCAGCCCCGCACACCACTCCATCGCGCCCCGGAACGCGTCGGTCAGCTCGGCCTTCTGCTCGTACCCGCCGCCGGAGAGCCCGACCAGCAGCGGTAGCGCCGCCACCGCGAGCAGGCCGCCGGCGCGGGATGCGGCGTTGTTGAACCCGCTGGCCACCCCGGAGAACCGGTCCTGCACGGCGGCCAGCACCGACGCGGTGAGCGGTGCCACCACCAGGGTCAGCCCGATGCCGAAGAGCAGCACCCCGGGCAGCACGTCCCGCCAGTACGACGCGCCCGGTCCGACGCCGCGCAGCAGCAGCAGGCCGACCGCGGCGACCACCGGTCCGATGGCCAGCGGCAGTCGTGGGCCGATCCGGGCGGACAGCGCACCGGCGCGCGCGGAGCCGACCAGCAGCAGCAGGGTCATCGGCAGCAACGCGATGCCGGTGCGGAAGGCCGACCAGCCGACCACGTTCTGAAGGTAGACGGCGAAGAAGAAGGTGAAGCCGCCGAGCGCCGCGTAGACGATGACGGTGAAGATGTTCAGCACCGAGAAGAGTCGGCTGCTGAACAGGCCGGTGGGCAGCATCGCGGTGTCGCCACGCCGCCGTTCCAGCAGGACGAAGGCCACTGCGGAGAGCACCCCGACCAGGGCGGCGATCAGCACCTCGGCGGAGTCGAACCCGCGGGCCGGCGCGTCGATCAGGGCGTAGGTGACGCCGGCGAGCGCGAGCGCTCCGAGAAGGGCTCCGGCGACGTCGAACCGTCGTCGGGTCCGACCCCGCTCCTCGGTGCGGGAGGCACTCTCGTCCCGGCTCTCCGGCACCCAGCGCAGGGCGGCCAGCAGCACGAGCACGGCGATCGGCAGGTTGAGGAAGAAGATCCAGCGCCAGGAGAGCGCGTCGATCAGCCAGCCCCCGATGAACGGCCCCAGCGCGGTGGAGACCCCGGACAGCCCGGCCCAGGCACCGATCGCCCGACCCCGGTCGTCGGGATGGAAGCTCGCCTGGAGCACCGACAGCGACCCGGGCGTGAGCAGCGCGCCACCGGCGCCCTGGAGGAACCGGGCGGCGATCAGCATGCCGGTGTCCTGGGCCAGCCCACAGAGCACGGAGGCGGCGGTGAACCAGACCACGCCGATGAGGAATATGCGTCGCCGGCCGAAGCGGTCGCCCAGCGCGCCGCCGAGCAGCACGAACGCCGCCAGCATCAGCAGGTAGCCGTTGATGGTCCACTGGAGATCGGCCACGTTCGCGCCGAGGTCCTGCCCAAGTTTCGGCAGTGCCACGTTGACGACGGTGCTGTCGAGGAAGACCATTCCAGAGGCGAGTACGGCGGCGAGCAGCGTGCCCCGGCCGGCGGTGGTGCCCATCCGGAGGGCGGTCGCCGGTACGGGTGCGGTCATCCCACCAATCTGCCTTGCATCATGTGGGAGACGCCACGAAACGCCGAAACCGTGCCCGGGTACTGTGCGCAATCGCCGGGAGCCCCCAAGCTGGAGAGGTGTCGTCTGTGCGTACCAGATCAGGACCGCGAGCGGCGGTGGCCGTGCTCACCGCGGCGCTGGCGCTCGGCGTGGCCGGTTGCGTCCCGCAGGATGAACCGACCACACCGCCGTCGAGCGACGGCGGCAACGCCGCTGAGCAGCTGAGTCAGCTGACCGTCGCTACCGCCGGCTCGATGAAGGGCTACAGCCGGGAGCGTTTCCCGCATTGGCGGGACACCGGCAAGAACTGCGATATCCGGGACAGCATCCTCCAGCGCGACGGCAAGGATGTGAAGCTCTCGGGCTGCAACGTGGTCGGTGGGCGCTGGGAGAGCGTGTACGACGGTCGCAGCTTCTCGGATCCCTCCGACGTGGACATCGACCACATGGTGCCGTTGGCCAACGCGTGGCGCTCGGGCGCTGACGAGTGGGACAACGCGAAGCGCGGCGATTTCGCCAACGACACCACCCGTCCGCAGCTTTTCGCGGTTTCCGCCTCGTCCAACCGGGCAAAGGGTGACCAGGACCCGTCGCAGTGGAAACCGGCAGACCGGTCTTACTGGTGCAAATACGCCCAGGACTGGGTGACGGTCAAGCACTACTGGAAGCTGACGGTGACCAGCGCCGAGAAGGCCGCCCTGACCGACATGTTGGAGGGCTGTTGAGTGGGGAGCGATTCGTGACCGCCGCCGAGGAGAGCGGCCCGTCCGCCGCCGGCATGACCGCGGACGGCGCCGCCGAGACTCCCGCTGCCGTGCCGGGTGCCGGCATGGTCGCGGATTCGAGCGGGGTGGCCGGCCCGCAGAGCCGCACCACCGACATCGTGCCCGGCCCCGGCGGCGTGATGACCGACGAGGTCGGCGTCGTCACCGGGGACCTGACGCTGCGCACCGAGTACGCGGACGGCAAGGTGACCCTGCGGGTGCAGTACAAGGACGCGGACGAGTGGTATGCGGTGACCGGCACGTCGGTCACGCTTGCCGACCCGGCTGGGCTGGACGCGGTGCACGGCGTCGCGGTGGGGCTGCTGAACCGCCCCGAGGGCTGACGACCGCCGGCACCGCGTCCAGTCTCAGACGTACGAGCCGGGCTCGGTGGGCGCGGAGACCACGCTCGGCGCGTCCCCCTCGCCCTCGGGTCGGACGATCTGCGCGCTGACCCCGTGCGGGCGCAGTTCGCCGCTGGCGATCTGCTCCGCGAAGTGGCAGGCCACCCGGCTGGCGCCGATGTCCCGCAGCACCGGTCGCTCGTCGGCGCAGCGGGTGGGCTGCGCCCACGGGCAGCGGGTGTGGAAGCGGCAGCCGGTCGGCGGGTTGGCCGGCGACGGCAGGTCACCGGCGAGCAGGATCCGCTCCCGGCGGTCCTCCACGTCCGGGTCCGGCACCGGCACCGCCGACATCAGCGCCCGGGTGTACGGGTGCAGCGGCTCGGTGTAGAGCCGGTCGCTCGGCGCCTCCTCCACCAGCGCGCCCAGATACATCACGCCGACAGTGTCGGAGATGTGCCGGACCACAGCGAGGTCGTGCGCGATCACCAGGTAGGTCAGCCCCAGGCTGTCCTGGAGCTCGTCCAGCAGGTTGACCACCTGGGCCTGGATCGACACGTCGAGCGCCGAGACCGGCTCGTCGGCGACGATCAGCTCCGGCCCGAGCACCAGCGCGCGGGCGATGCCGATGCGCTGCCGCTGCCCGCCAGAGAACTCGTGCGGGTAGCGGGAGAGCGCCCAGCGCGGCAGCCCGACCGCGTCAAGGGTCTCGCCGATGATCCGTCGACGGTCGGTGCGGTCGGTGCCGATCCCGTGGGTCTGGAGGCCCTCGGTCAGGATCGACTCGACGTTCTGTCGGGGGTCGAGGCTGGACATCGGATCCTGGAAGATCATCTGCATCCGGCGACGCATGCTGCGCAGCTTGCCGGACGGTAGCGTCGTCAACTCGACGCCGTCGAAGCTGACCTCACCGGCGGTCGGCGGGGTGAGCTGGAGCAGCGCCCTGCCCAACGTGGACTTGCCGCAGCCGGACTCACCCACCAGGCCGTACGTCTTGCCGCGCGCGATGCTCAGGTCGACCCCGTCGACGGCCTTCACCTGGCCGACCACCCGGTCGAAGAGCACCCCCCGCTTGATCGGGAAGTGCACCTTCAGGTCGCGCACCTCGACGAGGATGTCGTTGTCACTCACGCCAGCACTCCGCTTCGCTCCGCGCCGGCGTGAGACGCCACGCTGCTGTGCCTGATGGTTCGCTCGCTACGCTCGCTCACGCTTCCTCCTCGCGCGGGGCGGGCACCAGGCCCGGCAGCGGCTCCGGGTTGACGCACCGGTAGCTCCGTCCGTCGTGCGCGTGCACCAGCTCCGGCGGCTCACCCACACACTCGTCGATCCGGCGGGCGCAGCGCGGGGCGAAGGCGCATCCGTCCGGCCACGGCAGCAGGTCGCGGACCGAACCGGGAATCGGGTTGAGCTTCTCGCCCCGCCCGGCATCCAGGCGCGGCACCGAGCCGAGCAGACCCACTGTGTACGGGTGACGCGGCTGGCGGAACAGCGGACGACGGCGGGCCGTCTCCACCACCCGGCCCCCGTAGAGCACGTTGACGGTGTCGACCATGCCGGCCACCACGCCGAGATCGTGCGTGATCATCAGCAGTGCGGTGCCGGAGTCGCGGACCAGTTCCTTGAGCAGCTCCAGGATCTGGGCCTGGATGGTGACGTCCAGCGCGGTGGTCGGCTCGTCGGCGATCAGCAGCCGAGGCTGGCACGCCACCGCCATCGCGATGAGCGCCCGCTGGCGCATCCCACCGGAGAGCTGGTGCGGGTACTCCTTGAGCCGCCGCTTCGGGTCGGGGATGCCGACCCGGTCCAGCAGTGCCGCCGCTTCCTTCGCCGCAGCCTCGCCCTTCATCCCCCGGTGCCGGGTGAGCACCTCGGTCACCTGCAACCCGATCGGGATCACCGGGTTCAGGGAGGAGAGCGGGTCCTGGAAGATCATCGCGATGTCCCGACCCCGGATGTCCCGCCGCGACCGGTCGTCGAGCTGGAGCAGGTCGGTGCCGTCAAAGACGGCCTTGCCGCCGACCCGGAGGCCGGGCTGCTTGGGCAGCAGACCCATGATCGCGAGCGAGGTGACGCTCTTGCCACAGCCGGACTCGCCGACCAGGCCGACCACCTCACCGGCGTCGACCGAGAAGGACACCCCGTCGACCGCGTGCACGGCCCGCTGGCCGCGCCGGGCGAACGTGACGGAGAGATCTTCAACTTCGAGCAGTGCCATTGCGGGCCTACTTCCGCAGCTTCGGGTCGAGGGCCTCGCGCATCGCCTCACCCAGCAGGGTGAAGCCGAGCGCGGTGATGATGATCGCGACGGCCGGGTAGATCGCCAGTGACGGCCGGATGCCGAGGTACTGCTGCGCGTCGGCGAGCATGACCCCCCACTCCGGTACGGCGGTGTCCGGGTTGCCGAGGCCGAGGAAGGAGAGCGCTGCGGCCTCGATGATCGCGGTGGCCAGGGTCAGCGTTGCCTGCACGATCACCGGGGCGAGCGAGTTCGGCACCACGTGGGTCAGGGCGATCTTCGACTTCTTGACGCCGAGCGAGGTCGCCGCCAGCACGTAGTCGCTGTTGGCCTGGGAGATCATCGAGCCGCGCAGCAGCCGGGCGAACACCGGCACCGAGACCACGCCGACCGCGATCATGACAGTGGTCAGGCTGGCCCCGAGCAGGGCGGCGATGCTCACCGCCAGCAGCAGGCTCGGCATCGCCAGCAGCATGTCGATGAAGCGCATGAGGGTGGTGTCGATCCACCGCCCCCATCGGCCACCGAGGCCGGCCGCGGCACCGGAGATGCCACCGATCAGCGCGCCGATCGCCAGACCGATCAGGGTGGAGACCACGCCGACCAGCAGGGTCTGACGGGCGCCCACGATCATCCGACTGAACTCGTCCCGGCCCTGGTGGTCGTAGCCGAACCAGTGGTCGCCGTTCGGGCCAGGGATGACACCCGGCTTGATCAGCCCCTCCCGGATGCCGATCGTGTCCGTCGCCGCATACGGCACGAGGAACGGGCCGACCACCGCGACCAGCACGAAGAGCGCCAGGATGACGGCGCCGACGATCGCGGCCGGGTTGCCGCGCAGCCGACGGAACGCCTCCTGCCAGAGGCTGACGCCCCGCTCGTCGTCACGGGCGGCCAGTTCGGAGAGCCGGTCGATCTTTTCGCGCTTCTTGCCTGGGCTGAGTGTCATCGCACCCTCACCCTCGGGTCGATGAAGCTGTAGGAGAGATCGACCAGGAGGTTCACCAGCACGTACACCACCGCGATGATCAGGATGAAGCCCATCAGCACCGGATAGTCGCGTTGGCCGATGGCCTCGGCGACGAACGCTCCGATGCCACTGAAGGCGAAGACGGTCTCGGTCAGCACGGCGCCGGAGAGCAGGCCGCCAGCGAGCAGACCGATCGAGGTGGCCACCGGCAGCATCGCGTTGCGCAGGACGTGCCGGCGACGGACCGTCTGCTCGGTCAGGCCCTTCGCCTCGGCGGTGCGCACGAAGTCCTCGTTGAGCACCTCCAGCACGCTCGCCCGGGTGATTCGGACGATGATCGCCAGCGGGATGCTCGCCAGCGCAATGGCGGGCAGCACGAGATGCCAGAGCGCGTCGGCGGCGGCGTCCCACTCGCGGGTCATCAACCCGTCGAGGACGAAGAAGTTGGTGACCCGGGTCGCCTCGAGCGTCGGGTCCTGTCGGCCGCTGGACGGGAACCAGTGCAGGTTCTCCGAGAAGATCGCCTTGAGCATGTAGCCCAGGAAGAACACCGGGATGCAGATGCCGATCAGTGAACCGCCCACTGACGCGTGGTCCAGGAAACGGCCGCGACGGCGGGCGGCCAGGTAGCCCAGCGGGATACCGATGCCGATCGCGATGATCATCGCGGTGATGGTCAGCTCGACAGTGCCGGGGAAGCGCTCGATGAACTCCGTGGTGACCGCCCGCTTGGTGGAGGTCGAGGTGCCCAGGTCGAGCTTGATCATCCGCCGGACGAAACGGCCGTACTGCACCAGGATGGGCTCGTCGAGCCCCATGTTGCGGCGGATCGCGGCCCGCATCTCGGGGGTGCCGCGCTCGCCGAGGATGGCGGTCTCGGGGCCGCCGGGAAGTCGGCGGAGCCAGATGAAGAGCAGGAGGGAGAGCCCGAACAGCGTGGGTATCAGCTGAAGCAGGCGCCTGACGATGAACCGGAACACGGCGGCCTCGAAGGGGTGCGGAGGGTTGCGGGCGGGCGCTGTGCGACAGCGCCCGCCCGCGTTCCTTGCTGCGTCAGATCAGGACTTACTTGAACTCGGCGGTGGAGAACCGCTCGTCGGTGAGCGGGCTCGCCTTGACGCCGGTCACGTCCTTGCCGAACACGATCGCCGGCGGCGAGTGCGAGATCGGCACACCCGGCAGGAAGTCCATCACGGACTTGTTCAGGGCCTTGTACTTCTCGGTCCGGGCCGCGATGTCGGCGGTGGTGTCCGCGTCCTTGAACTGGTCGAACAGGGCCTTGTTGTTGAAGCCCCACTCGTCCTTCGGCCGGTCGAAGAAGGTGCCGATGAAGTTGTAGGCGTCGCCGTAGTCGCCGGTCCAGCCCAGGAAGTGGATGTCGTGCTTGCTACCCGAGGTGGTGGCGTTCAGGTAGTCCGGGCTCCACTTCAGCGGGATCCCCTCGACGGTGATGCCAACGGCCTTCAGGTCCGCCGAGAGCAACTCGAAGATGTCCTTCGGGTTCGGCATGTACGGCCGGGTGACCTCGGTCGGGTAGTGGAACTTCAGCGTCAGGTTCGACGCGCCGGCCTCGGCCAGCAGCGCCTTCGCCTTGGCCGGGTCGTAGGTGTACTTCGTGACGTCACCGTTCCAGCCCTCGACGGTGTCCGGCATGAAGTTGTCGGCGACCTTGGCACCCGGCGGCAGCTTGGAGGTGACCAGCTGCTGACGGTTCAGGGCGTACGCGATGGCCTGCCGGACACGGATGTCGGCGAGCTTCGGGTTGCCCTTCTGGTTCATCGCCAGGTAGAGCACGTTGAACGCCGGGCGCGTGAGCATGTTGAAGCCCTCGCTCTTCAGCGGCTCGACGTCGGCCGGGCCAACCAGGTCGTAGCCCTGGATGTCGCCGGAGCGCAGCGCCTGCTTGCGGGCGTTCTCGTCCGAGATCGTCTTGAAGATCAGGGTCTTCAGCTTGGCCTTGGCGCCGGAGTAGTCCTCGTTGCGCTCCAGGGTCAGCGTCTTGTTGGCGACGTCCCAGGCCTTGAACTTGAACGGGCCGGTGCCGGTCGGGTGCGCCGTGGCGTACGCCGGGTACTTGATGTCCTCGGCGGTGCCCGCAACGTTGCTCGCGTCGAACTCCTGCAGCGCCTTCGGGCTGTGGATGGAGAACGAGGGGAGCATCAGCGCGGCTGGGATCTTGCTGGAGACCCGGGTGAAGGCCAGGTCCACAGTGGTGGCGTCCTTGGCGGCGCAGGACTTGAAGAGGCTCGGCGGAAGCTCCGCGTCCTCGTTCTTGGCGAAGCCGCCCATGACGTCCTGCCAGTACGCGGTCACGTCGGGGCTCTGCATGAGGCCCTTGGCGTTGTACCAGCGGTTGAAGTTGACGCAGACGGCCTCGGCGTTGAAGTCGGTGCCGTCGTGGAACTTCACGCCCGAGCGGAGCTTGAAGGTCCAGGTGGTGCCGGCGGCGTCCGGGGTCCAGGACTCGGCCAGGCCGGGGGTGACCTTGGTGCCACCCTCCTCCGGTCGGACCAGGGTCTCGAAGACCTGACGCGCCACACGCAGCGACTCACCGTCGCTGGCGAAGCTCGGGTCGAGCACCTTCGGGTCTCCGGCGACGCCGAAGACGAGGGTGTCCTTCTTGCTACCACCGGATTTGTCGTCGTCGCGGTTGCTCTCGGCGCAGCCTGCTACCGCGAGGGCCGCGACCGCGATGGCCGCGATCGCGACCTTCGGCCTGGGTGCACGCATGTGTGCTTCACCTCGTCCTTGGGGGTACGGACAACGTGGTGACAGGGGTCACCGATGGCGGTGACCATAGCTCCCGATGCGTCCACCCGGAAACCGCTGAGTGGACGGTTGGTATCGGATCGTGCCTCAACCGCCGCTTGACATTCGATTCTTAGGTAAACAGCGGCAAAAACCGATCAATCTGCACCCGCGATGCCAAACTGTTACGTCGAACAGCCCCGATGAGGGCACAGGTGTCAGATCATTTCCGGGCAGAGACGCAGCGGTGGCCGGCACCCGCACGGGTGCCGGCCACCGGCCGTACGTCAGGCGATCAGACCGCGCGCCGCCCTTCGAAGGCCCGACCGAGGGTGATCTCGTCGGCGTACTCCAGATCGCCGCCGACCGGCAGCCCACTGGCAAGTCGGCTCACCGCGATGCCCATCGGCTTCACCATCAACGCCAGGTAGGTGGCTGTCGCCTCGCCCTCGGTGTTCGGGTCCGTGGCCAGGATCAACTCCCGCACCCCGCCACCACCGAGCCGGATCAGCAGCTCCCGGATGCGCAGGTTGTCCGGCCCGATCCCCTCCAGCGGATTGATCGCGCCGCCCAGCACGTGATAGCGACCGCGGAACTCACCCGTCCGCTCGACGGCCACCACGTCCTTGGGCTCCTCCACCACGCACAGCACCTCGTCGGTGCGGCGCGGGTCGCGGCAGATCCGGCACTGCTCGGACTCGGCCACGTTGTAGCAGGTGGTGCAGAACCGCACCAGCTCCTTGACCTTGCGCAGCGCGCCGGCCAGCCGGTTGACGTCGGCCGGATCCGCCGAGAGGACGTAAAACGCGATCCGCTGAGCGCTCTTCGGACCCACGCCCGGCAGCCGACCCAGCTCGTCGATCAGATCCTGGATGGCACCTTCGTACATCTGCCGGCTCAGAAACCGGGCAGGCCGAGGCCGCCCATGCCGCCGGCGACCGGGCCCATCTTGCGCTCGGTCAGCTCCCGGGCCGCCTCGGCGGCGTTGTGCACGGCCGCGACGACCAGATCCTCCAGCGTCTCCACGTCGTCCGGGTCGACGGCCTTCGGGTCGATCTTGATGGCCTTGAGCTCACCGGAGCCGGAGACCGTCGCGGTGACCAGCCCGCCGCCGGCGGTGCCGGTCAGCTCGGCCTCGGCCAGCTCGGCCTGGGCGGCGGCGATCTGCTGCTGCATCTTCTGCGCCTGCTTCAGCATCTGCTGCATGTTCGGCTGTCCACCTGGGCGCACGGGATGGCTCCTTCTCGCACTCGTCTGCTCGACCGCCGCTCAGCCTATCCGCTGGGACCGACCTCGCCCCGCCCGGTGCGTCCGCCCACGCCGAGGCTTCGGGTACGGCTACCCCTACCCCGAACCGGCCATCTGCTGGTAGTGCGCCCATACCCGTCGCACTGGTCTGCTCAAGGCATGAACCTCAACCGCACCGGCCGGGTCGGCGCACTGTGCTGGCTCGCGGCCTCGCCCGTCTTCCTCGTCGCCAGCCTGATCACCGGTCTGCGGTGGCGCGAGCCCACCTACAGCTGGGCCACCCACAACATCAGCGACCTCGGCAACGCCCACTGCGGCGTCTGGGACACCACCCGCCCCCGCTACGTCTGCTCACCGTGGCACCCGTTGATGAACACCGCGACACTGGCCACCGCCGTCCTGCTCGCCGGCGGGCTCCTGCTGACCTGGCGGGTTCTCGGCCGCGGCCCGGTGGTGCGCACTGCCCAGACACTCCTGCTGCTGGCCACCGGCGGATACGCCCTCGTGGCCCTCTACCCGGCCGACATTGACGAGAACCTGCACGTCCTCGGCGCAGTCCTGATCATGGGGATGGGCAACGTCGGCCTCCTCCTCGCCGGCTTCGCGCCACGCCGCACGACGCTCGGCAGGTGGCGCCGACTCACCCTCACCGCCGGGCTCATCGCGCTGGCCGGAACGACACTGTTCGCCGCCCAACAGGGCCTGGGGCTCGGGGTTGGCGGCATGGAACGAGTAGCGGTGCTCCCGTTCCCCCTCTGGGCCTGCGCCCTGGGAGTCCTGCTAGCCGAAACCCCCCAACCGCGCACCCCCGTCGGCGTCGATCATGGAGTTGTGGTGCCCAAGAAGAGCACTGGTGGGCGATTTGCCACCCACCACAACTCCATGATCGACGGCGTTAGCGGGCGTCGATCTCGTTGATCTTTTCGGCGCCGAAGGTCTCTCTGAGGAGGCGCACCGCCTGCTCCTCGCTGGACTCCCGGGCGGTCTTCTCGTCGATGATCTCGTCCAACGGCTCGTCGCCCGGGTCGAACCCCTCGAAGGCCGGGGTCGCCGCCGGTGCCGCGCCGCCAGGCCGGCCGCCGGCCCTCGTCGGGCCGTCGAAGTCCGGGTCGTAGGGGGGCTCGCCGGCCCATTCGGCGTCCGCGACGGGCCGGGCTGCCGCTCCGGTACGCGCACCGCGCCCCGCCGCCGCCGCGCGAGCCGCGGCGATGGCGCTGCTCACCGGCGCACCACCGGCTGTCGCCGGCTGCCGGGCCGCCGGTGTCGGGTTACCCCGCCCACCCGGCTTACCGCCACCGGCCGCCGCCCCGGGCCCACCCGAACCACCGGGTCCGCTGCCGTTCGCGCCACCGCCGTTCGCGCCACCGCCGTTCGGGCCGCTGCCGTTGGTGCCGCTGCCATTCCCGGCGTTCCCGTACCCGGTGCTGCCGTTCGCGCCGGTCGACGCCGGTGCGGAGTGAGGGCTCGACTCGTTTCCAGCGGACGCGCCGCCAGGTCGGGCGGCCTCCGGCCAGTCCTCGTCATCAGTAGCCTCGGCGGCGAGGCCACCACCACCTGGGCGGGCCGCCTCCGGCCAGTCGCCGTCGTCGTCCGCCGCCGGGGCGGACGACGCTGCGCCCCGCCCACCAGCACCGTGACCACCAGCACCGTGACCAGTGGAACCCGCACCGACACCGGCACGCGAGGCCGAGCCGGCAGCGCCGCTCGGGTTCGCGGCGGTCGGCGAGTCGTTCGTCGGCCCGGCGGTCGGGGCGTTGGGTGGCCCACTTCCAGGCCCGGCGGGATTCGCACCTGGCGCTGCGTTCGAGCCTGACCCAGCGGTCGAGCCAGGCGCGTCATTCGAGCCGGGCGCGGCGCTGAAGCCATGCGCCGCGCTCGAACTTGGCGCAGCGGTCGAGCCAGATGTGTTCGACCCTGACGCTGCATTCGAGCCGAGCGCGGCATTCGAGCCAGGCGCAGTGTTCGAGCCGGGGTTCGAGCCGGGCGCGGGGTTCGAGCCAGGCGGGGGGTTCGAGCCATACGCGGGGTTCGAACCAGGCGCGGCGTTCACGCCAGGGGCAGCAGGCGAGCCAGGCGCGGCGCTCGAACCAGGCGCGGCATTCGAGCCGGGTGCGTCATTCAAGCCAGGCGCGCTCGTCGGGCCTGCGGCAGTCGGGTTCGCGGCGGCGGGCGCGTCGGACGGGGTTGGCGGCGCGGCGGGTCGGGGCGGTGCGGTCTGCGGTGCGCGCGACGAGCCGGACAGCGACACGCCACCGCGCTCGCCGGCCACCTCGCACCGGATCTGCCAGCGCCCGCCCAACTCCTCGTAGAGCGCGTCGGTGAGCACCGCCGCGTGGTCGGCCATCATCTTGGCCAGCACTGTGGACTTCACCGTCAGCACCAGCGTGTCGCCGTCGAGTTCGCGGACCACCGCGTCGCGCATCAGGGCGGCGATCCGCTTGTTGGTCCGGTTGACCTTGCCGACCACGTCGGGCCAGACGCGGCGGACCGCTACCGCGTCCAGCGCGGCGGCCGGTGCTCCGGGTCGGGGCGGCGCGGGCGTGGCCGGGTCGGGAAGCACCGCCGACGGTGGCACCACGCGACGCGGGGCCGGGCCGGCGGGCGAGACGGGTACGGCCTGGTCAGCGGTTGCCGGACCGGTCGACGCGCCGGGCGAGGCCGGGATCGGCGAGTCGGCCGGCGAGACGTACGAGGCCGGTGTGCCGGAGGTCGGAGCGGGTGCCTCGGTGACCGGAGCAGCCGGGGCGGGAGCGCTCTGGGCCGGGGACGCCGCCGGGTCGACGTCCCACGGCGGTGCCGAGGTGGGGGCGTTCGCGGGTGCCGGGGCGGCGGCAGCCGGGACCGGGGTGGCTGGCTGTGGGCGTACCCCTGGGTGGTTGGTTGGCGCGGAGCCGGCGGCGGCCGACGGCGCGTCGCCGCCGCCCACTGTGAGCCGGCGTTCCATCCGTTCCAGGCGCTGGAGCAGGCCGCCGGTGGAGTCGTCCGCGCCGGGCAGCAACATCCGGGCGCAGATCAGCTCCAGCAGCAGGCGGGGCGCTGTGGTGCCGCGCATCTCGACCAGGCCGTTGTGCACGATGTCGGCGCAGCGGGAGAGCGTTGCCGAGCCGAGCTGCGAGGCCTGGGCTGCCATCCGCTCGATCTGGTCGGCCGGGCCGTCGATCAGACCCTTCGCGGCGGCGTCCGGCACCTGCTGGATCACGATCAGGTCGCGCAGCCGTTCCAGCAGGTCGGAGGCGAACCGGCGCATGTCGTGCCCGGCCTCGGCGACCCGGTCGACGGTGGCGTACGCGGCCGCGCCGTCACCGGCGGCCAGCGCGTCGCACATCTCGTCGATCAGCGCCGAGTCGGTGACGCCGAGCAGCGCGACGGCCCGGGCGTAGCTGACTCCCTCCGCGCCGGCGCCGGCGATGAGCTGGTCGAGTACGGAGAGGCTGTCCCGCATGCTGCCGCCACCGGCGCGGACCACCAGCGGAAAGACCGCCGGCTCGACGGCGACGCCCTCGGCCTGGGTGAGCTGTTCCAGGTACGGGCGGACCACCTTCGGCGGAAACAGCCGGAACGGGTAGTGGTGGGTACGCGACCGGATCGTGCCGAGGACCTTCTCCGGCTCGGTGGTGGCGAAGATGAACTTGACGTACTCCGGGGGCTCCTCGACCAGCTTGAGCAGGGCGTTGAAGCCCTGGGTCGAGACCATGTGCGCCTCGTCGATGATGTAGATCTTGAAGCGGCTGCTGGCCGGCGCGAAGAAGGCGCGCTCGCGCAGCTCGCGGGCGTCGTCGACACCGCCGTGGCTGGCCGCGTCGATCTCGATCACGTCGATCGAGCCGGCGCCGTCGGCGGCCAACGAGCGGCAGGAGTCACACTTGCCGCACGGCTCGGGCGTGGGGCCCTGCTCACAGTTGAGCGAGCGGGCCATGATCCGGGCGCTGGTGGTCTTGCCGCAGCCTCGGGGGCCGGAGAAGAGGTAGGCGTGGTTGAGCCGTCCGCTGCGCAGCGCCTGCGACAGCGGCTCGGTCACGTGCTCCTGACCGATGACCTCAGCGAAGGTACGCGGCCGGTACTTGCGGTAGAGCGCCAGCGTCACTCGTCCCGCCTCCTCTCGACCGAGCCATTCTGCGCCGGTCGGGCGCGGGTGACCACCCACCACCCCGGGCGCCTGGGGCTTCAGCCTTGATCGACCGGGCCACCAGGGCTTGATCGACTCGGCTTCCTGGAAACCGCGGTGTCCGCATGGCCGGGACACCGCGACATCAGGGATGCCGAGTGGATCAACCGGCCCACAGACAAAAAGGCCTCCCGTGCACCCGGCAGAGCTCGCTTATCCTTGCTGCCTTCCGGCCCTGGGGAGGTTCACGAGATACCGCCGCACGGGAGGTGACGCCCAGCCTACCCGACCGCCTGTCGATCTTCAGGGGGTGGTGGGGTGGCCCGGCCGACACGGGCCTGTATCCTGGCTCGCGGAGGATTCGCCTAGAGGCCTAGGGCGCACGCTTGGAAAGCGTGTTGGGTTTACACCCTCACGAGTTCGAATCTCGTATCCTCCGCTCGCGTGAGCAGCACCAACGACAGGGCCGGCCCTAACGGGACCGGCCCTGAATCGTCAGGAGCCGTCGCGGAGATCCCCCAGACGATCTGCCCGGAACGTGATCTCGTCGAAGGTCACGCTGCACCCCTGACCGGTCGGAGACTGGCCCGCGAAGCCGATCCGGTCGCGAGACGCGTCGGGGTCGAGGAGGAAGACGCGGATCAGCTGCCAGGTCTCACCGTCGACCGAGGCGTGGTACGCGTAGACCCCGTCGACCCGGGAGACCCGCAGCCACACCGACCGGTCGGGTACGACGAAGGCGTTCGCGTCGTCGGCGACGCCTCGGCAGATGACCGACACGATCATCGGGTCGCCCGCCGGGGAGAACTCGAAGCACAGCTTGGCCCAGCGCCGCTCGTCGAGCCACAGCAGGAGCACACCGGCATCGAAGGTGGCGGCGAAGTCCACGCTGACCCGGGCGCTGAACTGGAAGTCCCCCGTCGGCAGGTCCCCGAGCAGCGTCGCGGCGTTGAGCGTCGACTCGGCGCTGACCGTGGTGGTTCCGGCCGCGTCGGCGGCACCGGTGCTGGGGTCGATGAAGATGTCCGTGAGCGGCTGCGCCTCGACCGCCACGGTGCCGGCCGCCTCGTCGACCCGCCACAGCTCGGCCGACGAGGGCACGAGCGGGAACGGCACACCGGGAACGCTCAGTTGACTGACCATGGCCAGGACCGTACAACGGTCGCCCTGCTCGCCGATGCCCACTGATCGAGCAGGGCCCGGCACGTCCACCCTCCGGCCGGTACCGTCCCAGGCACCGACGGCGGGGAGCCCCGTCGTACACATGTTCTATCCACAGGCTGTGGACGACCGGAGGTTCCATGGCTTACCAGCTCAGCGCGGTGGTCGCGGACGTTGAGCTGCTCCGCGAGCAGACCGCCGAGCTGGATCACGCGGTCCTCGGCGGGCTGCGCCAGGACTTCGCGTTGCTGCCGGTCACCCCGCAGTTGGTGATCGAGCTGACCGGGTCGTTGCCGGATTTCGCCACTGACGACCGGAGCGCCGCGCGTCCGTTCGGCCTGGTGTTGTCGACGGCGCTGGTCGAGGTGCTGACCCGCTGGTCACAGTCGGGGCCGGTGGCCTATCTGGAGGCGGAGTTCGGTGGTGGGGTCGGCTACCAGTCGGCAGCGGTGTGGTTGGGCGGGGCACTGTCCTGGGGCCCGTGCTTCGACGACGAGTTGAGCGCGCCGCGCGAGCAGTGGCCGATCAACGGCGCGCTCAGCCAGCTCGGCGTGGAGCCCGGCACCTGGATCGACAGGTTCGCCGAACTGGGGTTGCACCTGGAGCGGAGCACCGAGGGCTGGCTGGCGCACGGGCGGCGTCGACTCAGCGCCGACTACTGGGACGAGCTGGTCGAACAGTGGGAAAACCAGTAATCCGGCGTTCGGCAGCAACCTGAACGCTCCCGTTCCGTTGGGGGACTGGGGGATTCCATGAAATTGCGACAATTTGCGTTTATCGCCGCACTGATGACGGCTGCCTCGATCGCGGGCAGCGGCGTACCGCCTACCAAGTCGATTCCGAACGGCCGGCCCGCCGGCAACGTGGAGATCATCGACCTGAACGGCCTCAGCAACATCGAGTTCGGTGCCACCGAGGACGAGCTGACCCGACGCGGCATCCTGCGTACCAGCCTGGACGCCTGCGGGCCGATGCTCGCTGGCCACGACACGGTCAGCCCGGTCTTCGTGGAAGACAAACTCGTGCTGCTCTGGGTCGGCGACCCGATGCGGACACCGGAGGGCATAACGGCGGGCTCGCCCGTCGACGAGGTCTGGGACCGCTACCCGGAGGTCAGCCGGCTACGCGCTCCACAGGGGACACACCGACTCGACGGGTTACTCGCCCGCAGCGGCGACCGCGCGTACCTGTTCCTGCACGACGGGCGCACTGTCCGAAAAACCATAGCCGGGTACGCGGACTGGGCCCGCCGCCTCTTCAACGAGGGGGCCGGCCCGTGCTGAACAGCTCATCTCCCCTTCTTGGCACATCCTACCGGCGATAAAAGACCGATCGGTACAGAAATTTGTGGACCCCGTCGGCGGTTGCTACGGTCGGATACGTACCGCTCGGTACAGAACCACAGGAGGCCCGGCCGGCCGCACAACACCACACCCCGACAGAGGAGATCCATCGTGGGACAGCTCGACGGCAAGACCGCCCTCGTCACCGGGGGCACCACGGGCATCGGCCTGGCCGCCGCCCGCCGCTTCGCCGCCGAAGGCGCGTACGTCTTCGTCACCGGCCGCCGCAAGGGCCCGGTGGACGAGGCCGTCGCCAGCATCGGCGCGAACGTCACCGGCATCGCCAGCGATGTCAGCAAGCTCGACGACCTGGACCGGGTGATGCGGGCGATCGAGGAACGGGGCGCCGGGCTGGACGTGGTGTTCGCCAACGCCGGCGGCGGAGAGTTCCGGTCGCTCGAATCGATCACGGTCGAGCACGTGGCCAGCACCTTCGACACCAACATCTACGGCACCATCTTCACCGTGCAGAAGGCCCTGCCCCTGCTCAACGAGGGCGCGTCGATCGTGCTCACCGGCTCGACAGCCGCGAGCAACGGCACGCCCGCGTTCAGCGTCTACGCGGCGTCCAAGGCGGCCATCCGCTCGTTCGGCCGCACCTGGGCCGCCGAGCTGATCGGCCGGAAGATCCGGGTCAACACCCTGGTGCCCGGCTCGACCGAGACCCCCGGGCTCGCCGGCCTCGCATCCAGCCCCGCCGAGGCCCCCGGGCTGCTGAAGACCATCGCCTCGGGCGTACCCATGCAGCGCATGGCACACCCGGACGAGATCGCCAACGCCGCGCTCTTCCTCGCCTCCGACCAGAGCAGCTTCATGACCGGCGGCGAGTTGTTCGTCGACGGCGGCGAGCAGCAGCTCTGACGCGAGAACGCCCGGTCGATCCTCGCGGATCAACCGGGCGTTCCTGCACTACAGAGCGGTGGCGGAGGGATTTGAACCCTCGGAGGGCGTTAACCCTCACACGCTTTCGAGGCGTGCTCCTTAGGCCGCTCGGACACGCCACCGCCGACGAGGGTACAGGACCGCCGGTTCCGACGCCGAACCGGTATCGCCCGGGCCGGCCTGGCAGGATCTTTGCCATGAGTACGCACATCGGCGCGAAGCCGGGCGAGATCGCCGAGCGGGTCCTGATGCCGGGTGACCCCCTGCGGGCCAAGTGGATCGCGGAGACCTACCTCGAGGGCGCTACCTGCTACTCGACGGTTCGGGGCATGCTGGGTTTCACCGGCCGCTGGAACGGCGTCGAGGTTTCCGTCCAGGGCTCCGGCATGGGCATGCCGTCAGCCTCCATCTACGCCCACGAGCTGATCAACGAGTACGGCGTGAAGACGCTGATCCGGGTCGGCTCCTGTGGTGCCCTCAGCACCGACCTGCAACTGCGGGACGTGGTGGCCGCGATCGGGTCGTCCACCGACTCGAACATGAACCGGATGCGCTTCGACGGGCTGATCGACTACGCCCCGGTGGCCGACTTCGGGCTGCTGCGTACGTCGGTCGAGGTGGCCGAGCGGCGTGGCATCACCATGCACGTGGGGCCGATCCTGGCGGCGGACGCCTTCTACACCGACCGGCCGGACCTGTACGACACCCTCGCCGACTACGGCGTGCTGGCGGTGGAGATGGAGTCGGCGGCGCTCTACACGATCGCCGCCCGGTTCAAGGCCCGCGCGCTGACCGTGTTGACCGTCAGCGACCACATCAAGACCGGTGAGAAGACCACCTCGGAAGAGCGCGAGCAGACCTTCAGCCAGATGGTCGAGATCGCCCTCGACACGATCATCGCCTGACCTGTTCGGGCGGCAATGCCGCGAAGAGCGTGATGACTGTGAGGCATCAAGATGACTCACAGTCATCACGCTCTTTCGCATCAGACCGCCGGGGCGCAGAACGTCAGACGGCGGCCAGTGCCTTCAGACGGCTGCCAGCGCCTCTCAGCGGAAGAACGCGCGCAGGACGCTGGCGGTCTCGGCCTCCAGCACCCCGCCGTAGACCTCGGGTCTGTGGTTGAGCCGGCGGTCCCGCAGCACGTCCCAGAGCGATCCGGCCGCGCCGGTCTTGGGCTCCCAGGCACCGAACACGACTGTGGAGACCCGGGCCAGTACCAGCGCCCCGGCGCACATGGTGCACGGTTCGAGGGTGACCACCAGGGTGCAGCCGTCCAGCCGCCACCGACCGGTGCGCTCGGCGCCCCGGCGCAGGGCCAGCACCTCGGCGTGGGCGGTGGGGTCACCGGTCAGCTCGCGCTCGTTGCGTCCGGTGGCCAATTCGGCGCCGTCCGGCCCGTAGAGCACCGCCCCCACCGGCACGTCGTCGACGTCGGTGCTGACCGTGTCGTCGACGGGTGGACCGGCGACGGCCACCTCCAGGGCACGGCGCATCCACAGCTCGTGCCGCTGTCGTCGGCCGACCTCGCCCAGGTCGGCCAGGCCCTCGTGCGCGCCGGGCCCGGCGCGGCGCACCGCGCCGGGGGTCGGCTGGCCCGGTCGGATCGACTCCAGCGACGGATCGGTGGCGTCGGCCGGCTCAGACCTCACGCAGCTCCTCGACCTCGTCGGCGCAGCCGAGCACCTGGCAGATCTCGACTGTGACGTCCGCCGGCATCATCCCCTCGTGGGTGCAGAGGGTCAGCAGCTTCTGCGCGGAGATGCCCAGGTTGGCCAGCAGGTCGGCGTCGCCGACCGGATCGGCCTCCGGGTCGACGACGGGCTGCTCGGTCTCCTCGTCACCGGTGCTCACCGGGCGTGGCTCGTCGTCGCCGTCGAGCCCCGTGACCGAGGTCTTCAGGTCACCGACCAGCAGCGACCCGAGCTGCGACTCCTCCGCGTACGCGGAGTCCGAACCGAAGACCCGCAGGTCCTCGCCCTCGTCGAGGCGCAGGATCACCAGGTAGGCGTCGTCGGCCTCGACGAAGAGCAGCGACACGTCGGCCTCCAGGTCGACGTCACGCAGCCGGTCGGCAACCTCGTCGATGTCGGTGGCGCCACGCAGGCTGACCTCGGCGGCGGTCCAGCCACTGTCGTCGCGCACCACGGCCGCAGCGAAGTACGACACGGTCCCCCCAATAGCCTCGACACAGCGTCGACTCGTTACGCGTGCACGTTAGCCGGTCGGGTCGGCGGGCGACCCGTCAACGCCCCGAAGGGCGGGTCATTCCTGACAAAGTCGGATCAGCCGACGACTCGACGGCGGGTGGCGATGAGCTGGCGCAGACGCTCGGTGCGCTGCCGCTGCGGTCGGCTGCGCTGGCGGACCGCCCGGGCGCCCGCCAACTCGGCCAGCAACTGCAGTCGACGGCGATTGCGATCGGGATCCTGCCGGGGAGTGGTCCAGGCCATAGTTGCGAGCGTGCCGAGTCTCGGCGGCCACGTCAAGACGGCGTTCGCTACGCAGCCAACCGGGCACACGGTGCAGTCACCGAGCACCGTTTCGGGGCCCGTCCGCGCCGGTCACCACAGCGGCCAGTCACCACTGGTGGCCCAGCGGACCGCCACCACCGCGGCGGCGATGCTCCACCCACCCGCCGTGACGATGGCGACCCCGGTGGCCACCCCTCGGTCGCCAAAGCGCACCAGCACCAGGGCGGTGGCCCAGGCCAGCAGGCCGGCGAACACCGTCCACCACGCGTAGCTGGCCACGTCGGTACCGAGCAGGCCGAACAGCAGCAGCCAACCGGCCGCCACGCCGCCTCCGGCGGCGACACCAGCGCCGGTGACCGGGTGCGGCTCGCGGTAGGTGGGCCGTGGCGGTGGCCCGGAGGGGAAGAGACCCGACGGGGTACGCGGAACCGGGCGGGCGGCGCCGAAATCCGGGCCAGGTTCGGGTCGGGCAATGGTCACCGTCGCTGCCCTCCCTCACGCGTGCCGCTCGTGCCCACGGTACCGGCTCTGCCAGGATGACCGGATGTCCTCGCCGACGATCAGCCGCCGCGCTCGTCCGGCGTACCCGATCCTGCTGTTGCTCGCCCCGGTGCTGGCTGCCGGCTGCGCGACCACCCGGCCGGGGGTGCCCGACGGTGCCGCGCCGACGCCACAGTCGGTCTGGGCGACCGCCGACCAGCCGGCGTCGCAGCCGCCCACGCCGGCGGCGACCGACCCGGGCTCCCCGGCGCCGTCGGCGGCCAGGCCGTCGGCGGCGGCACCCCGCGCAGGGCTGAAGCATGTCTTTCCGGTACGCGCCGACAACGTCGACTACCACCCGACGCACGGGGCGTACCCGGCGACGGACCTCTTCGCCGACTGCGGCGAGCCGTTCGTGGCGGTGACCGACGGGACGGTGCTGGAGGTGAGCCGAGTGGACCGGTACCGCAAGCGTGGGCCGCAGGGCCCGGACAACGGCGGCCTGTCGGTCGCCCTGCTCGGGGACGACGGGGTGCGCTACTACGGCTCGCACCTGAGCGTCGTGACCGGCGGCATCGACGCCGGGGTGCGGGTCCGCGCCGGGCAGCAGCTCGGCAAGGTGGGCCGCACGGGCAACGCGAACAACGTGTGTCATGTGCACTTCGGCATCTCGCCGGCGTGCGCGGGCAAGGACGGCTGGTGGATCCGGCGCGGGGTGATCTGGCCGGCGCGTTACCTGGACTCCTGGCGGCGCGGCGGCAACCGGGAGCCGGCCACCGAGGTCACCGCGTGGCAACGCAAGCGCGGTTGCCCGAAGGCGCCCTGACATGGCTCGCGCGAGAGATCCCATCGCCGACCTGCGCCGGATCGCCTTCCTGTTGGAACGGGCGAACGAGGCCACCTACCGGGTGCGCGCGTTCCGATCGGCGGCGAAGGCGCTGGCCGGCATGCCTGCGGCCGAGCTGACCGAACGGGCCGGCAACGGCACGCTCACCGAACTGGCCGGGGTCGGTGACGTCACGGCCCGTTGCGTGGCGGAGTCCCTCGCCGGTGAGGAACCGGTCTACCTCCGCCGTCTGGTGGCGACCGAGGGCAGCGACCTGGACGCCGAGGCCACGGCGCTCCGCGCCGCCCTGCGCGGCGACTGTCACACCCACTCGGACTGGTCCGACGGCGGCTCACCCATCGAGGAGATGGCGTTGGCCGCTGTGGAGTTGGGCCACGAGTACCTGGTGCTGACCGACCACTCGCCCCGGCTGACGGTGGCCCGGGGGCTGACCGCGGAGCGGCTGCGCCGGCAGCTCGACCATGTGGCGCAGGTGAACGCGGCGCTGCCCGAGGGATTCCGGATCCTCACCGGGATCGAGGTGGACATCCTCGCCGACGGTTCCCTGGACCAGGACGACGACCTGTTGGCGCGGCTCGACGTGGTGGTCGGGTCGGTGCACAGCGGCCTGAAGGACGAGCGGTCGAAGATGACCCGGCGCATGCTGAAGGCGGTCGCCAATCCGCACCTGGACATCCTCGGGCACGTCACCGGCCGGATGGTGTCGTCCCGCCCGGCCGGCGTGACCGGTCCGGGCGATCGGGGGCACCGCGCGCGGACCAGAGCGGAGAGCGACTTCGACGCGGACGCCGTCTTCGCCGCCTGCGCCGAGCACGACACCGCCGTCGAGATCAACTCTCGGCCGGAGCGGCAGGACCCGCCGAAGCGCCTGATCCGTCGGGCCCTGGAGGCCGGCTGCCGGTTCGCCATCAACACCGACGCGCACGCGCCCGGTCAACTCGACTGGCAACGGTTCGGCTGTGAACGCGCCGCCCTCTGCGGCGTCCCCGCCGACCGCGTGATCAACACCTGGTCGGCGGAGCAACTGGTGGCCTGGACGCACACCCGCACCTGACCCCCGGCGCTGATCGAAACTGTGGTCAGTCAGCTGCGGACGGGTTCGGCGGCGGGTGTGGCGGGAGCGCCGACGCCGACGACCGGGCTGCTCCGGCGACGACTGAACATCCCCTGCGAGACCGCGACCCCGAGCAGCACGATCAGCGCGCCGACCGGCTGGTGCCAGTTGAGTCGTTCGTCGAGCGCCAGCGCACCGATCAGCACCGCGAAGATCGGGACCAGGTACGTGACAGTGGACGCGGTGCTCGCGCCGGCCAGCCGGATGTTACGCATGTTGATCACGAACGCGAGCCCGGTGCCGAGCGCGCCGAGGGTCAGCACACTTGCCACCACCCCCGCGGACAGCTCCGTGGGCAGCGGCGGCAGGCCGGCGACGAAGGGGGCGACGATGGCCAGCTGCGCGGCCGCGAGCAGCAGTTGCGCGGTGGAGAGCGACAAGCCTGAGTACGCGCTGTCGGCGACGAACCGCTTCTGGTACGGGATGGCCACGCCGTAGCAGGCCGCCGCACCGAAGCACATCAGCTGCCCCGTGAAGTGCGCCCCGCCGATGCCCTCCCAGACCCCGAGCACCACCAGCACCCCGACGAAGCCCAACCCGAGCCCGACCGCACGGCGCACTGTGAGCCGCTCGGTGCGGAAGACCAGCACCGCCAGCGGCAGCACGATCAGCGGCGTGGTGGCGTTCCAGATGCCGGCCAGCATCGACTCGACCCGCTGCTCGCCGTAGCCGAAGAGGGTGAACGGCACGGCCACGCCAAAGGCGGCGACGACGGTCAGGTGCGCCCAGACCCGAGGCTCGTGGGGCAGCCGGTCGCGCAGCACTGCGAGGACCACCAGCAGGGTCAACGCGCCGGCGACGACCCGGTAGAGGGTGAGTTGGACCGGGTGCAGCTCGGCCACCCCGACCTTGATGAAAAGAAAGCTGGAACCCCAGATCGCGGCGAGGGCGACAAAGCCGGGCAGCCAGGCGCGGGCCGGCGCTTTGTCAGGAGTGGTATCGGTGTTCACCCCTGACACTCTGCCGCAACCGTACGACAAAGTCGCGCGCCTTTCGGCAGTCACGCCGTGCCTGAACCCGCAGCTCCAACACGACAAACGTCAGCGACACGGGGGTGGGGTGGTCACGTAGGGTCGCAGCGTGGGACGAATTGATGAACTCGCCAACCGCTACGTGGCCGAGTGGGCGCCGTTGAGCCCCACCGGCGCGACCTTCGTCGGCATCGCCGGCCATGACGACCAGCTCGACGACCTCTCGCCCGACGGCTACGGTGCGCGCGCGGACCTCACCCGCCGGACCCTGGCCGAGCTGGAGGTGACCGAGCCGGAAAACGAATCGGAACGGACCGCCAAGGAGGCCATGCAGGAGCGGCTCGGCCTGGACCTTGCCCGGTACGACGCCGGTGAGGTGACCAGCGAGGTCAGCGTGATCACCAGCGGGCTGCACGAGATCCGCATGGTGTTCGACCTGATGCCCACCGCGACCAGCGACGAGAAGGCCAACATCGCCGCCCGGCTCAACGGCTTCGGTGCCGCGCTGGAGGGCTACAAGACCACGCTGCGCGAGGCGCTCGCCGCCGGTGAGGTCAGCTCGAAGGTGCAGTTGGTCGAGGTGGCCAAGCAGTGCGACATCTGGGTCGACCCGACCGGTGACAACTTCTTCCACGGGCTGGTCGAGCGGCTCGGGGCGGAGGGCACGCTCGGGGCGGAACTGCGCCGGGGTGCGGCGGCGGCGACCGCCGCGACCGCCGAGTTCGGCCAGTTCCTGCGTACCGAGATGGCCCCGCACGGGCGGGACAAGCAGGCCGCCGGTCGGGAGCGCTACGAGCTCGCCTCGCAGTACTTTCTCGGCGCCAAGGTCGACCTGGACGAGACGTACGCCTGGGGCTTCGCCGAGCTGGCCCGCCTGGAGGCGGAGATGCGGGTCGTGGCGGGGCGCATCGCCGGCTCCGGTGCCACCGTCGACGAGGCCGTGACCACGTTGGACGCCGACCCGGCCCGGACCATCCAGGGCAAGGAGGCATTCCGGGACTGGATGCAGGCGCTGGCCGACAAGGCGATCAGCGAACTGCACGGCACCCACTTCGACATCCCCGAGCAGGTCCGCCGCATCGAGTGCTGCCTCGCCCCGACCAGCGACGGTGCCATCTACTACACCGGCCCGAGCGAGGACTTCTCCCGCCCGGGTCGGATGTGGTGGGCGGTGCCGCAGGGCATCAGCGACTTCTCCACCTGGCGAGAGGTGACGACGGTCTACCACGAGGGCGTGCCGGGTCACCACCTCCAGGTGGCGCAGACCGCCGTCCGGGCCGACCTGCTCAACCGCTGGCAGCGGCTGCTCTGCTGGGTCTCCGGGCACGGTGAGGGCTGGGCGCTCTACTCGGAGCGGCTGATGGACGAGTTGGGCTACCTGGAGGATCCGGGCGACAAGCTGGGCATGCTCGACGGCCAGGCGATGCGCGCGGCACGGGTCATCGTGGACATCGGCATGCACCTGGAGCTGGAGATCCCGAAGGACAATCCGTTCGGTTTCCACCCGGGCGAGCGGTGGACGCCCGAGCTGGGCTGGGAGTTCATGCGGGCGCACTGCCGGGTTCCGGACGAGAACCTGCGCTTCGAGCTGAACCGCTACCTGGGTTGGCCGGGGCAGGCGCCGTCGTACAAGGTGGGTGAGCGGATCTGGCTCCAGGCCCGCGAGGACGCCAAGGCCCGCAAGGGCGCCGATTTCGACCTGCGGGAGTTCCACCGGCAGGCGTTGGACCTGGGCGCCCTGGGTCTCGACCCGCTGCGCCGGGCGCTGGCCCGACTCTGAGTCGCTGATGGCTCCCGGTGCTGGCGGCTCGTCCTACCGCCACACCGGGAGCCATCGGAGCGGGTGTCGTTCAACCGAGGGCCAGTGCCAACGACGGCCGGGCGGTCAGCGTGTCGCTGGTGACGTACGCCAGATCCATCACCGGGTCGGTGAACGTGATCGAGATCGGCAGGGTGACCGGGATTCCGTCCGGCAACGGCAGGTCCGGGGTCAAGGTGAGCTTGATGCCGAGCAGCTTGCCGACGAACCGGGTGGAGTAGAAGGCCACGTCACCGCGGACGGTCAGCCGGTCGGTCTTGTATCGCTGGGTGCGCCCGTCGGGGCCGTCGGCGACCAGCAGGAAGTCGTCGGTCACCGCCTCCCGCATGCTGAACTTCAGCACCTTGAGGCTGCCCTTCTCGGTCCGCAGTTCGGTGGTCCCGTCGAACCGCAGCCCGGTCATGGTGACCTTGGAGCCGGTGAGCTTGGACGGCATCTGGCCCACCATTGGCAGATTCGGGTCGGCCGCGATGCGGGGCAGCAGCTTGCCCGGCTCCGCTTTGTCTGGCTTGTCGGGTGTCGTGGCCCCGGGCTTTTCTGACCCGCCCGGGTTCGGTGACGGGCAGGCCGTGGACCCGGGACGGTCCGTCGGCCTGACTGTCGGCTTCGCCGACGGGCTGGCGGTCGGGGTAGCCGACGGCGTCGCGGTCTTCTCGTTGCGTCCACCGGTGAGCAGGTCCCCGATCTCGTCCAGGATGTCGGTGATGATGTTGCCGTCCCGCTCCGGGCTGGCGCTCGGTGTCGGGGTCGGCGTCCTGGTGATGGGAGTGGTGGCGCTGGGCGACGGCGCGCCGGACCGGGACGGGGTCGGGCAGGCGGTCGCGGCGGGTCGGGTCGGTGCGGCCTGCACCGCTCTGGGCTGGGTGGCCAGGCCGGTCGCGGCGAGGCCCAGCACCAGCAGTGCGACTCCGAACACCCGAGGATCAGCAGAACGTCCCGGCCACTCGGGGGGTGCGCCCGCGTCGGTCGCGTCGCCCGCCGGGCGGTCCACCGGTTCGCCGGCCGCGTCGGCCTGCACGACTCCGATCCGCTCCGTGTCGAGCCGTTCGACTCTGCGCTGCTCGGCGTGGGGCTGATCCGCGTCCGCCTGATCCGTGCCGTGCTGATCCGCCTCCGCCTGATCCGCATCGACCCGTTCGGCGACGGGCAGTTCGGTGTCGGACAGTTCAGCAACGGTTGGCGCGGGTCGGATCGGGGTCCAGGCGAAGGCGAGCGCGCTGCCGACGATGCCGAGCAGCAGACCGACGAAGAAGCCGCCGAGGTTGAGTCCGATCAGCGAGTAGACCGATGTGACCGCCGCGACGACCGAGTAGAACAGCCGCTGCGCCGGGCTCAACCAGAGCAGCAGGGCGCAGGTCACCAGGATGACCGGGATCAGGAGCGAGAGCAGACCGGTGGCTCCGCTGTGGAAGCTCAGGCCGTTGATCGTCATCCGGGTGGAGGCGAACATCGCCACCCCAGCCAGGGCGATGAAGAGACCACCCCAGAACGGTCGGCTCCGCTGCCAGCGGCGGAAGGTATGCCACGCCTGGGCCGCACCGCCGGGCCGGGCGTGGGACGCGTTCGCGGTTGTCACGTACTCCTCCTGGCGGAGCGGGACGGGGACAGGGCCGGGGCCCGCGGTGGTCGGCCAGCGCGGACCCAGTCACCTCAGAAGCACTCCTTGCCCTTGGCGTCATCGCCCACGTTGACCTTCAACCGGAGGCCGACCAGGTTGAAGGTGGCCGCCGTGGTGTAGCGGGACACCTGCTGCAGGTTCGTGATGGTGACGTGGTCGGAATTCTGGCCGAACGAACCCTTCTGCGCCGTCGCGTTCAGGTCCGTCGCGTCCCGGCCAATCTTGATGTTGGTGAACGTCGCGTTGCCGTCGAGCGAGTCCATGGCGATCAGCAGGTCCTTGGCCCGGGCAGGCTCCTTGCCCTCACCGGCGTTGATGGTGAGCACCACCGGCAGGCCGGGCAGGTCGGAGCGGACGGACTGGCAGAGGTTGTAGAGCTCTGCGCTGCTGATCTCGGCGACGGCGATCGGGTGGGTCTTGCCGTTCTCACCCTTCTCGCGGACGACGCCGCCGTACTGCTTGAAGCCGTCGCCCTCGAGACGGGCCGCGCCGATCTTGAACGTCTGTCCGGACACGGTGACGTCGGACGCGATGGCGCCGGTCGACATGCCGAACAGGATGGCGCCGACGGCGGCGGTGGCGGGGACCGCCATGGCGGCGAACCGCCGCCACCGGGTACGACCCTGATCCTCAAACCGATCCTGCACGGGTTCCTCCTCAGGTGGCCGGTCCCGGACTGGCGGCCTCGCACCGGGCCCGTCATGTGTTACCGGCGGGTAACGATCGAGCCTGATCGTGCACCCGTTGCGGCGCGGCTCACAACCCCCTGGCCATCCGGCGGTAACACGAGGGCGACCCAACAGCAGCTCGACGTCACGAATCGTGGAATTACCCGTGTGGATAGAAGCCTCTCCGTATGGCAAATACGGCAAAACCCTGCACCCCGACAGCGGAGAGTGGCAGCGCATCGACGAATTACAATTCGATAACGGATGTAAAGTACGCAGGTCGCGGAGAGCCGTTCGGCTCGTCCTCTCGTCCGAACATCCAGGCGATCCCGGAGACAGCAGGACCCCACCGAACGGCCCGAGGTCCTAGGGTTTCGGCGTGCATCTGAACGACGTGCGACGCCACTGGACCAAGCTCGGAGCCGAAGATCCACTCTGGGCCGTACTCGTTGAGCCCGGCAAACGCGGCGGACGGTGGGACGTCGGGGAGTTCCTGGCCACCGGCCGCACCGACGTCGAGGAGACGGCCGGCCAACTTCGCCAACTCGGTCTGCCCACCCGCTGGGAGCGGGTGCTCGACTTCGGCTGCGGCGTCGGGCGACTGTCGCAGGCACTCGCCCCACACGCGGACGAGGTCGTCGGTGTGGACATCGCTCCGACCATGCTGGAGGCCGCCCGGCGACTGAACAGCGCCGAGAACATCCGGTTCGTCCTCAACGACGCACCGGACCTGAGCCAGTTTCCCGATGGTCACTTCGACCTGGTCTACAGCGCCCTGGTGTTGCAACATCTGCCGCGCCCCGCGATCGATCACTATTTGGCCGAGTTCCTGCGCGTGTTGCGGCCAGGCGGCACCGCCGTCGTCGGGTTGCCGACCGAGCGGGGACGTACGGCCAAGGGCATCGTCTGGCATCTGGCGCCGTCCCGCCTGATCAGCTGGGCACAGTGCCACCTGCTCAACTATCCGGCGCCGATGAAGATGACGGTCGTCCCGCACACCGACATGGTGCGACTCATGGCCGCACACGGCGGGGACATCGTCGGGCAGTGGCGCGATCTGCTGTACAGCGAGGACTGGGTCTGCACGCGGTACGCCGTGCGCCGCGCAGGGCATTAGAGGCAGGTGCCGCTCCACGACTGAGGGGTGGACCGCATCGCGGCCCACCCCCCGGTCGTGCTTCCTGTCGTACCCGTCAGCGCTGCTCCACCTCGCCGTGCGCCGCGCGCTGGGTCGGCACCGTCGGGTCCTCGGACTTCCAGTTCGTCGACGCCGGCGGGATCTCGTCGGTCAGTGGACCGCCTGCGGGCTCGGTCCTGGGCTGCTCGGCGGTCTCCGCGTCGCGTACCGGTTCCTGGTCCACCCGGGTCCGAGTCGGGTCGGTGCCGGGTGCCACAGCCGGGTCGGCGCGGTGCCGGGCAGCACCGTCGTTGGTCCGCGTCACCAGCCATACGCCGACGACGAGGGCGATCAGACCAAGGACGCCGGCGGCGATCGGGCCCCAGAAACTGATCAGGCCGATCTTGAAGCGGTTGTCCTTGACCGTGTCGACACTGCGAGTGACAGTGTCGTCGTTGTAGTTGAAGTCCGCGTCCAACAGCACCGTGGCGGTGCCGGTGTCGGGGCGCAACTCCTTGTTCTGCTGTTCCCGGACGTTCACGTAGGAGCCCGTCACCGGGTCGATCCAGAGCGTACGGGTGTTGCTGTAGACGATCTGACCGCTGGTGGCGCCGGGGGCGAACCTGCCGAGCAGCGGCTTGAGGCTCGCCTCCGGGGTGTTCAACACCTCGTTCTCGATTCGCTGCTCGAAGCGGTACGCCTCGATGCCCTTGATCTTTTCCGTGCCGACGAACTTGGCCGGGACGGCCCGCTTCAGGTCACGGTCGAAAACCTGGTAGGCCCGCTTGTCGGTGCCGAACGGGAACTTGTAGATCTGGCCGGAGTAACTCACGTTGCCGACCGGAGTCTGCTCCGCGCCGCTCTCGTTGAGCCACTGCTCCTTCCACGGGGCGGCCGCGCCGGAGATCCGGTCGAGGGCCAGCTCGGTGCTGTACTGGCTGACCACATCCGAGGTGTCGGAACGCCTGACCGTCTGGTAGACGTCCCAGATCACCGCGTCGCCCTTGAGTTCCTCGGGTAGCCGGTCCCTCGTGTCGTCCGGCTGAGGAATGACCTCGACGCTGGAGACGAGGTCACCTTGCAGGACCTCGATGCTCACCGACTCGCCGACACGAGTGATCTTCAGGAACTTGGCGTTCTTCGCCTCCGCGACGGACGTCGTTGGTTCAAGATCATAAGGGAGCTTGGTCACGGAGGGGGCCACGTAGAACGGCAGCCCAGCCGCGAAGACCAGCAACAAAACACCGAGCCCGAAGAGCGCGGCGCCCACGCGAAGCTTCACTCATCCTCCTGTAGCCTGCCGCCCTACGACCTGTTGTCCGGGGCACCCGATCCTTAACATGGCGGGAGGTTACTCCCCGGTCACCTTCAAAGCGACCCCCTGGATGTCCAGATGTCCACAGCCGCCGCGCCAACAGTTCCGCAGACTTCGGTAACCGACCGACTCCCCGCCCTCGACGCGCTGCGAGCAATTGGCGCTGTGGCGGTCGTCGGTCACCACGTCGGGTTTCAGACCGCCGCCACCATGAACACCACGTGGGGCGGATGGCTGGCCCGGCTCGACGTCGGCGTTGCCATCTTCTTCGTGCTCTCCGGATTCCTGCTGTTCCGACCGTGGGCACTGAGCGCCGCAACGGGACAGGCCCGACCGCGCGCCGGGCGGTACCTCTGGCGGCGGGCCCTACGAATCCTGCCGGCCTACTGGCTGGCGGTGCTGGTCTGCCTGATCGTCCTGCCGCAGAATCAGCCGGCGTCCGCTGGTGACTGGATTCGCCACCTCACCTTCACCCAGATCTACGGGCCGGGCCAGTTGCGCTCCGGGCTCACCCAGACCTGGAGCCTCGCCACCGAGGTCGCGTTCTACCTGATCCTGCCGCTGGTAGCCGTGCTCGCTGTTGGTCGGTCATGGCGTCCCGTCCGAACCGTCGTGATCGTCGGCGGGGGTTTGTTGATTACTGCGGGATGGCTCGCCCTCTTGGGGTTCGGCTGGCTCAGCAACGGCCTGCACACCATGTGGCTCCCCTCGTACGCCGCCTGGTTCGGCGCAGGGATGGCCCTGGCGGCGGCGCACGTCGCCCTGCGCACCGGGACCGCGCCCGTCGCCTTCCGCGTACTGGACGACCTCGCTTCCGCACCGATTGCCTGCTGGGCAGCGGCGGTCGGCCTGATGGCGATCGCGACGACGCCCATCGCCGGCCCCCGCGACCTCGCCGGCCCGACAGCCTCCGAGTTCGCCGTCAAGCTGGCCCTCTACCTCGCGATCGCGACACTGATCCTGATCCCGGTGGCCTTCGGTGGGCGGACGCGGGTCAAGGAGGTCTTCGGCGCCGAGTCCGCCCGATGGCTCGGCACCGTCTCGTACGGACTGTTCCTCTGGCACCCGCTGGTCATCGAATTGATCTACCTGATCGACGACCGACCGCTCTTCACCGGCGGGCTGTTCAACACCTTCGCGCTCACCATGGTCTTCGGTCTGGTGTACGCCACCGTCAGCTACTACGGCGTCGAGCGGCCCCTGCAGGTGCTCGGATCGCAGCGTCGAAAGCGACCGGCCAGGCGCGGGCAGGCGTCCGGCACACCCGCCGTCGACGTGGCCGCACCGGCAGTCGCGGCGCCGACGGTCACGCCGGCACCCACGGTCAACGCGTAGCGCCAGTCGATCAGCGCTGCCCCATAGGGGCATTGCCGGCCGGCATCCCAGCCCCTAGTGTGACGCGCGTCCCTAAATTACTTGAGAGTAGGGTTCGCGTGGAGCGTCGCTTCGGCATGCCCGGACACGTGCTGTTCCTCAACTGGCGAGACACCCGTAACCCCGAGGGTGGCGGTTCCGAGGTGTACGTGGAACGGATCGCCGCCGAGTTGGTGTCGCGCGGTTTCCGCGCCACCCTCTTCTGCGCCGCCCACAGCGAGGCACCCGGCGACGAGGTCAACGAGGCAGGCGTCCGGCTGGTGCGGCGCGGCGGCAGACACACCGTCTACCTCTGGGCGGCGCTCTGCTACCTGGCCGGCGCAGTGGGCGTAGGCCCAATGTCGAGCCGCCGGGGCGGCCGGCCCGACATCCTGGTCGACGTCTGCAACGGGTTGCCGTTCCTCTCCCCGCTGTGGACACGGCGCCCGGTGGTCAAGCTGATCCACCACGTGCATCGCGAGCAGTGGCCGGTGGTCCTTCCGCAGTGGGCCGCCCGGTTCGGCTGGTGGGTCGAGTCGTCGCTCGCCGTGCGCGTCTACCGGCGGTGCCGATACGTCACCGTCTCCGAGGCCACCCGTAGAGAACTGGCCGTGCTGGGAGTACCGCCGGAGCAGGTCGCCGTGGTGCACAACGGCACCCCGGCGCTGCCCCGCACCGACGCCGAGCGGGCGCCGTTCCCGCTGCTCGTGACGCTGAATCGGCTGGTGCCACACAAGCGGGTCGAGGTGGCGTTGCGGGCGGTCGCGGCCCTCGCCGACGAGTTGCCTCAGCTGCGGCTGGTCGTCGCCGGCCAGGGCTGGTGGGAGTCGCACCTGCGCGAGCTCGCCGCGGAGCTGGACATCACCGAGCGGGTGGATTTCCGGGGCTTCGTGACGGAGGAGGAAAAAGCCGCTCTGCTCGCCTCGGCCTGGGTCGCCCTGACCCCGTCACTCAAGGAGGGCTGGGGCCTGACGATTGTCGAGGCGGGTTCCGCGGGCACGCCAACGGTCGCGTTCCGGGAAGCGGGCGGGGTCGCCGAAGCTGTCGTGGACGGGCGTACCGGCCTGCTGGCCGATGACATCGACGATTACCTGGCGAAGGTGCGCACACTTCTGCACGAGGACGAAATGCGGCGGGAGATGGGGGCGCAGGCCCGGGAGCACGCGGCGAGCTTCACCTGGCAGGCCGCGGGTAGGCACTTCGCGGACCTGCTGGACGGTGTGGAGTCGCCCCGCCCAGTGCAGCAGCGGGGCGAGCCGTCCTACCTGTCGCCGTAGACCACGGGGGCGTACGGGTCCTTCTTTCCGGCACGCTTGGCCGCTTCCGAAACACTCTTGGCCTCGTTGGCCGCCTCTTTGTCGGTGGCGGTCGCGGCGGCCGAGAGCCCGCCGAGGGCCAGGATCCCCAGCAACGCCGCCACCATGCCGGAGACGACCAGGGTCAGAGCTCTACGCATGCCAATCCTCCAATGGCGAGACGTGCGAGCGGACGTTACCACGCAGTAGGGCGCCGGTGTAGTGCCGAAATGGCGGCAGCCATGACCACCAGAAGGGCAGCGCCGAGCGCCATCACGACTGCCCACGCACCTCGTCCAGGGGGGTTCGATTCCGGAGGAACAGCGGGATTTCGGTAGAGGGTGAGAGACGGTCCCTCGTGAACGGCTTCGAGATCACGAAGGGTCGCAGGGTCGACCTCGCTGGGCAGTTGGTGATGCACCACCACCCAGCGCACGCCGGTGGCCGAGACGGGCCGCCCTTCGGCCAACACCCGGCGCACCTCGCGGAGCCGTGGATTCTCCCCGGCCACCGCGACATCGCCGACCCGCAGTGTGTCGTCGGTCAGCACCGTCCCCGGCAGATAGCGCGGCAACGGATCCAGGACGACACGTCCCGGGTTCCACGGGTAGGCCCGGTAGGCGGACAGCGGCAGCGCGAGGATCTCCCCCGGCTCGCCGGCCACCCGCTCGGCGACCACCTGCCAGTCCGCCGGATAGCTCACCGGACGAAGCCGGCCGGCACCGCCGAAGGCGAGGTCCGGCATGACGGCCACCGGCAGGAGCAGCAGGCCGACCAGAACCACCCCCGCCACCTCCCGGTCGATCCTGGACACCAGCCGCTCGGCTCCCAACGCGGCACACACCACCAGCAGCAGGGCGTACGGGGCCAGGAACTTCTGGCCGTCTCGAAGCAGCCCCGCACCCGGCAGATGCACCACCGCCCAGCGCAACGCGGCGGCCCCGCCGGGGAGCACCCCGAGGGCAGCGAGAATGCAGGCGATCCCAGCGAGCACCGCCAGCCGCACCGCCGCACCCGGGGGCAGCCGACGCCGCAGCAGGCCGCCACCGACACCGGCCAGGATCAGCAGGAGCAGGGTCGCCAGCGGCACCAGCGGTGCCGCGCGACTGGAGGGGGTCGCCTGTGCGCTCCAGACGCCACCCGTACCCGCGAGCGCCACCAGCGGACCGGCCCAGTTCTCCGAACGCGCCGCGAACGCCGCCACCCCCGCCGGATCGGATGACCCGCCGGCACCGGTGACCAGGGCCGCGGTCACCCAGGGGGCGTTGAGTAACGCGATGCCGCCCACCACGAGCGCCGACCGGCGAAGGCGCGTCCGGTCCCACACCAGCAGGACCACCGTGCCCAACGCGATCAACCCGCCGGTCGGGGTGATCGCGGCGGGAGCGGCGGCGAGCACCACCCGAGCGAGCGCGCCGTCACGACCCGCTCGCAGGTCCAGCGCCGCCCGGACCAACCAGGGCAGCGCGGCGTACGCGAGCAGCAGCCCCCACTGTCCGATCAGCAGCCGCTCGGCAAGGTAGGGCGTCCACGCGTACGCCACCGCGGCGAGCAACCGGACCGCGAGCCGTTCGGTCGGCACCAGACGGCCGGCGCCGACCGCGGCCAGGAGAACCGCCCCACCGAGCGCCACCCGCTGCACCGCCCAGCCGGGCACGAGCTGGGTGACCAGGGACATCAGTGCGTCCATCGGCACCGCCCGGGGCAGAGTCTGCGCCGGGGCGACGAGATCCCAACTCAACGGCTGCCGGGGTACGAACACCATGTCGTACAGCAGCGCGTAGCCGGGTGCCGCGAGCGGGGCCAGCACCAGCACCGTGACAGCCGCCGCAACGGCGTACAGCGGCAGCGCGTCCCGCACCCGCCGCACCGGTGAAGCCCCGACGCCGGTGGTCTGCTCAACCATTCACGGTGCCGGCACCGCGCGGCCGACGGTGATCAGTTGGGTGCACACCCTGACCCCCGAGGTGCTCACGGTGACCTCGACGGCGTCCCCAGCCCCCTCCAGCAGGAAGAACACGTCGTTCAGCCCCCGCTTCAGGGTGATCACCCGGACGCTGTCCCCGAGACGGAAGATTGCCGTCGAGTCGCCCGAACTGACATAGCCGAAATGGATCGCGTACGGCCACTCCTCCAGGTACCCGTCCAACGGGATCCGGGCGGGCTGACCACCCTCTGCCAGGTGCCCACAGTCGGGCACCGTGCCGGGCACGACCTTCCGCCCCTGAACCACGACCGGACGAATCCGGCCGAAGTCGTCGAACATGAACGGTTTCTCGGCCTCCTCCACGAAGGTGGGTCGACGCTCGGCCGGGCGGAAGAAGTGCGACTGGAGATTGTCCGGCCAGAAGTAGCCGGCGATGACGCGGTCCGGGACGGTGGTTTCCAGGAAAACGGTGCCCGGCGCCGCGGCGGCAAGCTCGATCTGCGTCGTCGCGAGGTAGTCCCGTCCGTACTTGGTGCTCCAGTTGTCCCCGAAACGGGCCGTGCTCCACAGCGTGCCCACCCCGATGGTGGCCAGGACGACGATTATCGAGACCAGGCCGACCGCGAAGGCACCCGGCTCCCGCAGAACGGTCGGCACCGGCCACGCGGACACGTCCTCCTCATCGGCGTCCTTCGTCCCCAACAGGGCCGCGCCGACACAGATCGCGGCGACCAGCACCACGTCGGCGACGTACCGGGGAATGATGCCCACGAACGAGCCGAGCGGCCCACCGAGGCGGGTCACGGCGAAGAGCGCGGCGACCAGCCCGAGGTAGCACGCGAGCAGCAGCCAGGCCCGCCGGGCCGACGGGCGCCGCCGCGCGGTGACCACGATGAGAGCCCCCAGCACCGCCCAGGACAGCCACTTGGCGATGTCGTACGGGTTCACGGCCGGAGGACCGTCACCGGCGTACGCCCAACGCCAGGGGCCACCGAGCAGACCCGGAACGACGGTTTCGCCGACCAGATCACCGAGGAATTTGAGGACCTGACCGACGGATGTGGGCTCGTCCAACTCGCGGGCGGGACGGGTCAGATAGAACGCCAGGTACGCCCCCGAGAGCGCACCGAGCACCAGCCACGCCGGCCAGTGTCGGCGGACCGTCGTCACCAGGCTGCGCCAGGCGCCGCCCGACGTGAAGAGGAAGACGGTCAGCAGGAACAGCAGCGGCACGATCAGCAGGGACTTGGTGTCGAAGAGCAGGCCGAACACCACCCACAGGACGACCGCCACGAGGTGCCGCAGCCGGCCGGTCCGCACGTACCAGACCTGGGCCGTCGCCGCCATGACCAGGGCCAACTGCATCGGCATCACGAGCAGCCCGACCAGCCACAGCGAGGAAACCTCGAGCGTCAGCGGGCTGAACACGAACAGGCACAGCGGGATGAGCAGCCCCCAGCCCGGCCGGAGCAGATGGCGCAGCAAGCGGTAGACGGCGAACCCGATCGCCGCCTGGCCGACCGCCAGCAGCACCACCCAGGGCCAGGTGACAAAGCCCGCCACCCGCACCATCGCCCACGCCACCAGCAGGCCGCCGGGCATGAGGTGGTTGTTGAAGGTACGCAGGAGGAAGTCCGCGTCCAACCGGGTGTCGAGGACCTGGGCAGCGATGACGAACTCGTCCTGCGAGAACCAGCCACGGGTGGCAAGGCCGGCGCGCCACGCGACGGACACGACGATGAGGGCGATCGCTACCGCGCGGACGCGGTCGGCGCGGAACCATCGGCCGACCGGCCCCGGCCGGTCGCCATCGGACGCGACGCGTTCCGGACGCGTCTCGGCCTCAGCTTCTGGCATTGACATGGTCGGCAGCCTGCCACACGCTTACACGCCGTGGGGACGGCCGTTCTCCCGATAACGCCACCGCAGCGCCCCTGGTCGCCCGTCCGTGCCCGGTCCGGATAACGTCGCGCGACAGTCGTCGGCTGCAGGTGCGCGTCCGGCCGGTGAAGACAGGAGCCGAAATGCGTGCAGAGGTGACCAGTGGCGCCGCCCCGGGGTCCAGTCGAAGCCGGCACACGGCCCGACGGTTCCGGCACCTGGTCATCTGCATCGCGCTGACCGCCCTCGCATTCCAGCAGGCCCCGGGTCAGGTCGTTCCCGACACCAAGGTCGACCTGAGCGTCAACCCGGCCGGCTGGCTGCTCCGCTCGCTGCACCTCTGGGACCCCACCGGCACGTTCGGTCAGCTACAGAACCAGGCATACGGATATCTCTGGCCGATGGGCCCGTTCTTCCTGCTCGGATCGGAACTCGGCCTCGCGCCGTGGGTGGTCCAGCGGCTGTGGTGGGCGCTGATCTTCTGTGTCGCCTACCTGGGAGTGGTACGGCTGGCGGGCAGGCTCGGCATCGGCACGCCCGCCGGACGCATGATCGCCGGTGTCGCCTTCGCGCTGTCACCCCGCATCCTCACCCAGCTCGGCTACGCCTCGGTGGAGTCCTGGCCCAGCGCCATCGCCCCCTGGGTGCTCATCCCGCTGGTGGGCCTCGCCCGCGGCACCCCCCTGCGGCGCGCCGTCGCCGGGTCGGCCGTCGCCGTCGCCTGCGCCGGTGGAGTCAACGCCACAGCCGTGGCCGCGGTAGTGCCACTAGCCCTGCTCTGGCTCGCCACCCTCCAACCCGTACGCCGCCGCGTCACCGCCATCGCCGCCTGGTGTGGCGCGGTGGCGCTGGCCACGGCGTGGTGGTTGATTCCGCTGCTCGTTCTGGGGCGGTACAGCCCACCCTTCCTGGACTACATCGAGACCGCCCGGAACACGACCAGCGTCACTGACGCGGTGACGACGCTCCGCGGCGCCTCCTACTGGCTCGCCTACCTGGCCTCCCCGTTCGGGTCGATCCTTCCGGCCGGCGCACGGCTCGCCAACGAGGTGCTACTGGTCGCCGCCACCCTGGTGGTCGCCGCCCTCGGTGTGCTCGGGCTGTCCCGACGGGGGATGCCGCACCGCCGGTTCCTCATCACCGGTCTGGTGCTCGGCGTCGCGCTCGTCGGTCTCGGGCACGTCGGTGACCTGCCGAACATCCTCGCCGGGCCGCAGCGGGAGTTCCTCGACGGCGTCGGCGCACCCCTGCGCAACGTGCACAAGTTCGACGTCCTGCTCCGCCTGCCCCTGGCCCTGGGCATGGCGCACCTGATCGGCCTGGCCGTCCGCGCGGCACGCACCGCGCCCGAGCAGCATCGCCCACGAACGGTCGCGCGCGCCTGGCTCACGGCCGGGGTGGCCATGGTCGCCGTCACGGCGGTTGCCACGCCCGCACTTGCCGGCGGTCTCGCCACGCCAACCGGCGTCAAGGCGGTGCCCGGCTACTGGCATGAGGCCACCGACTGGCTCGACGCGAACACCGGGCGCGGGCGGGTGCTCGTCGTACCCGGGGCACGCTTCCCCTCGTACGACTGGGGCAACACCACCGATGAGATCGCCCAGCCGCTGCTGAACAGCAGGTGGGCGGTACGCAACGCCATCCCCTTCACCCCACCGACCACGATCCGGCTGCTGGACGCGATCGAGTCGACACTCGCCACCGGCTCCGGCTCGACCGGGCTGGCCGACCTGCTCGCCCGGTCCGGGATCAGCCACGTCCTGTTCCGCGCCGACCTTGACCACGGCCGCTCCGACACGGCCCGCCCGGCAGTGGTCCGGCAGGCGCTGGAGCGCTCACCCGGGTTGACCCGCGTCACCTCCTTCGGCCCCCTGCGCGGCGGGCCCTCGTCCCCGGACGAGTTCCGCGACCAGGGGCTCGACGTGCCCGTCCGGGCGTTGGAGGTCTACCGGGTCGACCGGCAAGTCGAGCCGGTCGTCGCATACGACAGCGACGCCGTGACCACCGTGGTGGGCGGCCCCGAATCGCTCCTCGACCTCGCCGCGGCAGGGCAGCTCGGCGCGGCGCCAACGGTCCTGGCGGGCGATGCGGCGGCTGCCGGCGTTGCCGGTCCGGTCGCGATGACCGACGGGCTGCGCAGGCGGGACGTGTCATTCGGCCGAGCGCGCGACAACGCCTCACAGACCCTCACCGCCGACGACACCTTCGAGGTGACGGCACCCGCCCACGACTACCTGCCCGAGTGGGGAGCGCAGCAGTCCACCGTCGCTCGTTTCGAGGGCATCAGCGCGATCCGCGCGTCGACCGCCCGCTCGCAGGTGGACTCCCCCGGCGGCGCCCGCCCCGAGCACCAGCCGTACGCGGCGATGGACGGCAATCCCGAAACCTCCTGGCAGTCCGCGCCGTACTCGCCCAGCGACCGCCAGTGGGTCGAGGTGGACCTCGCCAACCCGACACGGGTCACCCGGGTCGAGGTCTGGTTCGACGTGAAAGCCGACGCCCTGCCCACGAAGGTGACCGTCACCGCCGGGTACGAGAGCCGCACCGTCGAACAGTTCAGCGACCACATGGTCTTCGAACTACCCGGCGTCCACGCCACCCGCGCGGTCCAGATCACGATCGACGACGCGTACGACCTCCGCTCGCTCGGCAACAGGTCGGTCGGCATCGCCGAGATCAAGATTCCCGGCATCCAGACCAGCCGGACCCTCGTCCTTCCCGCCGCACCGGCCACCGACCGGCCGGCGACCGTCGTCGTGGCGGCGGCGCCCACCACACCGGCCTGCTTCTCCGTCGACGGCCACCCTCGCTGCTCCACCGACGCCGTCCGCGGTTCCGAGGACGCCTCCACCATCGACCGGACCCTCACCCTGCCCGCCGCCGGCGCGTATGACGCCAAGCTGTGGGCGCGGCCGACGGCCGGCCCGGACCTGGACAACACTCTCGACAAGCTGGTGGCCGACGCACAGCCGCTGCGCCTCGCCGCGCAGGTCAGCGCCTCCTCAACGGCCGTTGCCGACCCGACCGGTCGGGCCGGCGCGGCGCTCGACGGGGACCCGACCACCAGTTGGTCACCGGCGGTCAGCGACGAGGCACCGATCCTGCGCCTCACGTGGCTCAAGCCGCAGACCATCACCGGGCTCAGGTTCTCCGTCGCCGACGGCGCAGCCGCCACCCGCCTCGGCAGTGTGCGGGTGGTCGGCGACGACGGTTTCCGAAGCAGCTTGCTCGGCGACGACGGGTTCCTTCGCCTGGACCCGCCGATGCGGACCGACGAAATCACCATCCAGTTCCTCGACAAGCCGTCCGCCACGAGCACGGACCCGTACAAGCTGCGGTTGCCGGAGAAGCTGCCCGTCGCGGTCGGCGAGGTGACCGTGCTGCCCGGAGCGACCATCGTCAAACCGCGCCTCGACGCACCCCTGACGCTGGCCTGCGGGTCGGGCCCGACGCTGCAGATCGGCGCGTCCCGGGTTACCACCACGCTCCGCGGCACACTCCGCGACCTGCTGGAACTGCGCGAGATGCCGGTGACGCCGTGCGGGCGGGTCACGCCCCGACAGCTTGACCTGGGCCGCGGGGAGCATCGCCTCGTGACCACACCGAGCAAGCTCGCGTCGCCGACTCGGGTCGCCCTGGTGCCGCGGACGCCCACGCCGACCCCGGCGGCGGTCGCCGGCACCATTGAGGTGGGCTCCTGGGGAGCCACCGAACGACGGGTACGGGTGGTCGATCACCCCGTCGACCGCGTACTCGCCGTGCGGGAGAACACCAACACCGGCTGGGAGGCGACCATCGGCGGGCGGACGCTGAAGCCGCTGGTGGTGGACGGATGGCAGCAGGGCTGGATCCTTCCCGCTGGCACCTCCGGGGAGGTGGTACTCCGCTTCGCCCCGGACACGACGTACCGGGCGGGCCTTCTGCTCGGCGGCATCCTGCTGGCGGTGGTGGTCCTCCTCGCGGTGCTGCCCGCCCGGCAGCCCACCGGGCGCACGTCGTCGACCGCCGTACCGCGGGGCCGTCGTCGGGTCACCCGATCCCTGCCGTTGTTGGCCGTCGGTGCCGCCGCGCTGGTGTTGTGGAGCGGTTTCATCGGCGGACTGCTGGTCGCGGCGGGGTTCATGCTGGCGGTACCCGGCCCACGCCGCCTGCCCTGGCCAGCCGACCCACGTCGGGCCAGGACGATCAGCCGGGCCGTCGAGACGTGGCTCCCCGGCGTGCTCGTCCTGCTCGCCGGGTGGCTCTATCTCAATTCGACGCAACGCAACACCGACGCCCTGTTGCAACTCATGATCGTCGTCGCCCTGGGCGCTCTCTGGCTCTCCACCACCGCCCGACGGCGGCCCGTACGCCGGGCCAGGCCGACCGCCGTGACCTCGGCCGTTGCGGCGACTGCGCTGGTCGGGGAGGAGTCAAACCCGGACCCGACCGAACCTGACCCGACCAAGCCGGACCCGGCGGGGCCGGCCGACGGGCAGCTTCCGACCTTCTCGGAGGTCACGTGAGCCCTCGGCGACCCGTCCGTCCGACGGCAATGGAGCGGACGGCGGAGACGGAGCGGACGGCGGAGACGGAGCGGACGGCAGAGGCGGAGGATCCGGGCCGACGGAACAACGGTCTGGGCGCCGCAGGGATCAGCATCACCCTGGCCGGGGTGCTGGTCAACGGCCTGGCCTACCTGGTGCCGGTCCTGGCCGCCCGGCGGCTCGACCCGGCCGACCTCAGCGTGCTCGCCGCCGCCCTCGGTCTGGTGGCCATCGTCGGTGTGCCCGGGCTCGGCCTGCAACTGGCCGTCGCCGTGCACCGCGCCCGGCACGGCGCATCCGACACTCGGCGGCTCACCGCGGTCACCGCCGCAGTGTGCGCGGGAACCCTCGTCGCGGCGACACCCCTGCTGGTCATCGCCCTGGATCTCCCGGTCGAGATGCCCGCGCTGCTGGCGGTCACCACCGCGGCGATCGTGCTCTCCTCGCGCTCCCTCGGAGAGTTGCAGGGAAGCCAACGCTTCGTACGACTCGCCATCGGGATGGCGGTGCTCGCCGCCGGCCGCTACGGCGGCGTGATCGCCGGGTTGCTGCTCGGCACGGGCCCGACCGGCGCGCTGGCGGTCGGCGCGTTGACCGCCGCCCTCACCCCTGCGGTGCTGGCCCGACTCGCCCGCGAGCCGCAACGGTCATCCACCGCCCCACGGCTGACCGTCGCTCAGGTCGTTGCCGGCTGCGGTGCGACACTGGCGATGCTCGTCGTCTCCTACGCCGACCTGCTGCTGTCCCGGCAACTGCTGCCCCCGTCGGATTCCGGGGCGTACTCGGTCGGCACCGTCCTGAGCAAGGGCGCGCTCTGGGCACCGCAGGTAGCCGCCGTCCTCGCCCTACCGAGGCTGGCCCGCGGTGACCGGCGCAGCCGAACTGTCGCGCTCGCGGTGACAGGCGGGTGCGGCGTGGTGCTCGTTCTCGCCTCGACGCTCGCCGGGGGGCTCGCCTTCCGTCTCGCCGGTGGGCCCGGCTACGACCACCTGGGCCGGTACGCGCCCCTCTTCGCGGCGGTCGGTGCGCTCTACGCGGTGACGTTCGTGCTGCTCAACGACCGCCTCGCGGCCGGCGCGCGCTGGGCGGCGGCACCGCTGTGGCTGGGCGTGGCCGGCCTGGTGGCCGTCACCGCGACCCTCCGGCCCCACACCGTCCCCGGTCTCCTCCTCGCGGCCCTGGGCACGGCCATCGGCACCACCGCGCTGATGGCGGTGACGGCGCGTCGGCCCGCCCCGGTTCCGGCGGCCGACCCGACTAGCCCTCCGCCAGCCAGTCCGTCAGCAGTCGGTGGTCGATCGAGTCCACCCGACCGAGCGGGCGACCCGAGGCCACCCGGTCCCGCAGCTCCGCCCGGGTGAACCAGCGCGCCTCCAGCAACTCCTCGCCGTCCACGCGTACCTCGTCGGAGGTGGCGGTGGCCCGGAAGCCCACCATCAGGCCGGCGGGGAACGGCCACGCCTGTGACCCCTGGTAGGTCACATCGGTGACGGTCACGCCCGCCTCCTCGCCCATCTCCCGACGGACCGCGTCCTCCAGGCTCTCGCCGATCTCGACGAAGCCGGCCAGCGTCGAGTACGCGTCCTCGGCCCCGCCCGCGTGCCGGGCCAGCAGACAGCGCCCCGACCGACCGGGTGCCTCGACCAACACGATGATGGCCGGCTCGATCCGGGGGAACAGCAGACGTCCGCACCCCGTGCCGGTGCAGGTTCGCAGGTGCCCGCCACCGCCGGCGACGGCCGGCGCGCCACACGTCCCGCAGAATTGCTGCTGCCGGTGCCAGTGCAACAAACCCCTGGCGTACGCCAGGACGGCCGCCTCGCCGTGTTCGAGCCGCCCGACCAGTGCCCGCACGTCGACGGACCGCACCGCACCGGCCATCTCGACGGCGGACTGCTCGGGTAGCGCCGAGAGGTCCGCTGCGAACACGGCGGCCTCCCCGTCGAGCCCCAGGAAGACGGTCTCGCCGGCGGCGGACCGGACCAGTGCCGCGCGTTCCGCGCTGAGCCGGACCGGCCCGTGCCCGTCGACGAGACAACGGTCCCGCCACATCGGCAACAGCACGGCGGTCGACCCGGTGAGCAGCGCGTCCAACCGCGTCGGATCGGTGCGCAACGGTCCCGCCCGGTCCAGCGATCCGCCCCCGTACGCCAACACCCGCTCCGCAGTGCCCACCCGGTCACCGTGCCACGTCGATGATCGGCCGTCGGCACCGCCCCCGGGCCGATGCGACACGCCGAACGACACGCGGTAGCAGCGCTGGCTGGGCGCAGCCGACGAGGACGGCCGGGCATTCGTTACCGTAGGTGGCTCCGGGAGGGAGGACCTCCCGCGGCACCCTGGCGATCGAGGTTGCAGTGACGCTGTACGGCGAAAACAGTCCACCCGCCGACGACCGGCCCACCGTGCAGGTCACCGCGGTCACCTGGCCGGACGGACCTGAGCCGGTCACCACAGCCGCCCCCGGCGAGCCGGACGGCGGCCCGCGCCGGCCGCGTCGGGTGCGCATGCTGCTCGCCGCGGGCATCACCGGTGGCGTCCTCGCCGCCGTGGCGGGTGCCGGCGCCTGGGCGTACGCCGGTGATGTTCCCCGTGGCACCAGCGTGCTCGGCACCGAACTGGGCGGCCGGAGCCGCGCGGACGCCGACCGGGAGTTGCGGGCGGAGCTGGACCGGCGGGCGGCAACGCTGGCCACACCGCTGAAGGTCACCGTCGACGGGCGCACCGCCGAGATCAACCCCGCCGACGTGGGGCTGACCGTCGACGTGCCGGCGACCGTCGCGGCAGCCGCCGAGGCCGACGCACACCCGGTCAGCCGGTTGGTCGGCTCCCGCACCGTCGAGCCCGTGGTGACCGTCGACGTGGACCGGTTGGACGACGCCCTCCGTAAGGTGCTCGGCGACCAGGCCCAGGGCATGACGATGCCGGCGATCACCTATCAGGGCACCACGCCGAAGGTCGTCCAGCCCAAGCCCGGGTTGGCTCTGAACCCGGAGCGTTCCGCCGAGGTGGTCCGCACCGGCTGGTTGGCCGGCGCCCCGGTCACCGTTCCCCTTGTGGAAACCCACCCGGCGACCACCGCCGAGGAGTTGGACCGGATGGTCAGCGAGCTGGCGAAGCCGGCGGTCGCCGCACCGGTCACCCTGCGGACGAACAAGGGCCAGGTGACGATCCCGCCCGCCGCCATCGCGAAGAGCCTCCGGTTCGGTGCCGACAAGACCGGCAAGCTCACCCCCTCGGTGGACGTCAAGCGGCTGCGGGCGGCGCTCGGCGACAAGCTGACCGCCATCGAGGTGCCGCCGAAGGACGCCACGATGACCATCTCCGGTGGCCGGCCGACCGCCAAGGAGGGGAAAGCCGGGCAGCAGCTGGACACGGCAGCCCTCGGTCGAGACCTGCTGGCCGCGCTGCCGAAGGTGGACGGCCGCGAGGTGACCGGCGAGTTGAAGCCGACGCCGCCGCAACTCACCGGGGAGAAGCTCGCCGGGCTGGGCATCAAGGAGCGGGTGTCGACCTTCACCACCCGGTTCACCGGCGGCATGGCCTCGTCGCGCAGCCAGAACATCGCGACCATCGCGAGGAAGGTCGACGGCACTGTCGTACTGCCGGGGAAGACGTTCTCGCTCAACGGGCACACCGGCGAACGCGGCTACGCCCAGGGCTACCGGGACGCACCCGTCATCCTCGACGGCAAGCTGGTGCCGGGCGTCGGCGGCGGCACCTCGCAGTTCACCACCACCCTGTTCAACGCCACCTACTACGCGGGCCTGGAGGACGTCGAGCACAAGCCGCACTCGTACTGGTTCGACAGGTACCCGGCGGTCATCGAGTCGACAATCTTCTGGCCGAATCTGGACTTCAAGTTCCGCAACAACACCGAGTACGGCGTGCTCATCGACACGTCGTACACGTCGAGCACGATCACCGTGTCGATCTGGAGCACGAAGATCTACGACAGCGTGAAGACCGAGTACGGGCCGCGCCGCAACATCACCACGCCGAAGCAGATCCACCTGACTCCCGGCCCCTCGTGCATCGAGACCAACGGCATCAACGGCTTCACCCAGGACGCCTTCCGGGTCATCAAGAAGGGCGGCGCGGTGGTCAAGCGGGAGAAGTTCACCTGGCGCTACGACGCGGAGCCCCGCTACGTCTGCGGACCGAAGACGTCCTGAAGCCCGAGTCCGGCTGGAGTCTGGGGTCAGCTCAGGTCTCGGGTCAGCTCGGCGGCGTTGTCGCCGAGCTCATTGCGCTTGCCACCCTGTGGTGGCATCGGTACAGCGCGACTCTCCTGCACCCGGATCTCGGCCCGGAACCGGTGCGCCGCGGGGTGCCACATCTCCTCGAACGGACCCATGACCTCGCCACCGATACCCCGGCGACGAACCCGGGACGCGAGCCACCAGAGGGTGCCCAGGACCGCCGCCAGGCAGCCCACGAACACCACCATTATCAGGACCTCATCCACAGGCCGAGCCTAGCCCTGGGCGCCAGGCCCAGCGCCGAACCACAAACCCCAGGACGTCGGCCCTTGCCCTCTATCCCCTGACCTGACCCCCTCACCCGCAAGATCGTGCAACATCCTGGATGTAGTGGTCTCCACACACCACGAAACGACTACAACCAGGATCGAGCGTGACCTTGACGGGTCTCCGGGTTCA